>NZ_JBSGVG010000033.1:0-81564 GCF_053608345.1 Nocardia sp. NPDC055050
TACTGCACTCGACAGGGTGTGGGAGAGTAGGACACTGCCGGAACATCTTTGCGAAAGGCCCTCCAACTTCGGTTGGAGGGCCTTTTTGCGTTCCCGGAAACCCGCGGGGACCACTATGTCCGATTCCTGTGTGGGCCAGGTCACCCTGGAGTATGTTGTCGAGAACAACATTCGCTCCAGCTCAACCGCCACAGGCGGTGGTTCCACGAAAGGCCCACGCTCATGCGTCAGGGGATCTTCGGCATCGCGGCCGTCTCGATCGCACTTCTCACTTCGCTCACCGCCTGCGGCGACGACACTTCGAACTCCTCGGGAAGTGGCGGCGCCAAGATCGGCGTCATCCTGCCCGACAGCAAGACCTCGGCGCGGTGGGAGACGGCGGATCGCAAGTACCTCCAGCAGGCGTTCGACGCCGCGGGGATCAAGGCCGACATCCAGAATGCCCAGGGCGACAAGAACGCCTTCCAGACGATCGCCGATCAGATGATCACCAACGGCGCCTCGGTGCTGATGATCACCAACCTCGACAGCGGCACCGGCAAGGCCGTCATTCAGAAGGCAAAAGCGCAGGGCGTCACCGTGATCGACTACGACCGGCTGACTCTCGGCGGCGGTGCGCCGTATTACGTGTCGTTCGACAACGTGAAGGTCGGACAGCTCATGGGCGACGGCCTCGCGAAGTGCTTGGCCGACAAGCAAGCAGCCAAGCCGGTGGTCGCCTACCTCAACGGCGGCCCGACCGACAACAACGCCGCCCTGTTCAAGAGCGGATACGACGGCGCGCTGAAGCCGAAGTTCGACGCGGGCGAATATGTGAAGGGCCCGGATCAGGCCGTTCCGGAATGGGACAACACCAAGGCGGGCACCATCTTCGAACAGATGCTCACCGGCACGCCGAACCTCGGCGGCACCGTCGCGGCTAACGACGGGCTGGCCAACGCGGCCATCGCAGTGCTGAAGAAGCAGAAGCTGAACGGGCAGATCCCGGTGACAGGTCAGGACGCCACGGTCCAGGGTCTGCAGAACGTCCTGGCCGGTGATCAGTGCATGACCGTGTACAAGGCGATCAAGCTCGAGGCCGCCGCCGGCGCGAAGCTGGCGATCGCGCTGGCCAACGGGGAGAAGGGCGAGGCGCCGAGCACTGTCGACGATCCCGAGGCGAAGTCGAAGGTGCCCGCGGTGCTTCTCGAGCCGAAGGCGATCTTCAAGAACAACGTGAACGACGTCGTGGCGGACGGCTTCGTCGACAAGGCCGAGTTGTGCACCGGTGAGTTCACCAAGCTCTGCGCGGACAACGGCGTCCGCTGATGACCGACACCCCGCTCATCGAATTACGCGGATTAGAGAAGAGTTTCGGTCCGGTCCATGTCCTGCACGATATCGACTTCTCCGCCTACCGCGGTGAGGTGACGGCCCTCGTCGGCGATAACGGCGCAGGAAAGTCGACCCTGGTCAAATGCATCGGCGGCACCCATGCGATCGATGCGGGCGAAGTGCTGTTCGACGGTGAGCCGGTGCAGATCGGCAATCCGCGAGACGCGGCCGAACTGGGGATCGAGATCGTCTACCAGGATCTCGCGCTCTGCGACAACCTCGACATCGTGCAGAACATGTTCCTCGGCCGGGAGAAGAAGCACGGCCTCGTGCTCGACGAATACGGCATGGAGGAGCTCGCGGGTGCGACCCTGGCCGGGCTGTCGGTGCGCACGGTGAAGTCCGTGCGTCAGAAGGTGGCCAGCCTGTCCGGCGGACAACGCCAGACCGTCGCCATCGCCAAGGCCGTGCTGTGGAACAGCAAGGTGGTGATTCTGGACGAGCCGACCGCGGCGCTCGGCGTCGCCCAGACTCAGCAGGTTCTCGAACTGGTGCGCCGCCTGGCCGACAAAGGTCTTGCGGTGGTGCTGATCTCGCACAACATGAACGACGTCTTCGCGGTGTCGGATCGGATCGCGGCGCTGTATCTGGGCCGGATGGCCGCACAGGTACGGACCGCCGAGGTGACGCATTCGCAGGTCGTCGAACTGATCACCTCCGGCCGCAGCGGGAGTCTCGGAATCGGAGTGCAGGCATGAGCGTGGTTGTCACGGACAAGGCCACCGAGCCTGCCGCACCGGTGACCGGGTTGGTCACCGGCTATGTCGCGCGGATTCGTGGCGGCAACATGGGCGCCTTGCCCTCGGTTATCGCGCTGGTGGTGCTGTCGGTCGTGTTCTGGATCGCGCGGCCGGTGTTCATGACCCAGGGCAATATCGCGAACCTGCTCACCCAGGGCGCCGCCATCGCGGTGATCGCCATGGGCTTGATCTTCGTGCTGCTGCTCGGGGAGATCGATCTGTCGGCCGGCTTCACCAGCGGTGTGTGTGCCGCGGTGCTCGCGGTCCTGCTCACCGACAAGGGCTGGCCCTGGTACGCGGCGGTGCTCGTCTCGTTGCTCACCGGTGTGGTGATCGGGCTGACCATCGGCGCGATCGTGGTGAAGATCGGGGTGCCGTCGTTCGTCGTGACGCTGGCCGCGTTCCTGGCGCTGCAGGGCGTGGCACTGAAGATCATGGACAACGGCCGCAACATCTCCATCCACGACGAGACGATCCTGGCGATCGCCAACAAGAATGTGCCGCCGCTGCTCGGCTGGGTCATGTACCTGGTGCTGGTGGGTGGGTTCTCGTTGGTGCAGTACCGAAAGTTGCGAGCGCGCACCACGCTGGGGCTGACCGGCGAGACGGCACCGGTGGTCGCGTTGCGGATCGCCACGGTCGCGGTGGTCGCGGGGATAGCGGTGCTGGTGCTCAACGACGAGCGCAGTCGCAACCCGGAGGTCAACTCGCTGCAGGGCATGCCGATCGTGGTGCCGATCATCATCGCGCTGTTGCTGCTGTGGACGTTCGTGCTCAATCGCACTTCGTTCGGCAGGCATGTCTACGCGGTCGGCGGCAGCGTGGAAGCGGCTCGGCGCGCGGGCATTCCGGTCGACCGGATCAAGATCAGCGCCTTCGTGCTGTGCTCGACGATGGCCGCCGTCGGCGGTTTGATCGCGGCCTCGCGGGCCAACTCGGTCGATCCGAACACCGGCGGTTCCGATGTTCTGCTCACCGCAGTCGGTGCGGCGGTGATCGGTGGGACCAGCCTGTTCGGTGGTCGTGGCCGGATGCTCGATGCGGTACTCGGTGCCGCGGTGGTCGCGGTGATCAACAACGGGATGGGCCTGATGGGCTACAGCGCGGGCACGAAATTCGTTGTGACAGGATTTGTCCTGCTGCTCGCGGCGGGGGTGGACGCGCTGTCGCGCAAGCGTTCGCTGCCAGGAAGTTGACCATCGACCGGGAAGGCTGGGCCGGATGAGGGCTGCACCCGCCCCGGACGAGATCCGAACACGTAATCTCGCCGTGCTGTTGCGCCACGTCCATCTGAGCGGGCCGGTCTCGCGGGCGGAGCTGGCCGAGCGAATGGGCCTGAACCGCAGCACAATTCTGGCGCTGACCACCGATCTGGCCGCTGCCGGGCTGGTGAGTGAGCAACTGCCACGCCAGACCGGGAAGGCCGGTCGGCCGTCGCTGGTGGTGCGGCCGGAGTCGGAGCGGGTATTCGTGCTCGCGCTGGACGTCGGCGCGGATCGGCTCGCGGTAGCGCGGGTCGGTCTGGGCGGTGTGATTCTCGACCGGCGTGAAACGCCGCGTGAGAGTGCGGCTTTCGATCCCGACGAAGTGATCGAATCCCTGGCGGTGCTGGCCGAGACGATGATCGACACGGCAGGACGCGACAGTGTCTGCGTGGGTGTGGGTCTCGCGTTCTGCGGGATGGTTCGGCAGGGCGACGGTGTGGTGCGGTACGGGCCGAACATCGGCTGGGTGGATGTGCCGGTGGGCGCGAAACTGTCCGAGCGGCTCGGTGTTCGGGTCGTGGTCGGCAACAACGCGAATCTGGGAGCGCTCGCCGAGCGTGAGCGGGGTGTCGGTGCGGGGGTGTCGGAACTGATCTACCTGCACGGTGAGGTCGGCATCGGTGGTGGCGTCATCATGGGTGGTGAGTTGCTCGGTGGTGAGGGCGGCTACGGCGGCGAGGTCGGGCACATGATCGTCAACCCCGGCGGGCGGACGTGCCGGTGTGGTTCACGTGGCTGCCTGGAGGCCGAGGCGGGGGAGCTGGCGTTGATCGCGCTGGCGGGGCGGGCCGACCTCACCGGCCGGGCGGCGGTCGAGGCGATCGTCGACGCGGCGGCTCGCGGTGACGCGGTCGCCCGCGACGCGTTGCACCAGGTCGGGGACTGGCTCGGCTACGGGGTGGCCAATCTCGTCAATATCTTCAACCCGACGATGGTCGTGTTCGGTGGTGTCCTGCGCGAGATCTACCTCGCCTCGGCCGCGCAGGTCCGCAGCCGGTTGGCGGAGAACGGACTACTGGCCGTGCGCGAACGTGTTCGTCTGCGGACCTCCGCGCTGGCCGACGACGCGCCGCTGATCGGGGCCGCGGAACTGGCGTTCGCCGACGTGCTGACCGACCCACTCCAGACACTGGCGCGTAGCTCCGGCAGGTGATCGATCGGCGCCGGTCTCGCGACTATCGTGAAGGAATGGCGACCACAAGGATCGGCACGCAGATCAATGCGCCGCGCTCGACCGTCTACCGCCTGATGTTGGACGCCGACGCGGTCGCGGCCTGGATGCCCCCGCCCGGGATAACGGCCGAAGTGCATCGGTTCGAGCCGAAAGAGGGCGGATCGTTCTCGATCACCCTCACCTATGACGAGCCGACGGCCACGGGTGAGACGCGGCCGCCGCACCGCGACGCCTGTTTCGGGACGTTCCGCACGCTGGTACCGGATGAGCAGATCATCGAGGTGCTGGAATTCGTCACCGAGATCCCGGACATGACCGGTGCGCAAACCGTGACGTTCACCCTGACCGACGCCGACGGCGGCACCTACCTCGACACGGTGCACGAGGGGGTTCCGCCGGGGCTGAGCTCCGCCGACAACGAGAGGACCTGGCACCAGTCGTTAGCGAAACTGACCGCGCTGGCCGAGCGGGAATCGCGCGGCTGACCGCAGACCCACGCGGAGTCGTGCCCTTCAAATCATAGAAACGCTAATGGTGTTCGGGGGCGATCGTGGTTGCTTGAATTCGTCTATGTACCGACCGAACACCTCTCGACCCGGCCTGCGTGGCCGCGCCACCGCCGCACTCCTCGCGATGGCAACCGTTGCGACGCTCGGCCTGACCGGCTGCGCGCAAGGCAACAACACACCGGTCGGCACCCCCGACGCGCCACTGCCCACCGAGGTTCCACCGGGGACCACGCTCGTCGTCGCCGATCAGTCGGAACGTCTGCAATCGGCGCTGCGGCTGTCCGGTGAGCTGGACAAGCTGCCGTTCAAGATCGAGTTCGCGAACTTCGTCGGCGGCCCGGCCATTCTCGAGGCGTTCCGGGCAGGCGCGGCCGACGTCGGTCAGGTCGGCGATGTGCCGCCGATCCACGCACTGGCCGCCGGCCAGGACGTCCCGATCATCGGCTCCTATCAGACCAACCCTCAGGCGCTGAAACTCGCTGTCGCGCCGGGCCGTTCGATCAGCAAGCTCGCGGATCTGAAGGGCAAGAAGATCGCCTACGCCGAGGGCACCGCCCAGCAGGCGGCGGTGTTGAAGGCGCTTACCAAGGCGGGTCTGAAGCCCACCGATGTGGAGCTGGTCCGGCTGCAGCTGGCCGAGTTCCCTGACGCGGTCCGCACCGCTCAGGTCGACGTCGCGCCGCTGATCGAACCCAACGTGACCCGGTTCCTGCGCACCGAGGGCGCCTCGCTGATCCCGGACTCGGAGACCACGGGCATCTACAGCGGCCTCGCCTACCTGTACGCGCGCCGGGCGGTGGTCCAGGATCCGGCGAAGGCCGCCGCGACCCGTGCTCTGGTCGGCGCGTTCGTGCGGGCCTGGCAGTGGACCAACACCCACCGCGAGGAATGGGCCACCCGCTACTACGTCGGAAGCCAGAAGGTCAGCGCCGACGATGCCAAGCGGATCGTCGAATCGCTGGGCACCTACACCTTCCCGCACCTGGACCAGCAGTTGATCGCCCGGCAGCAGACCACCATCGACGCGATCGACGCCGTGGGCGAGCTGCCCAAGAAGATCAAGGCCGTCGACGGTTTCGACCTGCGCTTCGACGCCGCGGTTACCGAGGCGGTCACTGCCAGCGGAGCCGCGTTCGCACCGGCGGTGAGCTGATGGCCACCATCGATGCCGGGGCGCTGCGCAAACTCAGGACCAGCACCGCCCCGGTCGAGGCACTCGCCCCACGCGGGCGAGGCCGGCGCAGACTGGGACCCGGCAAGCCGATCCCATTCGGCTTCGCCCTCGGTCCGGTTCTGCTCATCGGTACCTGGGTTATCGGCTCCGCGATCGGGGCCATCGACCCGGAGACCCTGCCCGCGCCGTGGACCGTCGCGCAGACCGCGGGCGAGCTGATCGCCGACGGACGATTGCAGTCCAATCTGCTGACCTCGTTGCAGCGCGCCGTGATCGGCCTCGTTCTCGGTGTGGCGATCGGCGTGGTACTCGCGCTGGTCGCGGGGCTGAGCCGGATCGGTGAGGCGGTGGTCGACGGTCCCGTGCAGATCAAGCGGGCGATCCCGACTCTGGCACTGATCCCGCTGTTCATCGTCTGGTTCGGGATCGGCGAGCAGATGAAGCTGATCGTGATCACCACCAGCGTGCTCATTCCGATCTACATCAATACCCACGCCTACCTGCGCAGTGTCGACGCGCGCTATGTGGAACTGGCCGAGACCGTCGGGCTGTCGCGGTGGGGCTTCCTGCGTCGCATCGCGTTGCCGGGCTCGTTGCCGGGCTTCTTCCTCGGACTGCGGCTGGCGGTGACCATTTCCTGGTTGGCGCTGGTGGTGGTCGAACAGGTCAACGCGACCAGCGGCATCGGCTACCTGATGACCCAGGCGCGCACCTACGGCCAGATCGACGTGATCGTCGTCGGTCTGGTGATCTACGGGCTGCTCGGACTGTTCGGTGATCTCGCCGTGCGGGCAACGGAACGAAAGGTGCTGGCATGGCGACAGACACTGGGCGACTGAGCTCCGACGAGCGGGTCGTCGTACGCACCCGCGCCCTGACCCGCGGCTTCGGCGAGCGAATCGTTCTGAACGGCATCGACATCGAGATCCGGCGCGGTGAGTTCGTCGCGCTGCTCGGGCGCAGCGGTTCCGGCAAGAGCACGCTGCTGCGGGCACTGGCCGAACTCGATTCCGACGTGCCCGGATCCGGTGACCTGACGGTGCCGACGCAGCGCGCGGTGGTGTTCCAGGATTCGCGGCTGCTGCCATGGGCGCGGGTACTCGACAATGTGGTGCTCGGGCTGACCGGGCGCGACGCGCAGCAACGCGGGCGCTCCGCACTGGCCGAGGTGGGGTTGGCCGGGCGAGAAAAGGCTTGGCCGCGTGAGCTTTCCGGCGGTGAACAACAGCGGGTGGCGTTGGCCAGGTCGCTGGTGCGCGAGCCGGAACTGCTCCTGGCCGACGAACCGTTCGGCGCGCTCGACGCGCTGACCCGGATTAGGATGCACGCCCTGTTGCAGGCGCTGTGCGAGCGGCACCGGCCCGCCGTGCTGCTGGTGACCCACGATGTGGACGAGGCCGTGCTGCTCGCCGATCGGGTACTGGTCCTCGACGAGGGCCGGATCACGATCGACCAACGCATCGAGACCCCGCGCCCGCGCAGACACGCGCACCCGGAGTTCGTCCGGCTGCGCGAGGTGCTGCTGACCGGGCTCGGCGTCGACACAACAGATTCAGAGAAAGTGAAACAGGCCTCATGAGTGCACCGCGTCAACTGAGTCTGAACGCGTTCATCTACCCGTCCGGGCATCATGAGGCCGCCTGGCGGCATCCCGACAGCAGGCCCGACCGCATCTACGACGTCTCCTACTACCAGGAGATCGGGCGCACCGCGGAGGCGGCGAAGCTCGATGCGGTGTTCTTCGCCGACGGTCCCGCCTTGCGCACCGATGTTCGTCACAATGCCGCGCCCGGCCTGGAGCCGATCACGCTGCTCACCGCGATCGCCGCGGCGACAACACACCTGGGCCTGATCGCGACCGCGTCCACCACCTACTACGAGCCCTACAACCTGGCGCGGCTGTTCTCCTCGCTCGACCACATCTCCGGAGGCCGCGCGGGCTGGAACATCGTCACCACCGGCACCGATCTGGCCGCGGCCAACTTCGGGCTCGAACGCCACCCGGACCACGCCGAACGTTATGCCCGCGCACGGGAATTCGTCGACGCGGTGGTCGGGCTGTGGGACAGCTGGGAAGACGACGCGATCGTGCTCGACCGCGCCGCCGGTGTGTACGCCGATCCGGACAAGATCCATCCGATCGACTTCGTCGGCGAACATCTCAGTGTGCGTGGGCCGTTCAACTCGGCGCGGACACCGCAGGGCCGTCCGGTCCTAGTGCAGGCCGGTGCGTCGAACGAGGGCCGTGCCTTCGCGGGCAAGTACGCGGAGGCGATCTTCACGGCCCATCAGCGACTGTCGGACGCGCAGTCCTTCTACGCCGATATCAAGTCCAAGGCCACCGAGTTCGGCCGTACCGCCGACGAGGTGAAGATCCTGCCCGGGATCAGCCCGTTCATCGCCGACACCGAGGCCGCGGCACTGCGTTTGGAACGTGAGTTCAACGAGCTGACGGTGCCCGAATACGGGCTCAAGCAGCTGGAATCGATCACCGGCACCTCGCTGCGGACCCTCGAGCTCGACGAGCTGGTGCCCGTGGAAGTGTTCGCGGGGGCGGGCGATGTCACCGACAACGCGCGCAGCAGATTGCAGGTGGTGGCGGGGATCGTCGAGCGGGAACGACCGACTTTGCGTGGGCTGCTGCACCGGCTGGCCGGTGCGCGCGGACACCGGGTGTTCGCGGGAACCCCCGAGCAAGTGGCCGACACCATCGAAGAGTGGTTCACCCAGGGCGCGGCGGACGGCTTCAACGTGATGCCGCCGTACTACCCCGGTGGGCTCGAGGTATTCGCCGAAACGGTGGTGCCGATCCTGCAGGAGCGCGGGCTGTTCCGCACCGAATACACCGGGACCACGTTGCGCGACCACTTCGGGCTCGCGCGCCCGGAAAGCAAGTTCGCCCGCAGTGCCGCACTAGCCGGATGACGGCGGGCTGTAGTAGCCGGCCCGGCACCCGCCGGTCGGTGGTGGCGCCGTGACTCAGCTGCGATCCATGGCGCTGGCGGTGTTCGTTCCCTCCGCCATCTACGGAATCGGTTCGGGCGCAGCGGCTCCCATGCTGCCGCTGCACGCACTCGAACTCGGCGCGTCGGTCGGCACCGCGGGCGTGGTCGTCGCCATGATGGGCTTTGGGCTCATTCTCGGCGATCTGCCCGCGGGCTGGCTGGTGGCGCGCACGGGGGAGCGCAAGGCGATCGCGCTCGGTTCCTTCACCTGCGCGCTGGGCCTGCTCGTGGCCATCCTCGCGCCGAACATCGCCGTGTTCGCCCTCGGGCTGCTGATCAACGGCGCATCGGGGGCGGTGTGGGGGCTGGCCAGGCAGACCTACATCGTGGCCGTGGTGCCGAGTGCTGATCGGGGACGGGCCTTTTCGGCGCTGGCCGGGTGGATGCGGTTCGGGTTCTTCGCCGGGCCCTTCCTCGGCGCGGGCGCGGTGCACTGGCTCGGCCCGATCGGTGGCCTGTGGATCCAGCTCGTCGCCATGCTCGTCGCGGGTGCGCTGGTGTTCGCCATGCCCGAGACCGATGGTTCACCGACGGTGGTGAGCGACAACACGATTCGCTCCGTGGTGGTCGAGCATCGCAGGCTGCTCAGCACGCTCGGACTCGGCGCCCTGCTGATGGGAGCGGCACGGGCGGCCCGGCAATCGCTGCTGCCGTTGTGGGCGGTGCACATCGGCGCCGACGCGGCGACCACCAGCATCGTGTTCGGTATCGCGGGCGCGGTGGACGTGCTGATGTCGTATCCGGCCGGAATCTGGCTGGATCGATACGGTCGCAAGGCGATCGGCGTTCCCGCGATGATCGCCTTCGCGGCGGGATATGCCGCGCTGCCGTTCGCGGGGTCGGTGGTCGGGCTGACCGCTGTCGCCGTGCTGCTCGGCTTCGCCAACGGGTTGAGCAACGGCGTGATCATGACCGTCGGCGCCGATGTGGCGCCGCCCGGTCAGCGCGCGGAGTTCCTCGGTGCCTGGCGGCTCACCCACGACATCGGGATGTTCGCGGGCCCGATCGCGGTCGGCGCCATCAGCGCGGTGACGGTGCTGGGCGCGGCGGCGGGAGCGCTCGCGGTGGCGGGGCTCGGCGGAGCGGCCGCGATGTATCGCTGGTTCCCCGGACGCCCGGTCGTCGCGGTGGCGGTGCCGAGGAAGCCTGCCGCGAGTCCGAACGAAACCAGGGAATCGGTGGAGAGCAGTTGACGATGCCGCCGGCGGCATCAGGAAAGCCTAGGGCCAGGCGGCGTCGCGTCCGGTGAGGCCGAGGATGCGGTCGATCAGCGGGGCGGTGGCCGCGACAAGTACCTCGGGGCCGGTAGATACCCATCTCACGGCCCCGATCGGCGGTGTCGTCGTAGGTGTCGCGCAGCAGGTCGTCGTCCCAGTGTGGCGTGCTGCCGCTCGCGCGAGCGAGGTCCCAGCCGTGGACGTCCGGGCGTCGGTAGTGCACCGAGGTGGCCACTGCGGCGCGGTGCTCGCGACGGCGGCCGGAAGCGTTCGGATTCGACCGCCCCTACAGTGGAAGTATGTCGTCATTCGATCGGCATCCGTCCACCGTCGCGGACTTCGACGATGCGCGTCGGCGGGATCGGTTGCGTGAAACCAGGCTGGGACACGGGTGGCGCGGTTGGCGCCGGACCAGGCTGGCGGTGCTGCGAATTCTCGGGGTGCTGCTGGTCGCGATGATCGTGTTCGGGCAGTACTGGGTGCACGATGTGGCTCCCGAACGCGATCGGCTGGCACAGACCACGCCGGAGTTGCTGCCCGCGAATCTGCCTGCGGACGCGCGGGATTGGGATACCGCGGTCGTCGATATGGTGGGGCTCGGGGGAGTCAACGCGGCACCGACCGCCAAGGCACTGCCCGCGCTCAGTCGCCTCGGGGTGGTGTGGGCGGTGCGCTACGACAACGCGGGTATCGACACCAAGGTGATCGCCGAGATGATCGTGCGGGCCGCGCGGTACGGCAATGTGCGCAATATCGTGCTGGTCGGTCACAGCATGGGCGGGATCATCGCACTCGAGGTGGCGCGCCATATCCACCTGGGCAGCGACCGGCGATTGGTGGCCGTCGTGCTGGACTGCACGCCGATGGATCTGGACGCGGTCCGCCCGGAGAGTCGCAGTCGCGGTGCCGATCTGGTGCGATGGGTGGGCTGGTTGCCCGGGGCGAGGGAGAGCAGGCTCCTGCGCTTCGTGGTCGAGATGTCGGCTCGGCGTGAACGTTTCGCGCAGCGGGACGGACTGTTCTTCGATATCGACTACCGCGCCATGGGTCAGGCGGCCTCAGAGGTATTGCGCGACAAGATCTTCTCTCGTGATGCCGCCAGCAACGGGTTGATCGAGGCGCAGTTCCTGGCGATCGTGGCCGGCGGCGGCACGGCGGATCTGCGGGCGCTCGGCAAACCGAATCCGGACAAGCGAAACCCGGCGATCGTGTTCATCCGGCCCCGCGAGGCGTCGCGCGATGACGTGGTGGACGTGGAGTATTCGCACAGGGTGCTGATCGAACAGTCCGGCGGCGTCAACGGCACCCTGTCGGTGGTGCGGCCGACTCGGACCGAACACGCGAATCCGATTCAGCGACCCGATGAATACAACGAGGTCATCGAAACGCAGGTACTGCCGTTCGTGCGGCGCTACCAGGAAGCCAATCGCAACGACCCGCCCTGATCAGCGCACCCGGGTCCCGAGGATGGTGCGCACGCCCGCGATGAACAGCTGCAAGCCGAAGTCGAAGCGCGCGGTGGGGTCGGGAGTGTCGAGCAACGGTGTGTTGTCCTCGGGCAGCGCGCCGACGGAGTCCATCTGCATGCGCGACTGCTCGTCGACGGTCTGGCCGAGCACGTAGTAGAGCAGGGTGTAGGCCGTGAGATCGGCTTCCTCCCTGGTCATCCCGGCACGGATCACAATGCCCGCCAGGCGTTCACGCGCCTTGCTGGTGGTCAGGCGCGAGGCGTAGGTGGCCGAGACCAGTTCGGCGCCGTCGCGATAGGCGAGCAGGCAGTCGCGCAGTCGATGCGCCAGTTCGGTGAGCTGCGCGGGCCATTCGGCGGCTGCGATCGGCTCGTCCATCGGGGCGAGAATCCGGTCGGCCACCGCGCCGAGCAGGGTCTGCTTGTCCTTGACGTGCCAGTACAACGCCCCCGGCTGCACCTGCAGCGAGCCCGCGAGCCGGCGCATCGTCAGATCGGCGAGCCCGTACTGATCGAGAATCGCGACGGCGGCATCGACCACATCCGTCTTCCGCAGTTGCACGCGCGTCCTTCCGACGATTTTCCGACCCGAGTGTCGTGGTTCACTCGTAGCCGCTACCCTATCCTGAACACCGTTCAAGTTGCACGGCCACGCCGGGTGGACCACACCCACGGCACGTGCGCACACCCCCGTCGAAGGGACATCACGTCGTGACGCAGGCACCCGTCCAGACCGATATTCTGGCTATCGCCCGTGAGCAGGTGCTCGAGCGCGGCGAGGGCCTCACCGAGCAGCAGGCCGTCGAGGTGCTGCGCCTGGGTGACGAACACCTGGAAGCGCTGCTCGAGCTCGCCCACGACGTGCGGATGAAGTGGTGTGGCCCCGAGGTCGAGGTCGAGGGCATCATCAGCCTCAAGACCGGCGGCTGCCCCGAGGACTGCCACTTCTGCTCGCAGTCGGGCCTGTTCCAGTCGCCTGTGCGCGCGGCCTGGCTCGACATTCCCAGCCTGGTCGAGGCGGCCAAGCAGACCGCGAAGACCGGCGCCACCGAGTTCTGCATCGTCGCCGCGGTGCGCGGCCCCGACGAGCGCCTGATGGCGCAGGTCGCCGCCGGTGTGGAGGCCATCCGCAACGAGGTGGACATCCAGGTCGCGTGCTCGCTGGGCATGCTCAACCAGGAACAGGTCGACCAGCTCGCCGCGATGGGCGTGCACCGCTACAACCACAACCTCGAGACCGCCAAGTCGCACTTCCCCAAGGTGGTCACCACCCACTCCTACGAGGAGCGCTTCGAAACCCTGCGGATGGTGCGCGAAGCGGGCATGGAGGTGTGCTGCGGCGGCATCCTCGGCATGGGCGAGACCATCGAGCAGCGCGCCGAGTTCGCCGCGCAGCTGGCGTCGCTGAACCCCGACGAGGTTCCGTTGAACTTCCTGAACCCGCGTCCCGGCACCCCGTTCGGTGACCTGGAGGTGCTGCCCGCCGCCGACGCGCTGCGCGCGATCGCCACGTTCCGGCTCGCGATGCCGCGCACCATCCTGCGTTTCGCCGGTGGTCGTGAGATCACCCTCGGCGACCTGGGCGCCAAGCAGGGCATGCTCGGCGGCATCAACGCCGTCATCGTCGGCAACTACCTCACCACCCTCGGCCGTCCCGCCGAGTCCGACCTCGATCTGCTCGGTGAGCTGAGCATGCCGATCAAGGCGCTCAACGAAACCCTGTAAAACGCTGTGTACGATCGAGTATCGACCCAGGTCGGCAGGGATGACGCGACCGTCGAGTCACACTTCACGGAGGCGGTAACCGCATTGGACGAGCGCTACAACCCGTTCACCGGCAAGCGGATCGTGGCCGGGATCGACGATGTCACGCCCGCGTCGGCGACGCTCGGTCTCGAACCACCGCGATTCTGCGAGCAGTGCGGACGCCGGATGATCGTGCAGATCAGCCCGGATGGCTGGTGGGCCAAGTGCTCACGGCACGGTGTCATCGAATCGGCACAGTTGGAACGCCGGTAGTGCTCGGCCGCGAGGAGCGCCCCGAGGTGTTGCGGCGCGAGATCGTCGGCGTCGGCATCGTCATGGCCGTGGTGCTGGTGGCGAGTGCGGCGGCCGGGGTGGTGTGGGGTCTGCTCGCACCGACCGAGCGGTTGCGGGTGACTCAGCCGGGGCGCGCCGCGGTGCTCACCGGCGAGAGTCTGCACCTGTTCGACGCGGTCGCGATGTTCCTGTGCTTCGGCGCGGTGGTCGCGGTGCTGAGTGCGGTCGGGGCGTGGCGGGTGCGGACCACGCGCGGGCCCGCGCTCGTGCTCGGCATGCTGCTCGCCTCGGGGCTGGGCGCTGCGCTGATGATGTGGATCGGGGAATGGGTTGCGGGCGTGCGTCATCCGCGTCCCGGCGATCCGGCGATCGGCCAGATCGTCGCGCTGCCGGCGGAAGTCGGGACCGATCTCGCACTGCTGATCCAGCCGTTCCTGGCCGCCCTGGTGTTGTTGTTCCTCGCCGCGCTGCACCCGGCCGTCGATCTCCATTCCGGCGCGGCCGGGCTGCTCGGCGACTTACGTCCGGCCGATTTCGGCGACGAGTCCGACGACTACCGCCTGCCCTACGGTGCCGAACAGTATCGGCCGAGCGGCGATTTCGATCCGAGTTCGCAACCACGCGGCTGAGCGGCCATCAAGCGATACCATTTTCGCATAACAGCAGGTAGATACCGGCTGTCGTGTGAGAGGAACGGTCGTGGGATTCATCGGTGGTGGTCCGGTTGTCGAGGAACTGGACGCGAAATTCTGGCGGCTCACCGAACCGCTCACCTACCAGGCCGCGGTCGAAACCTTCACGGTGCCTACCGGATTCCGCACCGACTTCGCCTCGGTGCCGCGCGCGCTGGTCTGGCTGATCCCGCGCTACGGTGTCTACACCAGAGCCGCGATCCTGCACGACTACCTGTGCCGCACAGGCGAAGTCGGCCCCGCCGACGCCGACGGGATATTCCGGCGCAGCCTGCGCGAGGCCGGGGTTTCGGTACCGCGACGCTGGATGATGTGGACGGCGGTCCGCCTCGGCAGCCGGCTTCGTGGGGCGCGTGCGGTCGATGTGCTCGGGTGGTCGCTGATCGCGGTGCCTTCCGTGGTCTTTCTCGTGATCCCGGTGCTGGTGGTCACCGCCGCGCTACTGGTGTTCTGGGTGGTCGAGCTCGGGTTCTGGGCAGTGGGGCGGATCACCCGCCACACTGCAGCGCCGCCGCCGCAACCGCAGATGAAGACCGCCTGATCGCGCATCTCACCCGGAATGGGGGAGGTGGCGGCGCCTTCGCGTGGTTAGCGTTCGGCGCATGTCCGAGCCGAGCACCGACACCGCGCCCCCGGCCCCGCCCGTCGAATGGTCGATTCCGCGCGGTCTGATCGTGCTGCTGTCGCTCGGTGCGGGAGTGGTCACCATCGGCGGCCTGAAGGCCTTCTCCGGCATCATCGGACCGGTCTTCCTCGCCCTCATGTTGACCATCGCGGTGCAACCGATCCAGAGTTGGGCGCGCCGCAAGGGCTGGCCTGCCTGGCTCGGTATGGCCGCGGCACTGGTGGCGGTGGTCGGGATTCTGTTCGGCATCGGTGGGGCACTGGCGCTGTCGGCGGTGCAGCTGGCCTCGCTGCTGCCCGAATATGCCGACAAGCTCAACGAATTGCTCGACCATGGGCGCGCCTGGCTGTCGGATCTCGGGGTGAGCTCCGACCAGATCCACAAGGCGCTCAGCGGCATCGACGTGGGTAAGGCCGCGAGTGTCATCGAGGAGCTGGTCGGCGGGGTGCTCGGAGTCTTCTCGAATCTGTTCTTCGTCGTGGCGCTGCTGCTGTTCATGGCCGTCGACGGGATGACGATGGACCGCCGGCTGGCGATCGTGGCTCGCGAGCGGCCCGCGATCGCACAGGCACTGGACTATTTCGTCACCGGAACGCGCAAATACCTCATCGTGTCCACGGTGTTCGGTGCCATCGTGGCCGTGATCGACGGTGGGGCACTGTGGTTGATGGGGGTACCGCTGCCGATCCTGTGGGCGCTGCTGTCGTTCATCACCAACTACATCCCGAACGTCGGGTTCGTTATCGGCGTCATCCCGCCCGCGCTGCTGGCCCTACTCGACAGCGGTCCGGTGCTGATGATCTGGGTGATCGTGGTCTATTCGGTGATCAACTTCGTGATCCAGTCGATCATTCAGCCCAAGTTCGTCGGTGACGCCGTGGGCCTCGGAGTCACCATCACGTTCCTGTCGCTGGTGTTCTGGGCGTGGGTGATCGGGGCGCTCGGCGCGCTGCTGGCGATTCCGCTGACGCTGCTGGTGAAGGCGCTGCTGTTCGACATCGACCCGACAACGCGATGGGCGGATGTGCTGATCGGTGCGCCGATCGACCAGAAACCCGCGCCGCGCAAGGAATCCGGCAAGCCGACCGGGGCCCGGACAGCGGTGGACAAGGAATAGCGGGCGCCGCGGATCGGTTCACCGAAAACCAGTGGAACGCGGTCGGACCCGCTCCCTATCCTGGCAGCATCGTATTTTCGGGGGAGGACCTTGACCATGAAGACCGCAGCCGGGCAATCCACTGAGCCGCCCGCCGAGCGACCCGATCTGGTCGCCTGGCGCCGCCGCCACGCCCTGCGCAGCTCGTCCGCTGCCACCGCGGTGCCCAGCGGGCGCGCTTACCGCCGCTCGCCGAAGCATCGCGATCGCCGCCACGATTCGTGACGCCGCCGGGGCTACTGTGATGCTGTCCGGGTCAGCACCACCAGCGGTAGCGGCTTGTCGACCTTGGCCTGATATTCGGCCAGCAAGGAGTTCTCCGCCAGTGCCCATGCCGCGAACTCGTCGTAGCGCTCGCCGGTGAGTACGTCGGCCGTCGCCGCGAACTTCTCGCCGCCCAGTTCGATCGTCACCCGTGGGTCGGCCTTGGCGTTGTGATACCAGGCCGGGTACCGATCCTCGATGAACGAGCTCACATACATCAGGTCACCGCGATACAGCGCGCCGAGCGGAACCACATGCGGCTTACCGCTTTTGGCGCCCGTCGTCGTCAGCAACAGCAGGGTGGCGCCCGCGTAGTCGCCCCCGACCCGACCCTGGTTCTCCCGGAACTCCGTGATGACCCCGTCGTTCCAGCCCGCCATCTCCTCCTCGGAGAACTCCTTGTTCCAGGGAGCATCCGGGTCGTCATAGGAAGTGGTCTGCTTCGCGTCCGTCGCGTCGTTGTCCATGCTCGCAGTGTGGCACCGGCCACCGACAACTTCCGTCCGTCGACCGGCTGTCACCGCTACGTGGTCTGCACGGTGATCCGGTAGCCGAGGGTGAGTCCTTTGCCGATGTGCGCGGCTCCGCCCAGATGCAGCCATCGGTCGGTGCCGCCGCGTGGATCGGCCAGATAGGCCGCGCGGACGTAGTCGACACCGGCGGGAAACCCGCCGGCAGCCGAGGACACGGTGCTCATGACATACGCCTCGGCCCACACCTGGGGTTCGGGCTCGTTGCCCGGCAGGGGCGCGACGTGCGGGACGAACGCGCCGAACTCGTCGGCCGGTGCTCGATGGGACTGCAGGAATCGGCCCGTCATGGCGAGTCGCACGATGCCGCTGTAGACGGTGCAGACCGGGGTCAGCCGCAACGGCGGGGCGGGCTGGATATCGCACTGCAATTCGCTCATAGGTGCAGTGTGCACTTCGGTCAGGTCGGGGGACGGAGGGCGGCGAACTCGTCGGTTACTCGCAGGCCGGAGTCGGTGAAGCGGTAGAGCGCCGCGGGACGGCCGCCTGCCCGGCCGGACGGGGCGGTGTCGCCGGTGGGGGTGATCACCTTGCGGCGGGTGAGGACTCGCTGGAGATTGGTGGTGTCCACGTCGTATCCGAGTGCGGCGCAATAGATTTCGCGCAGGGTCGACATGGTGAAAGTGTCGGGGGCCAGGGCGTAGGCGATGTTGGTGTAGGAGAGTTTGGCGGCCAGGCGGGTGCGGGCGTGGTCGACGACGGTGCGATGGTCGAAGGACATGTCGGGCAGATTCGAGACCGGGTGCCAGGTGGTGTCGGACGGGAGTTCGGGTTCGGTGGTGAGGGGGACCAGGCCGAGGTAGGCCGAGGCGATGCGACGCGGGGCGGGGACGCGGTCGGGGTTGCTGAACACCGACACCTGCTCGAGGTGGTGCAGGTCGCGCACGTCGACCTTCTCGGCGAGCTGGCGCCGGGCGGAGGTGTCGAGGTCCTCGTCGTCGCGCAGGCGGCCGCCGGGTAGTGACCACGTGCCTTTCTGTGGATCGAGCGCGCGTTCCCACAGCAGAACCGCCAACTCCGGGTGCTTGGCGCCTCTACCTGCGGAAATGCTCGACGGGAAGCGGCGAACCTGGAACACCGCGGTGAGCGATTCGTGGATGGTGTTACTATGGGGCACGTTTTCGATTGTAAGTCGAAAACCTGGTTTGGTGCGAATCGCGGCGGTGGAGCCGCTCGCACGATGAAGGGAGCCACCATGGCGACGACGACTGCACAGCGGACGCTGATGGATTCGGTCTTCGACGGACCCACCGGTTACGCGGGTGTCGAAGCGACGCCGGAATGGGCGCAGGAGGTGCGCCGTCTGGCGCGCGAACGTAATGCGACCATCCTCGCGCACAACTACCAGCTGCCCGAGATCCAGGACGTGGCCGACCACGTCGGCGACTCGCTGGCCCTGTCACGCATCGCGGCCGAGGCCGAAGAGGGCACCATCGTGTTCTGCGGCGTGCACTTCATGGCGGAGACGGCCAAGATCCTCAGCCCGGCCAAGACCGTGCTCATCCCGGACCAGCGCGCCGGCTGCTCGCTGGCCGACTCGATCTCCGCCGACGAACTACGCGCCTGGAAAGCCGAGCACCCCGACGCGATGGTGGTGTCGTATGTGAACACCACCGCCGAGGTGAAGGCACTCACCGACATCTGCTGCACCTCCTCCAACGCCGTCGACGTGGTCGACTCGATCGACCCCGACCGTGAGGTGCTGTTCCTGCCGGACCAGTTCCTCGGCGCGCACGTCAAGCGGGAGACCAAGCGCGAGAACATGCACATCTGGGCGGGCGAGTGCCACGTGCACGCGGGTATCAACGGCGACGAGCTCACCGAGCAGGCCCGCACCCACCCCGATGCCGAGCTGTTCGTGCACCCGGAGTGCGGTTGCGCCACCTCGGCGCTGTATCTGGCCGGCGAGGGCGCGTTCCCGGCCGAGCGGGTGCACATCCTGTCGACCGGCGGGATGATCGACGCGGCCAAGGCGTCGCACTCCAACCAGGTGCTGGTGGCGACCGAGATCGGCATGCTGCACCAGCTGCGCAAGGCGGCGCCCGGGATCGACTTCCAGGCCGTCAACGATCGCGCGTCCTGCAAGTACATGAAGATGATCACCCCGGCGGCGCTGCTGCGCTGCCTGGTCGAGGGCGCCGACGAGGTGCACGTCGACCTGGCGATGGCCGAGGCCGGTCGCGCCTCGGTGCAGCGGATGATCGCCATCGGCAACTCCGGCGGTGGCGAGTGACCGGCACCGTGCGGCCGAGCCGGTAACGACCATGACGGTTCCTGTTTCGTGGGAGGCCGAGGTCGACCTGGTCGTCATCGGCGGCGGCGTCGCCGGGCTCACGGCCGCGCGCACGGCCTCGTTGCGTGGGCTGCGGGTGCTCATCCTGAGCAAGGGCGGTCCGACCGACACCTCGACCCAATACGCGCAAGGCGGCATCGCGGTCGTCGCACCGCTCGGTGATTCGGTCGACTCGCACGTGCGCGACACGGTCGAGGCCGGCGCCGGGTTGTGCGAGGTCGACGCGGTGCGTTCGATCGTCGAGGGTGGACAGGCCGCGGTCGCGGCGCTGACCGACCTCGGCGCGGTGTTCGACCTCGGTCGGGACGGCCAGATCTCGCGTACCCGCGAGGGCGGGCACAGCACGCGCCGCATCATCCACGCCGGTGGGGACGCGACCGGGGCCGAGGTGCAGCGCGCGCTCAACGCGGCGGGATTGCCTGTGCTGTTCGGCGCCGCCGCGCTGCGCGTGGTGACCGGCGCCGAGGGCGTGCAGGGTGTGATCGCGGTGTCGGACAACGGGTTCGGCGTCGTGCACACGCCCGCAGTGCTGCTGGCGACCGGCGGTCTGGGGCAGCTCTACGCGCTGAGTACGAATCCGCCGGGGGCGACCGGTGACGGTGTGGCGCTGGCATTGTGGGCCGGGGCCGCCGTGGCCGATCTCGAATTCGTGCAGTTCCATCCGACGGTGCTCTACACGCCCGGCGGAGTGGGCAGGCGACCGCTGATCAGCGAAGCGGTGCGCGGCGAAGGCGCGATACTCGTCGACTCCCACGGGAACTCGGTGACAGCCGGGCATCCACGTGGTGATCTGGCTCCTCGCGATGTGGTGTCGCGGGCGATCGCCGAGCGGATGCGGGCGCTCGGAACCGACCATGTCTTCCTCGACGCCCGCGCCATCGAAGGGTTCGCCCAGCGATTCCCGACCATCACCGCCTCGTGCCTGGCGGCGGGGATCGACCCTGCGGCGCAACTGATTCCGGTCGCGCCTGCCGCGCACTACCAGTGCGGTGGTGTTCTCACCGACACGCACGGGCGGACCGGTGTCGCCGGGCTCTACGCGGCGGGCGAGGTCGCCAGGACCGGGCTGCACGGTGCCAACCGGTTGGCCTCCAACAGCTTGCTCGAAGGGCTCGTGGTGGGTGAGCGGGCCGGTGCGGCGGCGGCCGAGCGGGTCGGGGTTCGCGCTCGGGTCGAGGAGATCTCCTCGTGGACAGTGGAATTCGCCGACCGATCGGTGGTGCAGCAGGCGATGACCGCGCATGCCTCCGTCGTGCGTGACGGCGACGGACTCGCGCGGGCACGCAGGCGGATCGACGGTGCGATGTCGGCAGTGTCGTCGCTCGACTCGGCTTCTGCTGATTCACCGGCAGCGGCACAGCAACTGCGCCGGATCGAGGACGCGGCGCTCACCTTGACCGCGCGTGCGCTGCTCGGTGCGGCGGCGGCGCGTACCGAGAGCCGAGGGTGCCACACGCGTGCGGAGTCGCCGGGCGCGGTCGAGGATCAGCGGCACAGCACGGTGATTCGGCTCCGGCCGGAGGGCACGCTCGAACTGTCCACCGTGCCCGCGGAATGCGGTTCGGTGCCCCTCGGCGTGCGTTGACCAGCGACGTTCCCGGCCGAGTTCACTCGGATCGGGCGGGTCGCAGCTGGAAATCACAGTCGGACAAGCAATATCGGTGGAGTGGTGACCTGCTCCGCCGCTTCGACCGAGGCGCACTGTGCGCCCGAGAATTAGGAGTGCGGTGATGGCTTTGGACGCCACTCTGGACCGTGACGAGCTGCTGACGCTGATCGGCAACGCCCTCGACGAGGACCTGCGCTACGGGCCCGACGTCACCACGATCGCCACCGTTGCCGAAGACGCGGTGAGCAAAGCCTCGGTCGTCTCGCGCCAGCACGGCACCGTCGCGGGCCTGGACGTCGGGCTGCTCGTGCTCGACGAGGTCCTCGGCGCGGGCACCTACGAGATCACCGCGCGGGTCGCCGACGGCACCCGGGTGGAGCCCGGCACCTCGGTGCTGAGCATCGTCGCCCCCACCCGCGGCCTGCTCACCGCCGAACGAACCATGCTCAACCTGGTGTGCCACCTGTCGGGCATCGCCACCGCCACCGCCGCCTGGGTCGACGCCGTCGACGGCACCGGATGCGAGATCCGCGACAGCCGCAAGACGCTGCCCGGCCTGCGCGCTCTGCAGAAGTACGCGGTCCGCGTCGGCGGCGGCGTCAACCACCGCATGGGGCTGGGCGATGCCGCCCTCATCAAGGACAACCACGTGGTGGCCGCCGGTTCGGTCGTCAACGCCCTGCGCGCGGTCCGCGCACTGGCACCCGACATCGCGTGCGAGGTGGAGGTCGACAGCCTCGAACAACTCGACGCTGTCCTCGCCGAAAACGTCGAACTCGTCCTGCTGGACAACTTCCCCCTCTGGCAGACCCAGGCCGCCGTCCAGCGCCGCGATGCCGCGGCCCCCGCGACGAAACTCGAGTCCTCCGGCGGACTTTCACTCGACCAAGCCGCCGAATACGCGGGCACCGGCGTCGACTACCTCGCCATCGGCGCCCTCACCCACTCGGTCCGCGTACTCGATCTCGGCCTGGATATGTGAGGTCATCTCGAAGCGACGTAGACCTGCGGACCGGCTCTCGTGGTCGGTCGACAGCTCAGGTCTGTGCCCAGGGGCTGCGGTCGGCAGCCGCATGCCACCAAGCCGGTGGTGACGGGTGTGTCGGCTGCGCGTCCGGTTGGTCGGGATGCAGGCCCAGGGGGGGCGCAGGGCCGCGCTACGGATGGCGATACCGACCGCGCAACCGACGCGGCCATCGGCATGCCGGGCTCGCATGAGGTCGACGCGGATGTCGTCGGCGGAGAAGGGCATCCAGTCGATTCCGCGGTCGCGCAGTCAACCGCGCAGGGCGCTGATCGGTCGCGGCGCGCCCTCGGTGGCCTCGTAGGTCATCAGCCGAATCCATTCGGGCTCTTCAGCATTCACCTGACCATTGTGACGGACTCGCCGGGCGAAATGTGGCGGCGGGACAGACCCAGATCCGCCGGTGATCGGTTCGGTGCCGAGTGGCAATGTCGAAGCGATGGGATCACCAGAATATTCAGGCACGTAACGAAATTCGGTGCCACCATCGGCGGTCCTGCCGAGCGCGGCAGCGAGACGACCGGACTTGTAGACGTCCGCGCTGCTGACCCTGCGCAACGCGCCGAAATCCGTCACGGCGTCACCGTCAGCGTTAGTCCCAGTGCGCCGGCCACTGCTGTGACCGTTCCGATGCTGGTCGAACCTCGACCGTGTTCGATGTCGCGAATCGTGCGCGTGGACGTAGCCGCGACTTCGGCAAGCTCCTCCTGAGTCAGGTGGTGGCGGCGACGCTCCGTTCGGATCTTTCCGCCGATGTCTTTCAGTACATCCATGAACACACCTCCAATCGGCAGGATATTGCCGAATTTATCCCGATTGGTCGGAAGCATACGCCTGTCCTGATCAGATCGGCAATATTCTGCCGATCAACGTCATTTCGCCACACTTTGACCACGGGCGGCACCGTATCGGCAGGATATTGCCGAAATTGTTGCCGCTAGGCGGTGAGTTCGCGTTGTAAGGGGGTCCGGAAGCGGGGGATGGCGCGGATGTCGCCGAACCAGGTTGTGGTGCGGTCTATTTCGGCGTCGATCAGCTTCTGGGTTCGGGGGTCCACGTCTTCGAGGAGGCGGGTGACCACTTCGCCGTTGGGGCGTTGGGCCCAGCCGCCTACTATGCGGCCGTCGGCCCAGATGGAGGGGCCGATATTGCCGTTGGTGTCGAAGAGGGCAGGGGCGTGGGGGCCGAGGAACCAGTCCCGGGATTGCCAGCCCATGGGGGTGGGGTCCAGGGCGGGGAGCAGGGCTGCCCAGGGTTCGGGGGTGGGGACGGGGGTGAGGTCGTCGGCGAGGATCAGGCCGGGGGTGCCGTCGAGGTCTACGTCGACTGTGTCGACTTCGGCCAGGGCCTTCCGGACTTCACCGAGGGTCCAGCCGGTCCACCATTTCAGGTCGGTGATCGGGGCCGGGCCGAAGGCGTACAACCACTGCCGTACCAGTTCGACGCGGGCCTCGGCGGCGGACAGCGGTGAAAACCCCTGGGGTAGCCAGGTTTCCACGGGGGCCCAGGTGTACTGGCTGCTGGTCCAGCTGCCGTTCGGGCGGCCGCGCACTATCCGGCCCTCCGCGCCGAGCACCACCAGTACCCAGGTGGTGATGCTCGTCGGTTTGGAATAGGACTTTCCGGGGGCGGTGTCGATCTGGGTGCGCAGCCGTGGCACATCTTTGCTCAGCTGGACACCGGTCGCCGCGCCACGGGTCAGCAGCGCCGCGTGCGTCTCGGCTTCGACCTCGGCCAGCCACGTCGAGATGTCACCGTCGACGACGCCCGCCTGCTCGATGAAGCGGCCGTAGGTGCGGCGTTGCTTGTGGGCCAGCGCATCGCAGGTGGATGCCTGCAGAACCGGGAGCAACTCGGTCGGCGCGACGAACATCGTGCGGCGCATGGCCAGCATGCGAAGCAGGGCCCGGTCGTCGTAGAGCGCCTTCTCGACATCGGCGGGAGTGAGATCGATGCCCCGAGCACCGACCGACAGGTACACCGTTGCCGGATCGGTGGCGTGCAGAACCACCATCGAACGGGCGATGTCCACGGGGTCGGTCGAACGCGCCGACGGCGCGAGGCGATGCCTGGTGGCCACTCGGGCGCGACGCTGCGCGGTATCGATCGAGAGCATGAGCGGATCGTAGGCGGGGGCACCGACAATCGCGGGGCAAGCCCGGTTCCGTGGGCGGTGACAGCCCAACCGGGTTACGTCGGCGGTGGTGCTCAGGCGAGACCGTCGAGGAACGCCGCGGCCTCGCGACGGGAGCCCAGCCGGACGAAGGTGAGATACCGGAATGCTGGATCATGCTGTGCCGCAAGGTAGCTCGCCCGGTTCTTCGCATGGGTCGTCCAGGCCCACATGATCACCGATCGTGCCGGGTCGAGCGAGATCATCTCGCGCCAGCGCTCCCGGTTGCTGTTCCACAGCTCGCGCCCGGTCAGCGCCCGGCCCACCGTCCGGCCGACGATCTGGCGCATGACCAGCGACCGTGGCAGATCGAACCAGGCCACCGTATCGGCACGTCGCCACACCAGATCGCCGAGTTTGCCCCGGTAGTTGCCGTCGACCACCCAGGCATCCCCGGCGATCCGCTCGGCGACCGCGGCCTGGAATTCGGGCGCGGCCATCGGTGTCCAGTTCGGCTGATGGTGGATCGAGTCGAGCTCGATGTGCGGGATGTCGAGCCGGTGCGAGATCTGGCGGGCCAGCGTGCTCTTGCCCGATCCCGAAGTCCCCACCACCACGATTCGTCGCCTCACGGCCACCACGACATTATCCACGCCGGTTCGGCCTGGAACCACGGGTTATTCGGCCCGCCACGCGCGGACGAGGTCGAGGAGGCCGGGGAATCGGGCGTCGAGGTCGGCTACCCGGACCTGGCTGCGGCGTTCGAGGCCGTAGCGGTGCTGACGGGTGATGCCCGCTTCGCGGAGGGCGCGGAAGTGGTGGGTGAGGGTCGACTTGGGGCGGTCGATGCCGAACCAGCCGCAGGGGCGGTCGAGGTCGGGGGATTCGGTGAGCAGCTTCTGCACGATGCCGAGGCGGAGCGGATCGCTGAGTGCGCCGAGGACGACATCGAGGCGCAGGTCGGCGCGCGGTGGCTCGGGAAGTCGTTCGGCTTCGGTCGTTGCCTGCATGGGACACCTTCAGGTCGGGGCTTGTACGAATCTTATCGTACTGAGTATGTTCGACTTCTGTCGTACTGGTACGAGATAAGTCGAACTAAGGAGTGGGCATGACGATCCAGGCAGCGGCGCCACGGGTGCGCGATGGGGCGATCTGGGCGGCAGCGTGGCCGGTCCTCGCGGTGTTCGCGCTCTCGAACGCCGCCACGCCGCTCTACGTCGTGTGGCAGCGGGAGATGGGATTCTCCTCGGGCACGCTCACCCTCGTCTTCGCCTGCTACATCGCGGGATTGCTCGGGGCGCTGACCGTCGCCGGCGTGGTCTCCGATCGGGTGGGGCGTAAGCCGGTGCTGCTACCCGCGATCGTGCTGGCGATGGTGGCCTGCGTGCTGTTCGCCTGCGCCGGTTCGGTTCTCGTGCTCGCGCTGGCGCGATTGCTCACCGGCGTCGCGGTGGGCTGTGCGGTCTCGGCGGGAATGGCGGCGGTGACCGATATCGCGGGCCGAGAGCGCTCGGCGAAAGGCGCGTTGGCGGCTTCGGTGGCCATGGTGCTGGGTGCCGGTCTCGGTCCGCTGCTGGCCGGGGTCTTGTCGGAGGCCGCGCCCGGTGCGACCGTGACCGTGTTCGTGGTCGAAATCGCGCTACTGGCAGTGGCTTTCGTCGTGGTGTCGCGGCTGGATCTGCCGAGCGGTGTGGGCGGGCGCGGTCCGTGGATCCGAGTGCCCGCGGTACCGGCGCGGGGCAGGACGGCGGTGCTGCTCGGGATTGTCGCCTTCGCCCCCGGCATCACGGCCACGTCCTTCATCCTGTCGCTGGGCCCGTCGGTTCTCGGGATGCTCGGATCGGCGAATCGGGTCGTGGCGGGTGCGCTCGCCTTCGTGATGTTCCTGGCCGCGACGGGGATCCAGTTCACGGTGCGGCGCAGGAGTATTCGCGTGATCCTGCTCGCCAGCTCGGTGGCGACGGTGGGGAGTGCGGTCGCGCTGATCGGCGCGGTCGCGACGGCGGCGGTGCCGGTGTTCGGTATCGCCGCGGTGCTGGCCGGGATGGGGCAGGGGCTCGGGCAACTCGGCGGTTTGACCGCGATCGGATCGGCAGTGCCGCCGGATCGGTTGGCCGAGGCCAACGCCGCGCAGAACGTGGGCGGTTATCTCCCCGCCGCGGTGTTGCCGCTGGCGACCGGTTTTCTCGGCGATGCGGCGGGGTTGGCCACGGCCACCACGGTATTCGCGATCGTTGTCGCGGCCGCCGCCGCAGCGGGCGCCACCTTCGCGCTGCGCCGAGGTGCGGAAGTGGATCGTGGGACCACACAGCGGTGAGCGCCACCCGCGTAGTGTCCATTTTGTACAGACTGCCCGGTTGTCGATTTCGTCACCGGCCGTGAATCTCGTTGCTATCGTCCGCTCATGAACGCAGCGCCACCGGTTGTCACTGCGGCTGAGCTGGGGGTGGACGACGAGGAGCGGCCCGCGCGGGTGCTCTCCGGATTCCCCGGTCGGCTGGTCGGCGGCGTCGCGCTCGGGCTCGCGCTGCTGTCGGTGTGGCAGGTGTTTCGGCCGCTGGCGCAGGGCAGCCAGTACTACCTGGTCATCTTTCTGGCTGTCGCGCTGCCGCTGGTGTATCTGAGCTATCGGTCGTGGTGGGGTCCGCTCGATCGGGCCGACGGACCATCCGTGCTCGACTGGGTACTGGCGGCGATCACCCTGGTGGTGTGTCTGTATCCGGTGCTGCCGATTCGAATCGGTGACGCGGGTGGGGGATACGACGCGTTTCTCGATCGGCAAGGGATGCTCGCGCCGCTCGATGTCGTGATGGGCGGGTTGCTGCTGGTGCTCGTGCTCGAGGCGTGCAGACGCACCACCGGGGTGATCCTGCCGGTGGTGTGTCTGGTGTTCCTCGGGTACGGGTACTACGGCGGTCTGCTGCCGCAGGACTGGTCGATCGCGCACGCGGGCCTCGACGTCGATCAGATCGTCGACGCGCTGTACAACTCCGGCAGCGGCTTCTACGGCACGCCCCTCGACGTCGCCGCCAGTTACATCGTGTTGTTCACGCTCTACGGAGCGGTACTCGAATTCTCCGGTGCGGCACGGTTCTTCGTCGATCTGTCGGTGTCACTGTTCCGGCGCTCGCACAGCGCGGCAGGGCGCACGGCAGTGGCGTCGGGATTCCTGCTCGGGACCGTCTCGGGCTCGGGAACCGCGACCGCGGTGAGCACCGGCGCGGTGACCTGGCCGATTCTGCGTAAGGCCGGCTACCGGCCCGAACAGGCGGGCGGGATGCTGGCGGCGGCGGGCGTCGGTGCGATTCTGTCGCCGCCCACGCTGGGTGTGGCGGCATTCATCGTCGCCGAATATCTCGACGTGTCGTATGTGACGGTGCTGGGGTGGGCCCTGATCCCGACGCTGCTGTACTACCTGGGCATCCTGCTGTCGGTCGAGATCGACGCCCGCCGGATCCACGCGGACGGGCGCGCGCCCGTGGATCTGGCCGACGGTCCGCTGCCGACGCCGTGGTGGAAGCTGCTGGGGCGCTTCGGGTATCACTTCTCGTCGCTGATCGTGATCGTCGTGCTCTTGCTGGCCGACGTGAGCGCGACCCGCGCGGTGGTGTACGCGACGGCGCTCGCGCTGCTGCTCGCGATCCCGGACCGGATGCTGCGCAGTGCCGCGGTGACCGATGCGGCCTCGGCCACCGATCTCACGAAAACGCCCGCTGAACAGAGCACGACGGAATCAGTTGAGGGCGGCTCGGTGCGAGCGGAGGGGCACCGCTGGTCACGCAAGAGCGTGGGGCAGTTCGTGATCGAAGCCTTGCGCTCGCTGTCGTACGGGATGCGCTCGGCGCTGCCGGTGGTCGCGGTGTGTGCGGCGGCGGGCGTGATCACCGCGATGACCACCAAGACCGGCCTCGGTGCGCAACTGGCCGCGCTGCTGGTCAAGGCCGGATCGGCGCTGTCGGACGATCCCGCCGTCGTGCTGGCGACCACCGCGGTGCTGGCGGCGATCGCGTTGTCGCTGCTGGGTCTGGCGGTCCCGGTGACGGCGTCGTTCGTCATCGGCTGGGTGATCATCGGGCCCGCGCTGCTCGACCTGCACGTCGCCGCACCCGCCGCCGCCATGTTCGTCTTCTACTTCTCGGTGCTCTCGGAGGTGACGCCGCCGACCGCGCTGGCCGCCGTCGGCGCGGCCGCGGTGACCGGGGCGAAGGCGATGCCGACGATGTGGCACGCCCTGCGGTACGCGCTGCCCGCGTTCCTGGTGCCGCTGATGTTCGTGCTCACCGACTCCGGGGAGCATCTGCTCGGCCGCGGTGCGGTGCTCGACGTGCTGTGGGTCAGCGCGGCAGCCTGCGTCGGCGTCGCGGCGCTGGCGGCGGCAACCGGCGGGTGGCTGTTCGGAATCGGCGCGATCGGCCCGATTCCGCGCGTCATCGCCGCCGCCGCGGGACTGATTCTGCTGTACCCGAATCCGGTCGCCACCGGGCTCGGACTCGGGGTGCTGGTCGTCGCCGTGCTGGCGGGCCTTCTCGACCGGGCGAACAGAACATCCACGGACACACCGTGATCCGCGGGAATCGGCAGGCGGCCTGGCCGTCGACGGAAGGGGACCTGATGGTCAGAACAATTGTCGCGGTGGTCGCGGCCGCCGCGTTACTCACCGGCTGCGGTGGCCGGCAGGACACCCCGACCGCCGACGCGGGCGGCGAGGTGACCTGTGCAGTGAAGCAGGACACCAGGATCGGCATCGCCACCGGAAACGCGACCGGCGTGTACTTCGCGCTCGGCAACGCCTACGCCGAGCAGATCTCCGCCGCCACCGGCGGGACCGTGAAGGCCACCGCGGCCGAGACCGGCGCCTCCGTACAGAACATCCAGCAGGTGGTCGGCGGCACCTATCAGGTCGGCTTCTCGCTCGCCGACTCCGCGGCCGACGCGGTCGCGGGCACGGGCAGCTTCACCAGCGCGCAGCCGATCCGCGCGCTGGCTCGGCTCTACGACAACTACACCCAGGTCATCGTGCGCACCGACGCCGGCATCAACTCCCTCGCCGACCTGCGCGGCAAACGGGTCTCCACCGGCTCACCCAAATCGGGAACCGAGGTGATCGCCCAGCGCGTGCTGCAAGCCGCGGGGCTCAACCCCGACAGCGACGTCGCCGCCCAGCGCCTCGACCTGACCAAGACCGTCGACGGTCTCAAGGACGGCTCCATCGACGCGATGTTCTGGTCCGGTGGCCTGCCGACGCCGGGCATCACCGACCTGTTCACCACCGCCGAGGACAAGGTCCGCTTCCTCGACATCACCGGTGTGCTGCCGAAACTGAAGCAGATCAACCCGGTCTACGAGACGGGCTCGATCCCGGCCGCCACCTATGGGCTGCCCGCCGACGCGCCGACCATCGTGGTGCCCAACCTGCTCGTGGTGCGCGACGATCTCGACGCGAACCTGGCCTGCGTGCTGACCAAGACGCTGCTGGATCGCAAACCTCAACTGGAACAGGCGAATCCGGCAGCCAAGGGAATCAACGCCGACACCGCGAGCAAGACGGCGCCGGTGTTGTTGCATCGCGGGTCGGAGGTCGCGCTGCGCTGACGTCACCACGAACGGATCCACGCCGACACGTGGGTTCCGGCGGTCCCCGCAACCCCTGCACTGTGGGGGCCGCGGGGACCGTGCCGTGTCGGCGTGGGAACGCGCGACGATGTGCTGGACCCCCGTCCACCGGTGGCGGACAATCGCGACATGAAGCGGGTCGGGGTCGTCGTGGCGGTGTGCGCGCTGCTGGTCGCGATATCGGCCGCAGCCGGACCCGCCCCGCACGGGCAACCGCCGTGCGCACCGGGTGTCGACCTGCGACAGGTCGCGATCACCGTGGACGGCGAGCGTGCGACCGGGCGCGTATACGAGCCGTTTCGCTGTGTTCCCGGCGATATCGCGGCCACGAAGCTGGTGGTCGCGGTGCACGGGCACGGTGGGTCGTCGGCCGATTTCGCCCCGTATATGTCCGCGCTCGCGCGCACGGGCGGGTCGCCGATTCTGCTCATGGATCTGCGCAGCGCCGACGGACCGTGGCGCACCGGCGACTGGAACCTGTGGACGGGCTGGCACGACCTGGTGGCAGCCACGCAGTGGTATCGCGGCGAGCATCCCGCTATCGCGTCCACCGTGCTGTGGGGGTGGAGTCAGGGCGGCATCACCAGCGGGCTCGCGGTGGCACACGGGCCGCCCGGGCTGTTCGACTACTGGGTCGACAACTACGGCCCCTCCGACGATTTCACGATGTGGGCGGCCGGTGGCTCGGTGGATCCCGCACTGCCCCGCCAGATCGAACGTGACGCGGGCGGCTGCGCGCCGATGATCTGCCCGCTCGCCTACATCGAGCGTTCGCCCGCGCTGCTCGCCGACCGGCTGACCATGCGCCGGGCCTTCCTGATCCACGGCACCGCCGACGCCATCGTGCCCTTCGCGACCAGTGTGGAACTGCGCGCGGCGCTGACCGCGGCAGGGCAAGCGTTCTCCTTCTACACCGTGGTCAGCGGGCGTGACCTGACCGGCGCCATCGTCGCGGGTGATCACTCGGTCGGACCCGCGCTGTTCGAGGGCGGATGTGTGGTGTTGCGCCTGCTCGCGGGAACCGAGCCGCTCGCGCCGCAGGTCATCGACTATGTCGTCGATGTCGAGCACGGTTCGGTCACCGCGCCCGCGGCCCCCGCGGGCGCGAAGTGCGCGGCCTGAGACACGCGGGAACAAGGTTCGGCGAACCGCGGTTGTGCGAGAAGACACCGACCGGAGTGAGGATGCGATGACCGACGTAGTGCCCGACGATCACGGCTGGCAGGGTGCCGAGCTCGATCTGGACGCCTATCTGTCCAGGATCGGCTACGACGGGCCGCGCACGGCATCGGTCGACACCTTGCGCGCCTTGGTGCGCGCCCACACGACCACCATCCCGTTCGAGAATCTGGAGATCATCCTCGGCCGCGGCATCCCGCTGGATCTGAACTCCTTGCAGAACAAGCTGATCCGTCGCAGCCGCGGCGGCTACTGCTACGAGAATGTGGGGATCTTCGCCGCCGCGCTCGAACGGTTCGGGTTCGGTGTCGCGGGACTCAGCGGCCGGGTCTCCTACGGTGTGGCCGACACCGGCGCCCTGCGGCCGGCGACCCACGCCCTGCTGCGCGTGACCACGCCCGACGACGATCGCGTCTGGATCTGCGATGTCGGTTTCGGTTTCGGTCCCTTGGCGCCGTTCGAACTGGTCGACAGCAACGGCGAATTCGCGCTCGGCGACTGGCGCTACCGGCTGGAACGCCGGGCCGGTGACCTGTGGGTGCTGTTCCAGTTCAGCCGCGACGGCTGGATCGACCGCTACACCTTCACCGAGAACCCGCAGTTCCGTATCGACTACGCGGTCGGCAACCACTTCGTGTCGACCTCGCCACGTTCGCCGTTCACCACGCGACCCTTCCTCCAGCGATTCCTGCCCGGCGTCCACCACGTGCTCGATGACCTGACGCTGAGCTCGGAATACCCCGACGGCACTGCCACTTCGCGTGATCTCGATCCCACCGAGCTGCCCAAGGTGCTGGCGGAAGTCTTCGACATCGACCTCGGCGAAGACGACGCCGCCACTGTGACGACCACGCCCTGGCGAACCGGATAGCACCCTCCCCACACGGCACGGCGGTTTGCTTCCTGGGTGGCGCTACGGCAAATTGATGGTTACTTGCCGGGAAACAATTCCTTTGTGGGGGCCGATTCTGTGGGGTCGTTGGTGCCGAATGTTCGGACCGCATCGCCGGGTGCGGCGGTCCGTGGCACCGTCGAACGCCGCCGGGATCTGGACGGTCTGCGCGGGATAGCGATCGCGCTCGTGGTGGCGTTCCATGTGTGGGCCGGCCGCGTATCCGGCGGTGTCGATGTCTTTCTGGTGCTGTCGGGGTTCTTCTTCACCGGGGCCGTGGTGCGCGGGGTGGAGCGGCGCGGCGGGGTGTCCGCGGCAGAGACCGCGCGACGGACCGCGCGCAGGTTGATGCCGTCGTTGGTGGTGGTGTTAGCGGCGATTCTGCTCGCGACGGTGGTGTTGCGCCCGTACACCCAGCTGGGCGAAGCCGCCGCGCAGACGTTGGCGTCGATGTTCTACGGCCAGAACTGGTATCTGGCCACCGCCGAGCTCGACTATCTCTCGCCCGATCCGTCGGTGAGCCCGCTCCAGCATCTGTGGTCGATGTCGGTACAGGGGCAGTTCTACCTGGCGATCTTCGTACTGCTGGCGGGGTGGGCCTGGTTGCGCAGGCGCGGTTCGGCCGGGCGGCTCACCTTGCTGATCGTGCTGGCCGGGCTGGCGTCACTGTCGTTCTGGTACGCGGCGTCGGGCACCGCACAGCACCAGGCCTGGACCTATTACGACAGCGTCGCGCGCGGCTGGGAGTTGCTGGCCGGTGCGATGCTGGCCGTCGCGGCGCCCTGGCTGCGGATACCGAACCGGCTGCGGGGGCTCGCGGCCGCGCTCGGTCTGGCCATGGTGCTGTCGTGTGGGCCGCTGTTCGACGGCGCGAATCAGTTCCCCGGCGTCGCGGCGCTGTGGCCGGTGGCGGCCGCCTGCCTGGTGATCGCCTCCGGGTTCGGCGTGGCCGCGCGGTCGTGGCCGAACCGCCTGCTGGGCGGACGGTTCTGCACCGAACTCGGCGCGCTGGCCTACCCGCTGTACCTGTGGCACTGGCCGATCCTGATCTTCTACCTCGGCGAGACCGGGCGGGCGAATGCCGGCATCGTCGACGGTGTGGTGGTGATCGGCGCCTCGCTCGTCCTGGCCTACGCGACCACGCGTCTGATCGAGTCGCCCTTGCGCATGCCACCGCGCGGCCAGGAGGTCGAGAACCGCAGGCTGACCGGGGCACTGGTCACCGCCACCGCGGTCGCGGTGTTGATCGCCTCGCTGGGATGGCAGGTGGTGCTGGTGGCCAACCCGGCCGTGCCGCCGCAGGCGCTGGACACCCACCGCTATCCGGGCGCCGCCGCGTTGCTCTCCGGTGCCGAATACTCACCGGAACCCATGCGGCCCACCGTCTTCGAAGGACAGGCCGACACTCCGCCGCCGACCACCGACGGCTGCATCACCCCCAACCGGGAAGTCCGCGTCTGTACCTACGGCGACCCCACCGCCGCGCGCTCGATCGCGCTGGTCGGTGGGTCGCACTCCGAGCACTGGCTGCCCGCGCTGGAACCACTCGCCCTCGAGCACGGGTTCCGGGTGGTCTCCTACCTCAAGGAAGGCTGTCCGGTCGTCCTCGCCGATCAGCCGTCCTACGCCGAGTGGCCTTTCCCCGAGTGTCACGAATGGTCGGTCGAGGTGCTCGACCGGCTGGCCGCCGACCCCCCGAACTGGGTGCTGACCCTGTCCACCCGCTACCGCCAGAACGGCACGGGCGACGAGGTGCCCAACGAATACCTCGAAGTATGGACGGCGTTGCAGGACCGTGGCCTCAACGTGCTCGCCCTGCGTGACACGCCTCGATTACGCCGCGACGGCGTCCTCTACCGCGCCACCGACTGCCTCGCCCACCGCGGCGACCCCGACAGCTGCGGGCTCGATCGTGCCGATGTGCTCGACCCGCGCGATCCCGCTCAGGAGCCGGCGGCCGGCTACCCGAACGTCCATCCGCTCGACCTGTCCGACGCTGTCTGCCGACCGCAGCGCTGCCGGGTGGTCGAGGGCAATGTGCTCATCTATCGCGACGAGCACCACCTGACCGCCAGCTACGCCCGCTCGCTCGCCCCCGAACTCGGCCGCCAGATCGGGGCGATCACCGGCTGGTGGTAGCGGACGGGCTCGTCACAGCAGAAACGACAACCCCACCGGTACCACGGATCGAGCTAGTCTCGGACTCGTGCGCACACCACGGAAGGCATCGGTCCTGCTCGTCGCGCTCGCTGCGCTGCCCCTCGCGTGCTCCTCCGGACCCGACCAGCCCCAGACCGTCGCCGAGTCCTTCGCCGCCGCGCTCACCAGCGCAGACGCATCCGCCGCCGCCGCACTCACCGACGCACCGGAGCAGGCCCTGCCGGTCCTCACCGCGCTGTTCGAGAACCTCGGCAAGAACGACACGGTCCGGGTGTCGTCCACCGACGACAAGTCCTTCACGCTGGAATCCACCTGGAAATTCGGCCCCGACGGCCGCAACGCGTGGACCTACTCGAGCGCCGGAACCACCACCGGCGACGACGAGTGGAAGATCGCCTGGCAGCCGACCACCGTCGCGCCCGGCCTCGACCTCGGCGCGCTCAGCTACAGCCCGGTCGCGGCGAAACCGGCGCGGGTACTCGACGCCTCCGGCGGTGACCTGATGACCCAGCAGGTGGTGACGCTGGTGAACGTCGCGCCCGACGCCGACCTGCCCGCCGCCGCCGCGCTGCTCGCGCCGCAGGGCGTCACCGAGACCACGCTGCGGACGGATCTCGCCGCGGCACAGGGTAAACCGATCACCGCCGTGGCACTGCGTGACGCCGACATCGCGCCGGTGCAGCAGGCGCTGACGGGCGTGCGCGGGGTGACGCTCGCGCCACAGACCCGGTTGCTCACCGTCGACAAGACTCTCGCCGGACCCACCATCGGGGGATTGGCCGAGATCTGGCAGGAACAGGCCGACACCGCCGCGGGCTGGGCGATCCGCGCGCAGACCGCCGAGGGCACCCAGCGCATCGCCGGACCCGACGCGAAGCCCACCGCCGACATCGCCAGCACCCTCGACATCGATCTACAGCACGCGGCCGAGGACGCACTGACCCCGATCACCACTCCGGCCGCCATCGTCGCGCTGCGCCCCTCGACCGGGGAGGTGCTGGCCGTCGCCCAGAACGCGCCCGCCGACGCCCAGGGTCCGATCGCGCTCACCGGGCTCTACCCGCCGGGCTCCACGTTCAAGACCGTCACGGTCTCGGCGGCACTGCAAGCAGGCGGGGTCACGCCCGACACCGTGCTGCCGTGTCCCGGCCGCGCCACCATCGAGGGCCGCACGATTCCCAACGACAACGGCTTCGACCTGGGTATGGTGCCCCTGCACACCGCGTTCGCACGCTCGTGCAACACCACGATGGCCGAGCTGGGAGTGAAATTGCCTGCCGACGGACTCACCGCGGCGGCCCAGCAGCTGGGTCTCGGGGTGGACTATGTGACACCCGGCTTGACGACTGTCACAGGGAAAGTTCCACCCGCCGAAAGTCCGGCGCAACGGGTCGAATCGAGCATCGGACAGGGCACGGTGACGGCGTCGCCGTTCGGAATGGCGCTCGTCGCGGCCGCCCTCGCGCACGGTTCCGCGCCGGCTCCGAGCATCATCCGCGGCCGTCCCGGCACTCCCGACCGGCCTTCGGCGCCGGTGCCCGCGACGGTGACGTCGCAGCTAGAGACCATGATGGGGGAGACGGTGAGTGCGGGTACGGCCACCGCCCTGCGTGACATCCCCGGCCTGCTCGGCAAGACCGGTACCGCCGAGTACCTCGACGACACCCACGCCCACGGCTGGTTCGTCGGCATCGACGGTGACCGGGCGTTCGCGGTGTTCGTCGCGGACGCCGGAAGCTCCGGACCGGCGGTCGAGGCAGCGGGACGGATGCTACGTGTGACACCATGAGTCGTCTTTCCCCCCGCAGGCGAGCAATCCCCCCGCTGCCGCACGCGGTCATCACCCAGCCAGCTACACTCGGCGGCGGACCATACCCATGGTCAATACGCGGGATGTCACAATTTCGAGAAGGTTCGGAGTAGGCGCCATCGATACCGGTCAGAAGATCGCGGAGCATTACCGCCTGGTCGAGCGTATTGGTAGCGGCGGCACAGGCGTTGTATGGCGTGCTGTCGACGAACGCCTCCAACGCTCCGTGGCAGTGAAGCAGATCCACATCAAACCCAGCTTGCCCGAGGGCGAGCGGGATGTGTTGCGCCAGCGCGCGATTCGGGAAGCCCGCAACGCGGCACGCTTCCAGCACCCCAATGCCATCGTCGTATTCGACATCACCGAGCACAACGGTGATCCGTGCCTGGTGATGGAGTACCTCAAGTCGGTCAGCCTCGCGGGTGAGCTGGGCCAGAAGGGCCCGCTGCCGCTGCTCGAGGTCGCCCGCATCGGGGAGAAGGTCGCCTCCTCCCTGATCGCCGCCCACCAGGCCGGCCTGGTGCACCGCGACGTGAAACCGGGCAATATCCTGCTCGGCGACCACGGTGAGGTGAAGATCACCGACTTCGGCATCTCCCGCGCGGCCGGCGACGTGACGCTCACCGAGACCGGGCTGATCTGCGGCACTGCCGCCTATCTGGCACCCGAGGTTGCGCGCGGCTCCGATCCGACCCCTGCCGCCGACGTATTCGCCCTCGGCGCAACCCTCTTCCACGCGCTGGAAGGTGAACCCCCCTACGGTGCCAACGCCAACCCGCTCGCGGTGCTCTACGCCGCCGCCAACGGACAGGTACGCGAGCCCCACAACGCGGGCCCGGCCACCGACTTCCTGCTCGATCTGCTCAGCCCGGACCCCCTCGACCGTCCGACGATGACCGAGGCCCGCGACGCGCTGGCCGCGTTCGCCGAGGACGAGAACGCGGTGCCCGCCGGATTCGTCCCCGCCAGTGAGGCTTTCAACCGTCGCAACTCCGCGGCCACCACCCAGGTGATCCGGCAGTCCGGTCGCCGGGCCTCCCATGCGGGCGCGTCCACCGCCACGACCCGTCAGATTCGCTCGAACCCGCGTCCGCAGGTCCGTCAGGACACCGCGGCGCACCCGCACACCCAGGCTCAGCCGATGCCCGCCCCGCGCAAGCAGGCGGGCAAGGGCCGTGCGGTACTGATCGGGTCCGCGGTGGGTGCGGTGGTCGCGGCCGTCGCCGTGGCGTTCAGTGCCTTCAACAGCTCCGACTCGGATTCGCCGCAGGTGCAGGCCGGTCCGCAGACTTCGGCGCAGTCGTCGGCGGCACCGAAGCCCAGCGCGGCGGTTCCGCCGCTCGGGCAGGCCAGCAATGTCGGCACCGTCGATATCGGATCGGCGGGTCTGCTGGTCGAGAACTTCTTCAGCGATCCGGCCGGTTCGTGGTCGCTGCTCACCCCTGCCGCACAGCAGGTCTACGGCAGCGAGTCCGCGTTCCGCGAGTACTGGAACGCCCGCACCGTCGACACCTTCGCCAGCATCACCGCGGTCAGCGGCAACAACGCCGACGGCTCCACGAATATGCGCCTGGCCAGCATCACCATCAACGGCTCGACCAAGGCCATGGTCATGCGCGTGGTGAGCTCCGGCGGCAGTCTGCGCATCGACGGGGATACCCGCTAGCTGGTGTTCGCGACGGATCCGCCGGTCGGGTCCGTCGCCTCGGTGGGATGTGGGTGGAAAAGCGATGGCGGCCGACCATTAGGCTGGTAGCTGACCTGAGCCCCAGCACAGAACAGGACCGTACCCCGATATGACTTCCCGCATCGAGCTCGCCCGCGTCGATCTGCGCGGTCGTACTCCTTCCGCTGCCGAGCTGCGCACCGCGCTGCCGCGCGGAGGGGTCGACGTGGACTCGGTGCTGCATCATGTGCGGCCGGTCGTCGAGGACATTCGGGACCGGGGCGCCGAGGCGGCGCTGGACTACAGCGAGAAGTTCGACGGCGTGCGGCCCGCCGTGGTGCGGGTACCGGCCGGCGAGCTGACCAAGGCGCTCGCCGAGCTGGACCCGGCGGTGCGCGCCGCACTCGAGGTGGCGATCGAGCGGACCAGGAAGGTGCACGCCGATCAGCGGCGCACCGACACGGTGACCGAGGTCGTGCCCGGTGGCACCGTCACCGAGAAGTGGCTGCCGGTGGAGCGGGTCGGGCTGTACGTGCCCGGCGGCAACGCCGTGTACCCGTCGTCGGTCGTCATGAACGTGGTGCCCGCGCAGGCCGCCGGTGTCGAGTCGCTGGTGGTGGCCTCGCCGCCGCAGGCGCAGTTCGGTGGGCTGCCGCACCCGACGATCATGGCGGCCGCCGCGCTGCTCGGCGTCGAGGAGGTGTGGGCGGTCGGCGGTGCGCAGGCGGTGGCGCTGCTGTCCTACGGCGGTGTCGATACCGATGGCGGGGCGCTCGAACCGGTCGACCTGATCACCGGGCCCGGCAATATCTATGTCACCGCGGCCAAGCGGCTGTGTCGTGGGCTGGTCGGCATCGATGCCGAGGCGGGCCCCACCGAGATCGCCGTGCTGGCCGACGCCACGGCCGATCCGGTGCACGTGGCCGCCGACCTGATCAGCCAGGCCGAGCACGATGTGCTCGCCGCCAGTGTGCTGGTCACCGATTCTCCCGCGCTGGCCGACGCGGTCGACGCTGCCGTGAACGCTCAGCTCGCCGTGGTCAAACACCACGATCGCGTGCGGGAAGCGTTGAGCGGCAAGCAGTCCGGGATCGTGCTCGTCGACAACATCGCGCAGGGTCTGCGGGTGGTCGACGCCTATGCCGCCGAGCACCTCGAGATCCAGACCATGGACGCCGCCGCTGTCGCCGCGCGGGTGCGCAGTGCCGGTGCGATCTTCGTCGGCCCGTGGGCGCCCGTCAGCCTGGGTGACTACTGCGCGGGTTCGAACCACGTGCTGCCGACCGCGGGGTGTGCGCGGCACTCCTCGGGACTGAGCGTGCAGACGTTCCTGCGTGGCATCCACATCGTGGAGTACACCGAGGCGGCGCTGAAGGATGTCGCCGGACACGTTGTCGCCCTGGCCAACGCGGAGGATCTGCCCGCGCACGGTCAGGCCGTGCAGGCGCGTTTCGAGGCGCTGTCATGAGTACTCCCACCGTGCCCGGCGCTTCGGCGACCCTGGACCAGCTACCGCTGCGCGACAACCTGCGGGGCAAATCGCCTTATGGCGCACCGCAATTGACGGTGCCGGTGCAGCTCAATACCAACGAGAACCCGCACCCGCCCAGCAAGGCGCTGATCGACGATGTCGCCGAGTCGGTGCGCGCCGCCGCCGCCGATCTGCACCGGTACCCGGATCGCGACGTTGTCGCGCTGCGCCACGACCTGGCCGAGTATCTGACCCGTCAGACCGGTGTCGCCGTCGACACCGCGAATGTGTGGGCGGCCAACGGCTCCAACGAGATCCTGCAGCAGCTGTTGCAGGCGTTCGGCGGACCGGGCCGCAGCGCGCTGGGTTTCGTGCCCTCGTACTCGATGCACCCGATCATCTCGGAGGGCATCGACACCGAGTGGGTCGAGGCCAAGCGCAGTGGTGACTTCTCGCTCGACATCGACTACGCGGTGGCCCAGATCGCTGAACGCCGACCCGACGTGGTGTTCGTGACGAGCCCGAACAACCCGACCGGGCACAGCATCCCGATCGCCGAGCTCGAGCGGATTCTCGAGGTCGCGCCCGGCATCGTCGTGGTCGACGAGGCGTACGGCGAGTTCTCCGCGGCGCCCAGCGCGATCACCTTGATCGACCGGTTCCCGACCAAGCTCGTTGTCACCCGCACCATGAGCAAGGCGTTCGCGTTCGCGGGTGGGCGCCTGGGCTACCTGGCCGCCTCGCCCGCGGTGATCGACGCGATTCTGCTGGTGCGGTTGCCGTACCACCTGTCGGTGGTCACCCAGGCCGCCGCGCGCGCGGCATTGCGTCACGCTGACGAAACCCTCGGCAGTGTGGCGGAATTGGCGGCTCAGCGTGATCGGGTCGCCGCCGCACTCGCCTCGCTCGGGTTCGACGTGATCCCCAGCGACGCCAACTTCGTGCTGTTCGGCCGGTTCACCGACGCGGGCGCCGCGTGGCAGCACTATCTCGACGCGGGTGTGCTGATCCGCGATGTCGGCATCCCCGGGTACCTGCGCGCCACCATCGGCCTCGCCGCCGAGAACGACGAATTCCTGCGCGTGAGCCGCGATATCGCGGGCACCGACCTTACTCACTGAATCCACCTGTGGAGGAACACAATCATGAGCAGAACAGCGCGGGTGGAACGCGTCACCAAAGAGTCCTCGATTCTGGTGGAGCTGAACCTCGACGGCACCGGGCAGACCGAGATCTCCACCGGAGTGCCGTTCTATGACCACATGCTGACCGCGCTCGGCGCGCACGCCGGGTTCGACCTGGTGGTACGGGCCGAGGGTGACATCGAGATCGAAGCGCACCACACGGTCGAGGACACCGCGATCGTGCTGGGACAGGCGCTCGGGCAGGCGCTGGGCGACAAGAAGGGGATCCGCCGCTTCGGCGACGCGTTCATCCCGATGGACGAGACCCTCGCGCACGCCGCCGTCGACGTGTCCGGCCGGCCGTACTGCGTGTTCACCGGCGAGCCCGAACACCTCGTGCACACCATCATCCCGAGCGCGGGCCCCGGCGCGTCGTACTCCACGGTGCTCAACAAGCACGTCTTCGAGTCGATCGCGCAGAACGCCCGCATCGCGCTGCACGTGCGGGTGCTCTACGGCCGCGACCAGCACCACATCACCGAGGCCGAGTTCAAGGCTGTCGCGCGGGCTCTGCGCGCCGCCGTGGAAATCGACCCCCGGGTCAGTGGTGTGCCGTCCACGAAGGGTGTGCTGTGAAATCCGTTGTGCTGCTGGACTACGGCTCCGGCAATCTGCACTCCGCCGAACGCGCGCTGGTGCGTGCCGGTGCGCAGGTGGAGGTCACGGCCGACCCCACCGCCGCCTTGGCGGCCGACGGGCTCGTCGTCCCCGGCGTCGGTGCGTACGCCGCCTGTATGGCCGGGCTGCTGTCGGTGCGCGGTGATCGCATGATCGGCCAGCGCCTCGCCGGTGGACGTCCCGTGCTCGGCATCTGCGTCGGCATGCAGATCATGTTCGACCGCGGCGTCGAGTTCGGTGTCGAGACCGAAGGCTGCGGCGAATGGCCCGGCACCGTCGCGGGACTGGACGCTCCCGTCCTTCCGCACATGGGCTGGAACACGGTCAAGGCACCCGCCGACAGCACGCTGTTCGCCGGTATGGACGCCGACACCCGCTTCTACTTCGTCCACTCCTACGCGGCGCAGCAGTGGGAACTCCCGGACAACGAGCACATCGCACCCGCGAAGCTCACCTGGGCCGAGCACGGCGTCCCCTTCCTGGCCGCCGTCGAGAACGGACCGCTCTCGGCCACCCAGTTCCACCCGGAGAAGTCCGGCGACGCGGGTGCGCAACTGCTGCGCAACTGGATCGGCTCGCTGTAGTCCGGCCACCTCGGCTGACTGTCGTGCGGCAACCGTGGCTAGGCGCGGTGGCGTTCTCGTTCGCTTCCGGCGGTCAGCGGCTCGTCTGACAGGAACGCGCGGACCGGTGCCGCGCAGCGGACCGCGTCGTCGAACCACGGGCCGTGACCGCCGGGGACGACGACGAGTCGCGCGCCGGGGATCTTCGTCAGCGATGGTCGAGCCTGGTCAGGGGAGCTGAAAACGTCGTGCTCGCCCCAGACGAACAGCAGCGGCGTGGTGATCCGAGCCAGTTCGTCATCGGTCAGGACGTTGTCGGGGCGCGCGATACGTCCCCGCATCAGGCGACACAGCAGCGCGCGGTAGGACGCGGCCTGTCCGGGCAGTCGCAGCGGTAGCCGGTGCAGATCGAGCATGTCGTCGGACATGGCACGAGACGCTGTCGCCCCGAGCGCCTCGGTGAGGGCGAAGCGGGCGACGAACCGCGGGGACGGCAGTCGCATCAGCCTTTCATCGACAGGGCCGCGGAGCGGAGAGGTCAGTGACTCCATCTCGGCAATGCCGCGCATGTCGGGGAAGGCGGTGGCGGGGGTGGCGACAATCGCTGCTCGCGTGAGCCGTTTCGGCGCGTCCAGCGTGGCCCAGAGGGTGAACAAGCCGCCGAGGGAGCTGCCGACGAACGCGGCTCGATCCACGCCGAGCGCATCCAGTGTTCCGGTGAGCACACCCGTGGCCAGCTCGCGGACGGTACTTCCCTGCCAAGTGAAAGGGGGTGCGAGACTGTGACCCGGCAGGTCGACGAGGATATGCCGGAAGCCGGGCAGGTGGGCGATCAGCGGTGCCATGCCCATGGCGGGTGCCGAGATGCCGTTGATGTGGACGACGGGTTCGCCGGATCCGGCGGTCAGGACGCGGACCTGTACCGCGGGATCGCGCAGCGTGAACAGGTGCTCGCTGATCGTGAGTCCGTAGGCGTCGGCGACGCGCTGTTCGGCGGCGCGGATCCGGCGTTGCAGACCTCGGGAATTGCTCATGCACTCACTGTGGGGTGCGCCGGGGTGCGCTGTCTTGAACGAATGTTCCGGCGGTCAGAGCGCCGTGAGCGCACCCGGTGTGACACCGGCGAAGGCCGACACGTCGCGATGTAGGTGTGATTGATCCGAATAACCGCATGCCACAGCGGCATTCGCGGGTGAATGGCCGGTCGTCAGCAGGTCGAACGCGTGCCGGAACCGGGTGAGCATCGCGGCGCGTTTCGGTGTCACGCCGACCTGGTCGGTGAACCTCGACCACAGCCGTTTGCGGCTCCAGCCGGTGAGTTCGGTCAGTTCCCGTACCCGCACGCCGCCGTTGCCGGCGACGATGCGGTCCCACGCTGCGGCGACCTCCGGGTCGGCCGTCCTGGTCGATTCACGCAGGGTGAGAAACCGGGACGTCAGCGCGAATCGTTCTGCCCACGTGGCTGTTTCGGCCAGCTGTTCGCGCAGCAGTGGCGCCGCCGGACCCCAGACCTCGTCGAGGCCGATCATCGCGCCGCTCAGGGCGGCCGGCGCGACCCCGAGCAGGCGGTAGGCGGCGATCGGCGACATTCGTACCTCGACACATTCGACACGCGCCGCGTGAACACGGCGAACCCCCGGGTCGAGCCCGGCGACCAGGCCGTCGAACGTGAACTGCTGGTCGGGGCCTTCGACACTGAGCCGACAGTCGCCGAACTGGATCACCACAGTGACTTCCGGTCGCGGGAAGATCCGCAGATCGCACCCCGCGGACACTCGATCGCGGAATCCTTCCATCACGACATCGGTGGCTGCCGCTCCGGTCGAGCGCGCCAACTCCCAGCCGTCGTCCAGCTCGTGTTCGGACATGATGGGCCGCACACATCGAGCGTACGGACGTCGTGACGATCGTGGGGCCTGTCGGTGATCAGGGGTTGTCGAAGTGGGCTCGGTCGGCGGCTTCGGTGCCTGCGGTCCAGCCTTCGGCGCTGCGGATGGTGATGCCTCGGGTACGGGCGGTGGGGAAGTAGGTGGCGAAGGCTTTGTCCACTCGTTGTCGGTGGGTGGCCAGGACGGGGAGTAGGTGGGTGGGGTCGGGGGAGTCGGCGATGGTTGCTCGGGCAGCCTCGGCGAGGCGTTCGCCGACTCGCGTGGCATAGGCGGTGAGGTAGGCCTTGCGGTAGTGGCGGGAGCGGGATTCCTCGGTGGTGGCGTTGTCGATCATGGTGCGGGTGGCTTGGACGAGCAGGGAAGTGGACAGGATCTCCACGGCATCGAGGTCGGGGTCGTCGCCGACGATCGTGACGAAACCCCAGTCGGCGACGAAGATCGCGCGGCAGCGGTTGGCTCGGGTCACCATGTCGATGAGCAGGGCTTTGGCGTCGGTGTAGGGGGTTTCCAGCCAGATGCGGCGGGCGGCGGGCAGGTCGGGGTCGGTGCGCTGGGTGTCGAGCAGGGCGCGGTCGATCGCGTACTTGGTCATGAGTTCTTGCGCCTTGGCGGACAGCGTTTCCGCTTCCTCGGCGAAGGACGTCGATTCGGCCTTGGCGAGGAGGCCACGGACTCGGCCGAGGGTCTTCTCGTCGACATGGTGGTGCGTGACGGTCTGCCTGCGGGTGCCGGGCAGTGCGACGATCTGCTCGAGTTTCGGGAGTTGGACGAGCAGGGCCAGGGCGGTCAGAGCTGAGGTGAGGGCCTCTTCGCGGGTGAGAAGCGCGCGGTCGGCCCACTGATCGAGGTGGGGTTGCCCGGACGTCCACCAGACCGTGGCGCTCAGCTCGTCCAGTTGCGACTGCCAGATCTCGTCGACGGACTCGGCGGGGAAATCGGACCGGTGCTCGGCCATCAGATCGGTCAGGTAGCTCACCGCGAACTCGTCCACCCGTCTGCGCGCTGCCTCATGAACATCGCGGGGCAACCAGCCGAACTCGAAGGCGCGGGCGATGATTCGCTCAGCGGCGAGCTGAACTCCGGCGGCCGGTTCGGCGCCCGCGACGTGTTCGGCGAATCGCCCGATCGCGTTCGTGTCGCCCTGGGCGGCGAGGAAGGCCACGGTCGCGATCGCGTCGGCCACCTGCGACCGGTCGCCCGACAACGCGGCATCGATCGGAAGTCCGGGAGCGGCTGCCGGTTTACGGCCTGTCCGGCGCCGACGATTCTGCTTGGCCAAGGGTTGCGCCGATCCTGTTCGTGGAGGTGCTACCCGTCACGGGGGGTAGGCAGTGTTCGCGGCGTCCATTGTCGCGCATCGCTCCCGTACGGCCGCGTCGTCATCGGGCCCGCGTCGAATCGTCGAAGGCAGCTCAGTTGTTCCCTGCCGATCCTGGGTTCGTAATCGCTACTCGCCCAAGGGAACTGCTGAAAGAGGGTGTCGGAAGTCGGTCGGTGAGCTTAGGCTGGCGGGATGAGTTATCGGGGGATGGTTCTCGACGAACGAGCCGAACTGGTCGACCTGCTGCGGGGGTTGAGCGAGCAGGAATGGGAGACGCCGTCGCTGTGCGCGGGGTGGCGGGTTCGTGACGTCGTCGGGCACCTGTTGCAGGACACCCTGAGCCCGCTGGGCTACGCGGCCGTCGTGGTGAAGAGCCGGGGCTCGGTCAGCCGCACCAATAACGCGCTCGCGCAGTCGTTCTCGGAGCTGACGACCGCGCAGCTGGTGGACAAGCTCGAGACCGAGTCGGGTCGCCTGTCGAAGTACTCGCCCCGGTTGATGCTCTCCGACCTCGTCGTCCACCACCAGGACATCCGCCGTCCCCTCGGCCGCCCACGGACGATCCCCGCGGACCGTCTCATCGCGGTCCTGAACTACCCCGACCCCTTCGCCTTCCCGGCCAGGTACGCCAAGGGTCTGCGTTTCGTCGCCACCGACGTCGACTGGTCCTCCGGCGACGGTCCGGAAGTGCGCGGCCCCGGCGAGGCCATCGCCCTGGCCGTGGTCGGCCGCACGGCCGCGCTCGCCGACCTCACCGGCGGCGGACTCCCCGAACTCCGCCGCCGCCTCGGCTGACTACTTCAGCGGTGGGGAATCGAGTGCGCGCGCGAGCCGACGGCCCCCACCTCGGTCAGTTCGTCGGCGCAGGTCGGCCGGGTCAGCGTCGCAGCGTGGTCGCGGTATCCGTCCGCGACAGTTTGTCGGGATTGCGGACCGAGTAGAGGCCGGTGACGAGGCCGTCGTCGACGCGCACCGCGAAGACCGTGTCGATCACGCCGTCGAGTCGCAGGATCAGGGCCGGGTGGCCGTTGAGCTGTGCCGATTCGACAGTCATCGCCGCGCCGATCCTCGGCACACTGGCGGTGAGCAAGGCGGCGACCAGCTCGGCCCCGACGATGGGCGACAGCGCGGCCTGCCTGATTCCGCCGCCGTCGCCGAGGAACACGACATCCGGTGCGAGCAGGTCGAGCAGGTTCTGGAGATCGCCGGTCTCGATCGCCCGCTGGAATGCCGCGAGCGCATCGCGGGATTCGCTCGCCGACACGATGCCGCGCGGTCGGCGGGCTGCGACGTGGGCGCGCGCCCGGTATGCCAGCTGGCGGACGGCGGCCGGGCTCTTGTCGACGGCCTCGGCGATCTCGTCGTAGTCCAGATCGAATACTTCGCGCAGCACGAACACCGCCCTTTCGATCGGCGTCAGCGTCTCCAGGACGAGCAGCATCGCCATCGAGACGCTCTCGGCCAACTCGACGTCCTCGGCGATGTCAGGCGTGGTCAGCAGCGGTTCGGGCAGCCAGGGGCCGACATAGGACTCCCGGCGCCGACCCAGCGTGCGCAACCGATCGAGTGACCGGCGGGTCGTGATCCTGACCAGATACGCGCGCCGGTCGCGCACCGCGTCGAGATCGACGCCCACCCACCGCAGCCAGGTCTCCTGGAGCACGTCCTCGGCGTCGGCGGCCGAGCCGAGCATCTCGTAAGCGACCGTGAACAGCAGATTGCGATGGGCGACGAACACCTCCGTCGCCGGGTCCTTCGCTGTGCCCTCGGGCTGCGGCGCCATGGGTAACTCCCTTTCCACTCGGATGTGTCGCCCATCAGACGCCGGCCGACGCCGTCGCGTAACACCGATCCGCAGTGGCGTGGATCACGTCGACGAGCTGTTACGGAGGTCCGGTCGCCGCCGTCTCATGGTCGTTCGATTCAGCACCAGCAGTGAGGAACACGTCATGGAACCCCGATTCAACCTTTTCGGCACCGAGGTCGGCGCCACGTTCGGCAAGCGGTTCGGCAACGCCAGCCTGGCACTGATCCGGTCGACCCTGCCGAAAGCCACCCAGGACCTGGTGATGCTGCGCGTCAGCCAGATCAACGGCTGCGGCTACTGCACCGACGCGCACAGCAAGGATCTGGCCCACTCCGGGCAGTCCGCGACGCGGATCAATCTCGTTGCCGCCTGGCGTGAGTCGACGGTGTTCACCGATGCGGAACGGGCGGCGCTGGCGCTGGCCGAGGAAGGGACCCGCGTCGCCGACGCCGCGCAGGGGGTGTCCGACGAGACCTGGGCCCAGGTGCGCGAGTACTACGACGACGAGCAGCTCGCCGCCTTGGTCGCGGTGGTGGCCCAGATCAACGCCGCCAACCGGCTCGGTGTCATCCTGCGCCAGCAGGGCGGTGCCTACGAGCCCGGCGCGTTCGACGTCGCGGCAGGCTGAGCGAATCGTGGCAGGCCCGGGTCCCCGGATCCGGGCCGACCCGCTCGACGCGCCGAGCGGTTGTGCGCGGGGTTCGCGTGACACGGGCCTCACCGTCGCGGACCGTTGCGGGAGCGGCGGCACAGACCTACTAGTCTGAATGCGTGAGTCTTGTGCTGTTGCCCGCTGTCGATGTCGCCAATGGTGAGGCCGTGCGCCTTGTGCAAGGGGAGGCCGGTAGCGAAACGAGCTATGGGTCGCCTCGGGACGCGGCGTTGGCGTGGCAGCAAGCGGGGGCCGAGTGGGTGCATCTGGTCGATCTCGACGCGGCCTTCGGCAAGGGGAGCAATCGCGAACTGATCGCTCAGGTCGTCGGTGAACTCGACGTGAAGGTCGAGCTGTCCGGTGGTATCCGCGACGACGATTCGCTGAAAGCGGCGCTGGCGACCGGGTGCGCGCGGGTGAACATCGGCACCGCGGCGATCGAGAATCCGCAGTGGTGCGCGCGAGTGCTCGGCGAGTACGGCGACCGGATCGCGGTGGGACTCGACGTCAAGCAGATCGACGGCCAGTGGCGGTTGCGCGGTCGCGGCTGGGTGACCGACGGCGGCGACCTGTGGGAGGTGCTCGAACGCCTCGAGCGTGACGGGTGCGCGCGCTATGTGGTCACCGACGTCTCCAAGGACGGCACGCTCACCGGCCCCAACCTCGAGCTGCTGAGCGAGGTCGCCAACGCCGCCGAGGCACCGGTGGTCGCCTCCGGCGGCATCTCGGTGCTCGACGACCTCGTCGCCATCGCCGGCCTGGCCGACGACGGTGTGGAGGGCGCGATCATCGGCAAGGCGTTGTACGCGGGCCGCTTCACGCTGCCCGAAGCTCTGGCCGCGGTGCGCTGACACCGCCGATGACCGCCGCGCCGAGCACCGCCGAACTGACCGACCTGCTGACCGTCGCCACCCAGATCCTGGACGGCGTGGTCCCGCGTTTCGTCGAAGGACTCGGCGCGCCGAGCGCGGTGACCAAGGGCCGCAACGACTTCGCCACCGAACTCGATCTCGAGCTGGAACGCACCATCTCCGCCGAACTCCAGCAGCGGACCGGCATCGCGGTGCACGGCGAGGAATTCGGCGGACCGGCGCTCACCTCGGGCACGGCCTGGGTGCTCGATCCGATCGACGGCACCTTCAACTACTCCTCGGGCCACCCGATGTCGGGCACCCTGCTGGCTCTGGTGCACGAAGGCGAGCCGGTGATCGGCCTGACCTGGCTGCCCATGCTGGGTCGCCGCTACGCCGCGGTGACCGGTGGACCGTTGTACCTCGACGGTGTGGCATTGCCACCGCTGGAACCGGGCAAGCTCGCCGACTCCATGATCGGATTCGGCGCCTTCAACCTCGACTCGGCGGGTCGCATCCCCGGCCAGTTCCGGTTCGACCTGCTCGGTGCACTGAGCCGGTTGTCCTCGCGGGTGCGGATGCACGGCGCCACCGGCATCGACCTGGCGTTCACCGCCTCGGGGGTGCTCGGCGGCGCGGTCGTGTTCGGGCACCATCCGTGGGACAACGCGGCCGGGGTCGCGCTGGTGCGCGCCGCGGGTGGCGTGGTCACCGACCTCGCGGGCGCGCCGTGGACGATCACGTCCGGTTCGGTGCTGGCCGCCGCGCCGGGCGTGCACGAAGAACTGCTGGAAATGATTTGCACCGTCAGCGAAGAAGAACGAGGGTGAACCCCATGACACCGCGTACCGACGAACGACCCGGCACCACCGCGCCGAGCACCTTGGCGGTCCGCGTGATCCCGTGTCTGGATGTCGACGCGGGTCGCGTGGTCAAGGGCGTCAACTTCCAGAACCTGCGCGACGCGGGCGATCCGGTGGAACTGGCCGCGACCTACGACGCTCAGGGCGCCGACGAACTGACCTTCCTCGACGTCACCGCCTCCACCGGTGACCGCGGCACCATGCTCGACGTGGTGACCCGCACCGCCGAACAGATCTTCATCCCGCTCACCGTCGGCGGTGGGGTACGCACGGTCGAGGATGTCGACCGGCTGCTGCGCGCCGGCGCGGACAAGGTATCGGTGAACACCGCCGCCATCGCACGCCCCGAGGTGCTGTTCGAGATGTCGCAACGCTTCGGCGCCCAGTGCATCGTGCTCTCGGTCGACGCGCGCACCGTGCCCGACGGTCAGCCCGACACCCCGTCCGGCTGGGAGGTCACCACCCACGGCGGCAAGCGTGGCACCGGCATCGACGCTGTCGAATGGGCCGTCCGCGGCGCCGAACTCGGTGTGGGCGAGATCCTGCTGAACTCGATGGACGCCGACGGCACCAAGGCCGGTTTCGACCTGCCGATGATCACCGCCGTGCGCGCCGCGGTGCGCGTTCCGGTGATCGCCAGCGGCGGCGCGGGCGCGGTCGACCACTTCCCGCCCGCTGTCCACGCCGGCGCCGACGCGGTCCTCGCCGCGAGCGTCTTCCACTTCGGCGACCTCACCATCGGCCAGGTGAAGGACGCGATGCGCGCGGACGGCATCACCGTCCGCTGACACCGGTTGCGGTGTCGAGCCGAATTCACCTGGCGCCGAACGAATTCGGCGTCACAGCACGATGATCCGACGGAACGCATCGACCGAGCGTCAACGGTGAGCTGGTCGCAGGCAATGGAATCATCGTGCGTGGATCGCGATGATCTCCGTTGCCGCCGACGTTGGTGCGGGGATGAGCATCGGAATCGCGTTGTCCCCGTTCGTCCTCGACAACTCCGCCAACGCCGTGGACACGGCCGTCGATCTGGGCGGAGTCGCCGCCGAGGTCGGGCTGAGTTCGGTGTGGTTGGGACAGGCCTTCAGTAGTGACGCGATCGTGTTGGCGGCGTTGATCGGTCGGGCGGTGCCCGGGATCGAAGTGGGGACGTCGGTCGTTCCGGTGCCGGGCAGGCATCCGCTGCTGGTGGCCGGTCAGGCGCAGACCGCGCAGGCGGCGACCGGTGGACGGTTCGTGCTGGGGTTGGGGCTCGGCGCTCGGTCGCTGTCCGAACGCGCGTTCGGTGGGCCGTTCGACCGGCCCGGCCTCCGGCTGCGTGAATTCCTCACGGCGCTGCGGTCGATTCTCGACACCGGTGCGGTGGACTTCCGCGGTGAGACGGTGACCGCCGCCAGTCCGATGCCCGCGACGGTGGCGGGTGCCGACCCGACAGTGCCGGTGCTGGTCGCGGCCATGGGGCCGCAGGCGCTGCGAGCCACCGGCGAACTGGCCGACGGCACGTTGCCCTTCCTGGTCGGTCCCGAGGCGCTGGCCGAACACATCGTCGCGCCGTTGACCGCCGCCGCGACGGCCGCGGGCAGGCCGCACCCCCGCATCGTGGCGATGGTGCCCGGCGTCGTGACCGCCGACGTCGCCGCGGCCCGGAGCATCGCCGAGACGAAAACCGCCTTCTACGACACGATTCCGTCGTATCAGCGAGTGGTCGCGCTGTCGGGCGCCCAGCGGGCCGCCGAACTCGTGGTGATCGGCGACGAGGAGACGGTCGCCGCCCGCGTGGCCGACTACTTCGCCGCGGGCGCCACCGATGTGGTGTTCTCCCAGACCGACCTCACCACACCCGAGGACCAGCAGCGCACCTGGCGGCTGCTCGGTGAGCTCAATCGCGCCCGCTGATCTGGCGTCACAACCCCATCTCGGCGGCGATGATCGTGCGCAGCACTTCGCTGGTGCCACCCACGATCCGATCGATGCGGTGGTCGGCGTAGAGGCGGGCGATGGGGGAGTCCGCGAGATAGCCGACCCCGCCGTGCAATTGGAGGCAGCGGTCGATCACCCGCCCGGCCGACTCGGTGCAGAACAGCTTCGCCGATGCCGCGTCGGCGGGGGTCAGGTCGCCGCGGTCGTGGGCGGCGAGCGCGCGGTCGACCACCGCCTCGATCGCGTCGACCTCGGCCCGGCAGGCGGCCAGCTCGAACGTGGTGTTCTGGAAGCTCGCCACCGAGTGGGTGAACGCGGTGCGCTCGGCGGTGAAGCGGTGCGCGAAACGCACCGCGGCCCTGGCCTGCGCGTGGGCGCCGACGGCGATGGTGAGCCGTTCGCGTGGCAGCTGTGCGGCGAGATGGTCGTCGCCACGGTGCGCGGCACCGAGCCGATCGGTCACCGGCACCCGCACATCGGTGAAGGTGAGTTGAACTATGTCGCAGACCTTTCGGCCGAGAGTGTCGAGGGCGCGCCCGACGCGGTAGCCGGGGGCGGCGCTGTCGACGACCAGCAGGGACAGGCCGTAGGTGGGGTCGTCCGCGCTCGGGGGCGCGGTACGCGCGCACACGATGACGCGGTCGGCGTGCACGCCCCCGATGACGTAGGTCTTCGAACCGTTGAGCAGGTATTCGCTGCCGTCCAGCGACAGGGGCGCGGTGGTACGCATGCCCGACGGCTCCGTACCGGTGCCGGGTTCGGCGACCGCGAGCGCGAACATCGTTTCGCCGGTGACGAATCCGGGCAACCAGCGCTGCCGCTGTTCGGCGGTCGCCAGGTCGTTGATCAGGGGCAGACAGCGGGACACGTGGGCGCTGGAGCCGCCGAAAGACACCGCGGCGCGCGCGATCTCCTCGGTGAGCACCGCCCGGTACCGGAACGAGTCCAGGCCGCATCCGCCGTGTTCGACGGGCACCTCCATGCCGAGGATCCCGAGTTCGCCCAGCCGGTAATAGAATTCGCGCGGCACCAGTCCGTCGTCGTACCACTTGCCGAAACTCGGCACGACCTCGGCATCGATGAACGCGCGCATCGCCGCGCGGAAGGCGCGGTGCTCGGCATCGAAAACTGTTCTGCGCATGGGGAATCCTTACCGGCCGGAAACGGCCACGAGCCGGCCCGCCCGACGCGGTGATCGGGTGGGCCGGCGAGACGGCGGTGCGTACTACTTCGGCGGTGTGGGGACCGCGGGGTCCTTGCAGTAGGCGCCGAGTTCGGCCGGGCACGGCGCGAGAATGGTCGAGAAGTACTGGTAGGCCGAGAACAGCGCCAGCGGACCGCCGACGGTGACCAGACCGATCATCGTGCCGACCGCACCGAGCGTGGCCGCGCCGAGCACGCAACCAGCCACGGTGGCGCCGACCCACGGCACCAGCAGCACGATCACCGGGCTGGCGATGGTCGCGCCCGCGGCGCCGCCGACCAGGCAACCGATGCCACCGCCGACCACCGCGCCGACGATGGCCGCCACGGCGCCACCGACGCCGAGGCGCTGGCTGAGGACCCCGAGCGCGGCCTGATCGCGCGGGGTGAAGGACTCGGCGATCTGCTGCGCGGCCACGTCCTGGGTGATCAGGTTCGTCGCCGGGGCCACCGGAGTGCCGCCCTCCTTGGACGGGGTCAGGGTCGCGGTACCGCCGTCGACGGTGGCGGCGATCGGGAACACCTTGTCGTCCATGCGGTAGGTCAGCGGCAGGGCGGCGACCGGGGTGCCGGCGCCGGTGGTGAGCACGAGCTGGCCGTCGGCGACCTGCAGTTTGCCGTCGGTGGACAGCACCGCGGAGTCACCCTGCCTGCTCACCTCGTAGCGCACCTCGGTCTGTGGTGCGGGATCGGCGTTGCCGGTCCCGGTACTGACACACAGGGCCAGTGCGGTCATCGCCGCCGTGGCCAGAGTGGTTGACATCTTCATCTGTGATCCTCATCGATCGGGGTACTTCGGACGAGCCGCGCACGCTGGGACGCGCTGCGCAACGAGGGAGGGGGTGACTACTTGCCCGCAGTGTCGATCAGACCGCCGTCGGTGAGCGACCAGTGCTCGCCGACGAAGGTCTGGATGCCGACCGCTTCGAGCGGATAGCCGTCGTTCGCACCGGTTTTCATCGCGATGCCGGGCAGCATCAGGTCGGCGGAGACGTTGTCCAGCGAGCGCATCGCGTCGCGCAGGCCCTCGCGGGTCGGGCACTTCGCCGCGTCCATGGTCTTGCGGAAGCTCTCGGCCATCGTCCAGCCGGCCATCGCGTGCTGGTTCTCGGGATCGGCGCCGGGGGCGTACTGCGTCAGCTTGGACCGGTAGGTCTGCATGCCCGCGTCCGTGGCCCAGCGCGGATCGGCGGCGTCCTTGAGGAACGCCGCGGTCACCGTGCCCTGGACGTTGGGCAGCCCCACCGGGCGCAGGGTGGCCATGGTGTTGGAGACCACGGCGAGTACGTGCAACGGATTCCAGTCAGCGTTGCGCACGTCGGCGGCCAGCGCCTGCGAGGCGAACTTCGGGGTCGAGAAGTTCAGCAGCACATCGGCTTTGGAGTTGGCGAGGTTGCGCACCTGGGCATCGACGGTGGGGTCGGTGACCTCGAAGCTCTGTTCGGCGATCACCTTCACCCCGCTGCCCGCGACGCCCTCGGTGAACGCCGCGAGGAGGTCCTTGCCGAAGTCGTCGTTCTGGTAGAGCACCGCCACGGTGGCGTTGGGCCGCTGCGCCTTCACGTACTGCGCGTAGGCCAGCCCCTCGGTGCGGTAGCTGGGCTGCCAGCCGATGGTCCACGGGTGCTCGGTGCCGGCACCGAACTTGTTCGCCCCGGTGGCGACGAAGACCTGGGGCACCTTGCGCTGGTTGAGGTAGTCGGTGACCGCCGAAGAGGTTGCCGTGCCGAGGGTTTGGAAGACCGCGAACACCTGGTCCTGTTCGACCAGGCGGCGGGTCTCCTCGACGGTCTTGGGCGGCTGGTAGCCGTCGTCGCGGACGATGTACTCGACCTTGCGTCCGTCGATGCCGCCCTGCTCGGCGTTGATGTAGTCGAAGTAGGCCTTGGCGCCCTTGGGGACCTCGCTGTAGGCCGAGGCCGGACCCGACAGCGGGTACGCCCCGCCGAGTTTGATGGTGCTGTCGGTGATACCGGTGGTCTGTTGGCCCTGGCAGTCGCCTTGACCGACGGAGCCGGTCTCCTCGCCACGACCACCACACGCGGTGAGGGTCGCGAGAAGCGCGGCCGTCACACCGATGGAGCGGATTGCCCTAGTGCGCATGAGTTTTCCCTTTCCGGACACGATGTCCGAGCCATTGCGTCCACTGGGTGGCCAGGCCGGCCAAACCCTTCGGCGCGAGGTACATGACCGCGATGATCAGCAGTCCGAAGATGACGCCGGGTGCGGCCTGGTTGACGTCCTGGGCGAAACTGGGCACGAACATCACGAACAGTCCGCCCAGCAGCGGGCCCCAGGTGGTGCCGAGCCCGCCGACGACCAGTCCGGCCAGCAGCGTGATCGACAGCGTCAGCGCGAAGGAGTCGGGCGAGACGAACGCGATCACCCAGGTGTAGACACAGCCGGCCACACCGGCCAGCAGCGCGCTCCAGGCGAAGGCGAGCGTCTTGTAGTGCGCCAGGTTCACCCCGAGCACCTCGGCGGCGATCTCGTTGTCGCGCATCGCGTGCAGGGCCCGCCCGACTCGCGAGCGCAGCATTCCGGCGACCAGCACGAAGCCGATCACGGTGGTGGCCAGTGCCAGGAAATACAGCCACTGGTCCTCGGCGAGGCCGGTCCACGCGGGCGGCACCGGCTTGTCGACAACGAGTCCCATCGAGCCGCCGGTCAGGTCGTCGAACCGCTTGAGCAGGGGGACCAGGAAGATCGCGATGGCCAGGGTGACCAGCGCCAGGTACAGCCCGCGCAGTCGCAGCGCCGGGACGCCGAGGGCGAAACCGAGTACGAAGGTGATGCCCGCGGCGATCGGGATGGTCGCGAAATACGGTATGTCCCAGCGCTGCATCGCGATCGCGGCGGTGTAGGCGCCGACCGCGAAGAACGCACCGTGGCCCAATGAGATCTGGCCGGTGTGACCGACCAGCAGGTTCAGCCCGAGCAGGGTGACCGCGTAGATCATCGCCATGGCCAGCTGGAAGGTGTGGAACGGCACCAGCTGGAACGGGGCCGCGCAGGCGAGCAGCAGTAGCGCTGCCGTCGCGAGCAGTGGCCACCGGATGGCACTGATACGAGCTGAGACGGAATTATTCTGTGGGACAGCCAGTGTCGTGGTCACTGGCTTTTCGGTGAGTTTCACTTCGCTCATACTCTTTCCACCGCCGCGTGTCCGAACAGACCTTGCGGGCGCAGCAAGAGCACGCCCAGGATGATCACCAGCGGCACGCCGATCTTGAGTTCGGTGCCGATCGCGTCGACGTAAGCGCCGGTGAGGGTTTCGGCGACGCCGACGATCAGACCGCCCGCCACCGCGCCGCCGGGGGAGTCGAACCCGCCCAGCGTCGCCGCCGCGAAGGCGTAGATGAGGACTCCGCCCATCATGTTGGGTTCGAGGAACAGCAGAGGCGCCGACAGCACGCCTGACACCGCCCCGACCAGCGCGGCCAGTCCCCAGCCGAGCGCGAGCACGGTGCCGACCCGGATACCGACGAGTTTGGCCGACTGCGGGTTACACGCCACCGCACGCATGGCGAGCCCGATCCTGGTGTAGCGGAACAGCAGATACAGCAGCGCCATGACCACGCCGACGACGAGCAGGACGCCGAGACTGCCGTAGCCCACACTCAGCCCGCCACCACGCAGAGCCCCCTCCGGGAAGGGATTCGGGAACGATTTGGTCTGATACGACCAGATCCAGCCCGCAGTGGCGTGGATGGTGAAGAACAGTCCGACGGTGACGATCACCAGGGTGATCTCGGGCGCGCCCTCGACCGGCCGGATCACCACTCGTTCGATCAGCATGCCGCCGGCGAACGAAATGGCGAGAGTGAGGATCAGCGCCGCCCAGAACGGCATGATCTGGCTCAGCTGCCAGGCCAGGAACGCCGAGAACATGGCCAGCTCACCCTGGGCGAAATTGACGATCCCGGTGAATCGGTAGATGAGCACCAGTGCCAGCGCGAGACCCGCGTAGATCGCGCCCGCGGACAGACCCTCGACGAGTTGCTGCAGGAATTCGATCACGGCTTCACCTGGATTCCCAGGTAGGAGCGGGTGACCTGTTCATCGGCCCTGATCTGCTCGGCGGTGCCCGACAAGACGATGCGCCCGGTTTCCAGGACGTGCGCCTGCTGGGCGACACCGAGCGCCAGGTGGGCGTTCTGTTCGACGACGATCACCGTGGTGCGTTCCTCCTCGTTGATGGTGGCGACGATCCCGAACAACTCCTGGGTGACCAGCGGTGAGAGGCCGAGCGAGGGTTCGTCGAGCAGCAGCATGCGTGGCCGCAGCATCAGCGCCCGGCCGATGGCGAGCATCTGCTGCTGGCCGCCGGACAGGCCGCCTGCGGCGTCGCGTTGTTTGTCGCGCAGGATCGGGAAGTAGTCGTAGACGCGGCGCAGGTCGGTTTCGACGGCGGCGCGGTCACGGCGGGGGTAGGCGCCCAGGCGCAGGTTCTCTTCGACGGTGAGCGGGGCGAAGGTGCCGCGCCCCTCGGGAACATGGGCCACGCCGAGGCGCGCCATCGATTCCGGTGCGCGACCGGATACTTCGTCACCGTCGAGGAGCAGGCTGCCGCGAACCTTGATCATCCCGCACAGGGCGCGCAGCAGGGTTGTCTTGCCGGCGCCGTTGGGGCCGAGGATCGCGCACACGGTGCCCTGCTGGACCGAGAAGCTGACGCCGTGCAGGACTTTCGCCGCACCGTAACCGGCATGCAGATCGGTGACTGTCAAGAACGCGTCGTCGGCCGTCGGCCAGTGCTCGCTCATGCCGAAGCCCCCAGATAGGCGCGAATGACGGCCGGATCCTGCTGTACCGCTTCGGGTTCGCCCTCGGCGATCACCTGGCCGAACTCGAGGCAGATCACCCGATCGCAGGTGCCCATCACGAAACCCATGTGGTGTTCGACGACGATCACGGTCAGCGCGAGGTCGGCTTGCAGGGTGCGCAGGCGGTGAGCGAATTCGTCGACTTCTCCGTGGCTCAAGCCGTTCACGGGTTCGTCGAGCAGCAGCAGTTGTGGCCGCACCGCCAGCGCTCTGGCGAGCTCGATGCGTTTGAGGGTGCCGAAAGGCAGACCGGAAGCCGGGTGGTCGGCGACCGCGGTCAGGTCGAGGCGCTCGAGCAGTTCATCGGCTTCGGCGCGCAGCAGCTTTTCCTCCCTGCGGATCTTCGGCAACCGCAGTCCGGCTGATACGAAGCCCGCGCAGGCTCGGTGGTGTGCACCCACGAGGACGTTCTCGCGCACCGAGAGACGGGGGAACAGGCCCAGGTTCTGGAAAGTGCGGGCGATGCCGAGCGCGGCCAGCGCGTCGGGCCGCACCGTGGACAGATCGGTGTCGAGGTAACGCATGGTGCCCGACGTCAGCCGGTTGCGCCGGGTCATGCAGTTGAACAGGGTGGTCTTGCCTGCGCCGTTGGGTCCGATCAGGCCGACCATTTCGCCGGAAGCGACCGTGAACCCGACGTCCTGTAAAGCGGTGATACCGCCGAAGCGCACCGTCAGGTTGGTTATCTCGAGCATGCGACGAACACTAAGACCGCAGGTCGGAGCCCACATCGGACGTTGTGGACCAAGAACTCGACCGGTGCTCGTCCGCTGCGGACAGTGTGACGTGGTTGACACTGTGAGCGCGCGCATGCACACTCCCGGAACATGTCAGCTGGATCACGTTTATCCGTTTCGACCGAGTCTGATCAGGTGCGGGCCGAGCGTCACCGGATAGCGGGTGCGGCGTACGACCACGCCGATGAGATCGCCGACGATGTGATGGCCAAGATCCGCGCCGAGCTGCCCGGCTACGCCACCGCGGGGCCCGGTCTGCTCGACGATGTGCACGATCAGCTCGCCCGGCTGAGCCGCACCGGGCTCGGCGCCTTGCTCGAGCACCGACGCGTCTGCCCGTCCGACGTCGCCTACGCGCGGCAGGCGGCGGCGCGACGGGCCCGCACCGGGCTGCCGCTGGTCGACTACATCGCGGCGTTTCGCCTCGGCCAGCGTGCCATCTGGAAAACGCTGCTCGCGCACGCGGGCGATTCCGAGGCAGGTCAGGCGGCCGTGCTGTCGCTGGCGGGGCCGCTGGCCCGCTACACCGATCTGATCAGTACCCAGGCCACCGACGCCTATCTGGAGTTCCAGCAGTACGTGGCCGCCGAATCCGGGCGCGACTCGCAGGCGCTGATGGACGCGCTGCTCGACGGCGCGCTGCCGTCGAGCGGTCCGCACCTGTCGGTGGCCACCGCGCACGGAATCGGGGCCGAACGTACCGCGCCGGTGGTGGTGATCACCGCGGTCGTGCTCGATCGGGCGGAACACAACGAGGATTCGTCCGAAAGACTCGGTCAGGCACGGCAATTGGTATCCGCGGCGATGGCTCGGTGCACGGTCAACGGATTGCGGACGCTGTCGGTGGTCCGCGGATCCGAGATCGTCGCCGTGCCCGCGCTCGGTGCGGGCGACGCCGCCGACGGATTGTGCGAGCGGCTGCGCGTGATGCGCGACGAGCTGGGCGCCGAGGGCCTCACGTTGGCCGTCGGGGTGAGCACCGCGGTCACCGAGGTCGCCCAGATTCCGCGTGCCTACCGGCAGGCGCAGGCCGCGCTCGAACTCCTGCCCGAAGGCGGCGGGGTACTCGCGTTACCGCAGCTCACGCCGTTCAAATATCTGCTCCTGCGCGCCGATGACACCACCCGTCAGCTGGTGGACCCCCGCATCGGGAGCGCACTGGCCGAGGACCGCGTTCGTGGCGGGACATTGGCCGAGACGATCCGCGCGTTCGCCGCCGCCGACATGAATCTGCGCGAAGCCGCCGACACCCTCCACATCCACCTCAATACGGCCAAGTACCGGCTCGGCCGGATCCAGGAACTCACCGGTCGCAATGTGCGCAGCGTGAACGACCTGGTGGAACTGCTGGTGGCCATCGAACTGGCTGCTGTTATAAACGAGGCATGAGCCTCGACCCCGCCATCGCCGCCCGCCTCAAGCGCACCGAGGACGGACTGATCGCCGCGATCGCACAGGAAAAGGCCACCGGCGACGTGCTGATGATGGCCTGGATGGACGACGAGGCGCTGGCCCGCACGCTGGAAACCCGCAAGGCGACCTACTATTCGCGTTCGCGTCAGCAGTACTGGGTCAAGGGCGAGACCTCCGGGCACACCCAGTACGTGCACGAGGTGCGCCTGGATTGCGACGGCGACACGCTGCTGCTGATCGTCGATCAGGAGGGCGCGGCCTGCCACACCGGCACTCACACCTGCTTCGACACCGACGTACTGCTCGCCATCGGCTAGTCGCCGTCTTCGACGAGGATCCGGTTCAGCCGGTCGGACAGGGATTCCCCGAGTACCGCGAGTTGCGCGGTCTGCTGATCGGTGAGACCGTCCAGAACGAGCCTGCGTACGGCGTCCACGTAGCCGGGGGCCGCCTCGATCACCTTCTCGAAACCGGCGTCGGTGAGAACTGCGTACACCCCGCGTCGGCCCGCGGTGGTGTCGCGGCGCACCCAGCCGATGCGTTCCAGCTTCGAGACCACATGCGAGAGTCGCGATAGCGACGCATTTGCCTTGTGGGCGAGATCACTCAGTTGCAGCCGGTGTCCCGCCTCCTCGGAGAGCAGGCTGAGTACCCGGAACTCGAAATGGGTGAGGCCGGACTCGCGCTGCAACCGGGTGTCCAGTGCGCCGGGAATCCGGGTCATGAGCGCGACGATCGCCTGCCATGCGCGTTGTTCGACGGGGTCGAGCCACTGAGTCATCGCCGGTACTGCCTCGCGGCCGGACGGCGGACATGGTGGAGTGAGGCGCGCACACGAAAGAGTTTGCCACGACGTCGCTGTGGCGTCCGGGAGTTGGCGGTGGTCGTGAGGTCACTCACATCACCGCGGGGGTGTGGGCGAGGGCTACCGATCGCCGGTCATCGGCGGCGTAGCGGGCGCCGGTTCCTGCGCCGCGGCCTTGGCGGCCTTGTGACGGCTGAATCCGCGCTTGCCCATCAGCGCGATCACCAGCGCGAACACCACCGCCGCGATGATGGCGCCGACCAGGCAGGCGCCGCGGAACGCCGGCGCGTCGACGTCCAGAATTCGCTGACCCGCGTGTGCGGCATTGTTGCCGCCGAGCACGATCGTCAACGTCATCAGATTCGGCAGCGAGCAGGCCAGCGCGACGATCACCGCCGCGCCCGCGATGAACTTGCCGCCCTTGCGCTTCCACACCCGCACCGCGAATATCAGCAGCAACAGCGGCAGCAAAGTGAACACGAAGCCGTACACCAGCCCCCACCAGATGCCCGAGCTGAAACTGCCGTGCACGGTGCTGGCCAGCCGCTGTGCCCACCACCGGGGGATGAACGAGGACAGGATGAAGTAGGCGGCCACCAGCACCACCACCGTGGCGAGGGTCATGATCGCCCGGTTACGCCATACGACGGCCGTGGGCTTCTGACCGCTCGACTGCACCTCGCCGGTTGTCATCTGCCCAGCGTAAGTGCGTCGAGGTCGCCGGGCGCCGATCCGCCGCCCGGCGATTCGCCGACCGGTACTACTCGGGAGTGATGCTGCGCTTGCGCAGGAAGGCCAGCGCTTCGTCGGCATGCACGGCCGCCCGCAGCTCACCGGTGACGATCTCGAGAATCGTGCGGTCGGTGTCGATGATGAAGGTGTGTCGCTTGACCGGGGCGAGTTTGCCCAGCAGTCCACGCTTCACGCCGAACGCGGCGGCGACCGCGCCGTCGCTGTCGGACAGCACCGGGTAGTCGAGGCGCTGCTTGGTGGCGAAACCGGCCTGCACCTCGGTGCTGTCGGTGCTGATACCGACACACGAGGCGCCCAGCGCGGCGAACTCGCCGCTCAGATCACGGAAGTGGCAGGCCTCGGCGGTGCACACCGGAGTGTTGGCGGCGGGGTAGAAGAAGAGCACCACCGGGCCGTCGGCGAGCAAGCCGTCGAGCGAGCGGAGCTGGGCGGACTGATCGGGGAGCTCGAATTGCGGAGCGCGCTGGCCTGGCTGCATGCCCAGACAGTAACGACCGGCGGCCGAGTAAGGAAGATCCCCGTTCGCGTCCACGAACGGGGATCTGGGGTCCTATTGCCCGAGCAGTGCCGCGATGTCGGGATTGCGGATCTGCATCACGTCGAGGATGCCGTGCGCGCGCAAGAGTGGTTCCAGCTCGCGGATGCGATCGCTGTGCCCGGCGTACTCGTCGGGGAAATTCTTCTTGTCGAGGTCCTGGATGGCCTTGGCGTAGGTGACGAACGAATTGATCGCGCTCGTCGCCACCGCCTGCTGGCCGGGACCGAAGTGCTGCTGCGACGGGACGGCCAGCCGGCCGTCCTGTGCGCCCTGCTGCGAGGGGTACACCATTGCTCCTCTCGGAAAGGGGATTACCGCATGCGACATGGAACGCGCGCGAGTGTAGTGATGCCGGTCACCGCCCGATTCGGCGCGGGGTCGGGTCCGCGCGCGTCGGCGACGGCACGCCTGGGATGATGGGCCCATGCAGGGCGCGTCGACACCAACCACCACGACCCGCGAACAGTTCCGGCTGCTCGCCGCCGAGCACCGGGTCGTCCCGGTGACCCGAAAGGTGCTGGCGGACTCCGAAACTCCGCTCTCGGCCTACTCCAAACTGGCCGGCGACCGGCCGGGCACCTTCCTGTTCGAATCCGCGGAGAACGGGCGCTCGTGGTCGCGCTGGTCGTTCATCGGCGCGGGCAGCCCGTCGGCACTGACCGTGGTCGACGGCGAAGCCGCCTGGCTCGGCACGGTGCCCGTCGACGCACCCACCGGCGGTGACCCGCTGCGCGTGCTGCACGACACCCTCGAACTGCTGCGCACCGAACGGCTGCCCGGGCTGCCGCCGCTCACCGGCGGCATGGTCGGCTTCCTCGGCTACGACGCGGTGCGCCGCATCGAACGTCTGCCCGAGCTCGCCACCGACGATCTGCGGCTGCCCGAACTGGTCCTCATGCTGGCCACCGATCTGGCCGCGTTCGACCACCACGAAGGCGCGATCACCCTCATCGCCAACGCGGTGAACTGGGACGGCACCGACTCCCGGGTCGACGAGGCCTACGACGACGCGCTCGCCCGGCTCGACCGGATGACCGCCGCGCTGGCCACCCCCGCGCCCTCCACGGTATCGGTCTTCGACCAGCCCGAACCGCAGTTCCTGCGCAGGCGCACCACCGAGGAATTCGGTACCGGCGTGCGCCGCCTGATCAAGGAGATCGAGGCGGGTGAGGCGTTCCAGGTGGTGCTCTCGCAGCGCTTCGAAATGGACTACACCGGGTCCCCGCTGGCGGTCTACCGCATGCTGCGGGCCTCGAACCCGAGTCCGTACATGTATCTGATGCACATCCCCGACGGCGAGGGCGGCACCGCGTTCTCGATCGTCGGCTCGAGTCCCGAATCGCTGGTCACCGTGAAAGACGGGGTAGCCACGACACACCCGATCGCGGGCACCCGCTGGCGTGGCGAGAGCGCCGAGGACGACATCCTGCTCGAGAAGGACCTGCTGGCCGACGAGAAGGAGAACGCCGAGCACCTGATGCTCGTCGACCTCGGTCGCAACGATCTGGGCCGGGTCTGCCGTCCCGGCACGGTGAAGGTGACCCAGTACCGCCACGTCGAGCGGTACAGCCACGTGATGCACCTGGTCTCGACGGTGTCCGGGCAGCTCGCCGAGGGCAAGATCGCACTCGACGCGGTGCGTGCCTGCTTCCCCGCCGGCACGTTGTCGGGTGCGCCGAAGGTACGGGCGATGGAACTGATCGAGGAGCTGGAACCGACCCGGCGCGGCGTCTACGGCGGCGTGGTCGGCTACCTCGACTTCGCCGGCGACGCCGACACCGCCATCGCCATCCGCACCGCCCTGCTCAAGGACGGCACCGCCTACGTCCAGGCGGGCGCGGGCGTGGTCGCCGACTCCGATCCGGTCTACGAGGACACCGAGGCCCGCAACAAGGCCATGGCGGTGCTCAAGGCGATCGCGGCGGCGCAGACCCTGCGCACCTACGAAGGCGGGGACCTGTGACGGCCACGCCCGGAGCAGACCACACCGATTCCGTCGACCCGGCGGACTCCTCGAACGACGGCCCGAACTCGTCCGCCGCACGTCCCGCCGACGCGGCGAGCGTGCAGGCCGACCATTCCGCCAGAGCCACGGCGGCGAAGCCGATCGTGCCGGTTGTGTTGCTCGCGCTGGCGGCAGCGGGGCTGTGGGCGTCTTCGCGGATGACGTGGGTGACGGTGTACTCGGCCGACGGCCTCACCGAACCGCGCACCGACGACCTCAACGGTGGTGTGTGGTTCGGCGCGCTCACCCCGCTCGCGCTGGTGCTGGTCGCCTCGATCGCGGCGGTGTTCGCGGTCAAGGGTGTGCTGCGGCAGTTGCTCGGGGTAGTGATCTCGGTCGTGGCCGCGGCCGCCGCGGTGCCGGGGTTCGCGCTGGCCGTCGGCGCGGGCAGGACCGCCGACCGGGCGGGCACGCTGGCCGAGCTGCCGGTGCGCGCGGTGGTCAGCTCCGCCGACACCCACCTGGGTCCCGCGATCCTGTCGATCGTCGCGGCGAGCCTGGCACTGGCCGCGGGCATCCTGCTCACCCGGCGCACCGGCGAACGCACCGAGGAGGTCTCCGACCGATACGACAACCCGGTGTTCCGCAAGGCCGACGCCAGCGCCGCGGTGAGCAAGCAGAACGCGGAGACCGGATCTGCGGCGCCGCTGTCGGACCGGGTGCTGTGGGACGCGCTCGACGCGGGCACCGACCCGACCGATACCCCGGACACTCCCGGCGCCGACCGCGGTCCGGCCGGGGAGAACAAGTGACCGGCAGCACCCCCGCCGCAGTGACACGCGCGGCGGGCATTTATTCTTTACCAGCATCGGTGAGACAGCGCCCGAGGGGACTCTCGGGCGAGAAGTGCGTCTCCCCAGAAAGGATTCGAGCCAGATGACGGTACTCGACTCGATTCTCGACGGGGTCCGAGCGGATGTTGCCGCTCGCGAAGCCCTCCTCGATTTTCAAGCGATCAAAGCTGCTGCCGCCGCGGTCAAGGGACCGCTGGACGCACACGCCGCGCTGCACGAGGACGGAATCGGTGTCATCGCGGAAGTGAAGCGAGCCAGCCCCTCCAAGGGCGCGCTCGCCGACATTCCCGATCCCGCCGTGCTGGCCAAGGCCTACGAAGACGGGGGCGCGCGCATCATCAGCGTGCTCACCGAGGGCCGCCGCTTCGGTGGATCGCTCGACGATCTCGACGCCGTGCGCGCCGCCGTGAACATCCCGGTGCTGCGCAAGGACTTCGTCGTCGGCCCGTACCAGATCCACGAGGCCCGTGCCCACGGCGCCGATGTGATCCTGCTGATCGTGGCCGCGCTCGAACAGGACGTGCTCGCCTCGCTGATCGACCGCACCGAATCCCTCGGCATGACCGCCCTGGTGGAGGTGCACACCGAGGAAGAGGCCGATCGCGCCCTCGAAGCCGGTGCGACGGTGATCGGCATCAACGCGCGCAACCTCAAGACCCTCGAGGTCGACCGCGATGTGTTCGCGCGGATCGCGCCCGGCCTGCCCTCGGAGGTCATCCGGGTGGCCGAGTCCGGTATCCGCGGCACCGCCGACCTGCTGGCCTACGCCGGTGCGGGCGCCGATGCCGTGCTCGTCGGCGAAGGCCTGGTGACCAGTGGTAACCCGCGTTCGGCCGTGTCCGAACTGGTGACCGCCGGCACGCACCCGTCCTGCCCGAAGCCGGCCCGACGGAGCATCCGGTGACGGTGCTTCCCCCGGCGAGCGCCGGTGTCGCCCAGCACTCCGAGTACGAACCCGACGCGGGCGGCCACTTCGGTGTCTACGGCGGACGGCACGTCCCCGAGGCGCTGATGGCCGTGATCGAAGAGGTCACCGCCGAGTACGACAAGATCCGCACCGATCGCGGCTTCCTCGACGAGCTCGACCGGCTGCAGCGCGACTACACCGGCCGTCCGTCGCCGGTGTTCGAATGCACCCGGTTGGCCGCGCACGCGGGTGGCGCGCGGATCTTCCTCAAGCGTGAGGACCTCAACCACACCGGCTCGCACAAGATCAACAATGTGCTCGGTCAGGCGTTGCTCGCCAAGCGGATGGGCAAGACGCGCGTCATCGCCGAGACCGGAGCGGGCCAGCACGGCGTCGCGACGGCCACCGCGTGCGCGCTGCTCGGCCTCGACTGCGTGGTCTACATGGGTGCGGTCGACACCGCCCGCCAGGCGCTCAACGTGGCCCGCATGCGGCTGCTCGGCGCCGAGGTGATCCCGGTGACCTCGGGTTCGCAGACGCTCAAGGACGCGATCAACGAGGCGTTGCGCGACTGGGTGACCCACGCCGACGACACGTTCTACTGCTTCGGCACCGCCGCCGGTCCGCACCCGTTCCCGCTGCTGGTCCGTGATTTCCAGCGCGTGATCGGCTTGGAGGCGCGCGAGCAGATCCAGCTTCCGGCGCAAGCGGGCAGGCTGCCCGACGCCGTCGTGGCCTGCGTGGGCGGCGGTTCCAACGCCATCGGCATCTTCCACGCCTTCATCCCCGATGCGGGCGTGCGCCTCGTCGGTTTCGAGGCGGCCGGTGACGGCGTCGAAACCGGGCGCCACGCCGCCACCTTCACCGGTGGCACGCCCGGTGCGTTCCAGGGCGCCTACTCGTACCTGTTGCAGGACGAAGACGGCCAGACCATCGAATCGCATTCGATCTCGGCCGGACTCGACTACCCGGGCGTCGGCCCCGAGCACGCCCACCTCAAGGACATCGGCCGCGCCGAATACCGGCCGATCACCGACACCGAGGCGATGGACGCGCTGCTGCTGCTCTCGCGCACCGAGGGCATCATCCCGGCGATCGAGTCCGCGCACGCGGTGGCGGGTGCGCTGAAGCTGGGCGTGGAGCTCGGCGAGGGCGCGGTCATCCTGGTCAACCTGTCCGGTCGTGGTGACAAGGACATGGACACGGCGGGGCGCTGGTTCGGTCTGTTCGACGACGATGCCGAGGAGCACCAACAGTGAGTCAGCAGTCGCGTCTTGCGAACACCTTCGCCGCGGCCCGCAGCGAGGGCCGGGCCGCCCTGATCGGCTATCTGCCCGCCGGTTATCCCGATCTCGCCGGCTCCATCGCCGCGTGCCGTGCGCTCGTCGAATCCGGCTGTGACATCGTCGAAGTCGGCGTCGCCTACTCCGATCCCGTGATGGACGGCCCGGTCATCCAGGCCGCCGCCGAGCAGGCGCTGCGCAGCGGGGTGCGGGTGCGCGATGTGTTCTCCGTCGTCGAGGCGATCGCCGATGCCGGTGGTCAGGCCGTGGTGATGAGCTACTGGAACCCGGTGCTCAAATACGGCGTCGACACCTTCGCCCGCGATCTCGCCGCGGCCGGTGGCGCCGGCATCATCACGCCGAACCTGATCCCCGACGAGGCCGACGACTGGTTCGTCGCCTCGGCCACGCACAATCTGGATCGCATCTTCCTGGTCGCGCCGTCGTCGACCGAAGAGCGTCTGGTCAAGACCCTCGAGGCCTCCCGCGGCTTCATCTACGCGGCCTCGACCATGGGTGTGACCGGTGCCCGTGACGCGGTCTCCTCGGCCGCGCCCGCGCTGTGCTCGCGCATCCGCGCGCACTCCGACATCCCGATCGGCGTCGGCCTCGGCGTGCGCTCGGGGGCGCAGGCCGCCGAGATCGCCGCGTACGCCGACGGCGTGATCGTCGGCTCGGCGCTGGTCTCGGCCGTGCCGGAGGGTCTCGACGCGGTGCGCGCGCTGACGGCCGAACTGGCCGAGGGCGTGCGTTCGGCGACCGTTCGCTCCTAGCAGTTCGTACGATGGGCCCGGCCGCTGATCCGCGGCCGGGCCCATCGCTCGTCACCGGCCCGTCGTCCACCGTCCGGGTCGCGGCAACACGCCCGTAGGGCTCTCCACTAACGTGGGCCGGGTGAACTCAGTCCTGGCCTATATTCCGAGTCCGCCCCAGGGGGTCTGGCAACTCGGACCCTTCCCGCTGCGGGCATACGCACTGTTCATCATTCTCGGCATCGTCGTCGCCATCTGGTGGGGTGAACGCCGGTGGCGCGAGCGCGGTGGTCAGCCGGGCGCCGTGCTCGATGTCGCGATGTTCGCGGTGCCGTTCGGCCTGGTCGGCGGCCGGATCTATCACGTGGCCACCGACTGGCAGAAGTACTTCGGCGAGGGCAAGCATCCCGTCGAGGCGCTCTACATCTGGCAGGGTGGCCTCGGCATCTGGGGCGCGGTGTTCTTCGGCGCCATCGGTGCCTGGATCGGCTGCCGGATGTACAAGATCCCGCTGCCCGCGCTCGGCGACGCCGTCGCGCCCGCTGTGCTGCTCGCCCAGGCCATCGGCCGGCTCGGCAACTACTTCAACCAGGAGCTGTACGGGCGCGCCACCGAGCTCCCGTGGGGCCTGGAGATCTATGAACGGTTCGACCCGGAGACCGGCGCGCGGGACATGATGAACGGGGTGTCGACCGGGCGGGTGCTCGAGGTCGTGCAGCCGACCTTCCTGTACGAGCTCGTCTGGAACGTGCTGGTCGTCATCGGTCTGGTGCTGCTCGACAAGCGCTACAAGATCGGCCACGGACGACTGTTCGCGCTCTATGTCGCGGGCTACAGCTTCGGCCGGTTCTTCGTCGAGCTGCTGCGCAGCGACGAGGCCACCCATATCCTCGGCATCAGGATCAACTCGTTCACCTCCGCACTCGTCTTCCTCGGCGCCATGGCCTACTTCGCCTTGGCGACCAAGGGCCGCGAAACCCCGGCCCAGTTGCAGCCCGACGGTGAGCCGCGCCCCTGGCCGTGGCAGTTCTCCGCGCTGCGCGCCGCCGGTGCGGCCGACAACGCGGCGGCGACGGACTCCGAGACCGCGGCCGTCGACGTCACGAAGAAGGCGGATTCCGCTGAGGTGGAAAAGGATTCGGCAGAAGCGGATGTCGTGTCCGAATCTGTCGGCGCCGCCGACGCGAAGGATGTCACCGACGCGAAGAAATCCTGATCCACGACAGTTTTCGTGGAATCGGCGGGCGTCCGGCAACATTGCGGACGCCCGCCGCGATATTCCACGGTATGGCGAGGGCAGCTCGGGGAAGCACCCGACAAGACAACGGTGGGCAGGACCGGCAACAATGACCCGTGATCGTCGCGGGCGCACCGCCGTTCGGCCGATCGCCACTGGCCGGGGGCCACGACGGGTACCCGCACGAATGATGGAGGACATGAGTGACCGACCCCTACAACCCCAATCCACAGTACGGCCCTGACCTGAGCAAGCAGCCCGACTCGGGTTCGCAGCCGCAGTACGGCCAGCCTGCCTACGGTCAGCCCTCTGATCCGTATGCCCAGCAGCCGCAGCAGCCCGGCTACGGTCAGCCGCAGTACGGTGCGCCGCAGCCGCAGTACGGTCAGCCTGCCGACCCGTACGCTCAGCAGCCGCAGCCGGGGTACGGCGCAGCGCCGTACGGGGCCATGCCGCAGGGCTACAACCCGAACGACCCGGAAGCCCCCTACGGCCGGGACATGTACGGCGTGCCGTTCTCGGACAAGCAGAAGCTGATGGCCGGTCTGTTGCAGATCTTCCTCGGCAGCTTCGGCGTCGGTCGCTTCTACCTCGGTTACACCGGTCTCGGCATCGCCCAGATCGCGGTGACCTGGCTGACCTGTGGTCTCGGCGCCATCTGGCCGCTGATCGACGGCATCATGATGCTCACCGGCAAGGTGCCCGACGCGCAGGGTCGCCCGCTGCGCGACTGATTCCTGCCCGCACGGGGATGAACGGGTGTTCTGCTACGGCGGGGCACCCGTTTCGTGTTTCCCCGCCGGTATTCCGATCACGGTGAGCGATACTCTGTGTCGGTCTGTGGCGGCGCCGTAGCGTCGCTTGGCCTGCGCGTGCCCCCTACGCGCAGCGGAGAAAGGGATGTCCGTGCGCAAATTCATTGCCGCCGCCGTACTCGCTGTGGTCGCCGCGACGGGCCTGTCGGCCTGCTCGTCCGCGTCCGACCCGAACGTGCTGAAGATCGGTACCGAGGGCACCTACGCGCCGTTCAGCTACCAGGAGGGCGGCACGCTCACCGGCTACGACGTCGAGGTCGCGCGCGCGGTCGGCGAGAAGCTCGGCAAGCAGGTGGAATTCGTGCAGACCCCCTGGGACTCGATCTTCGCCGGCCTCGAGTCCAAGCGCTTCGATCTGGTCGCCAACCAGGTCACCGTGAACCCCGAGCGCACGGCCAAGTACGCGCTGTCGCAGCCGTACACGACCTCCGAGGGCGTGATCGTCACCAAGTCCGACAACACCTCCATCACGTCGCTGGCGAGTCTGGCGGGCAAGACCACCGCGCAGTCGGCCACCAGCAACTGGAGCAAGGTCGCGTCGGGCGCGGGTGCGAAAGTCGAAGCGGTGGAAGGATTCGTGCAGGCGGTGCAGCTGCTGAAGGCCGGTCGGGTCGACGCCACCGTCAACGACACCCTCGCGGTCGGTGAGTACACCAAGAAGACCGGTGATACCGGCATCAAGATCGCCGCGCAGACCGGCGAGACCAGCAAGCAGGCCTTCGCCGCCCGCAAGGACGACACCGCGCTCATCGCCGACGTCGACAAGGCGCTGGAGCAGTTGCGCGCCGACGGCACCCTGGCTCGTCTGTCGGAGAAGTACTTCGGCACCGACGTCAGCAAATAGCGGATGGATCCGGCTACCTGGGAGCTGATCCGGCACAACCTGGTACCGATGCTGAAGGCCGCGGTGACGATGACGTTGCCGCTCACGGCCGTCAGCTTCGTCATCGGCCTGGCCATCGCGGTCGGTGTCGCGCTGGCGAGGATGTCGACGCGGCGGGTGCTCTCGGTGCCCGCCCGCTTCTACATCTCGATCATTCGCGGCACCCCGCTGCTGGTCCAGCTGTTCATCGTGTTCTACGCGCTGCCGCAATTCGGGATCGTCATCGATCCGTTCCCGGCGGCGGTGATCGCGTTCAGCCTCAACGTCGGCGGATACGCCGCGGAGGTGGTGCGCTCGTCGATCATGAGCGTGGCGCACGGGCAGTGGGAGGCGGCGGAATCGCTGGGCATGACCTATGTCCAGACGCTCTGGTACGTCGTGTTCCCGCAGGCCGCGCGGATCGCGGTGCCCCCGCTGTCGAACACGCTGATCTCCCTGGTCAAGGACACCTCCCTGGCCTCGACCATCCTGGTCACCGAATTGCTGCGCACCGCCCAGCTGGCCGCCGCGCCCACCTTCGACTTCTTCGCCCTCTACGGCGTCGCGGCGCTCTACTACTGGGTGATCTGCCTGATCCTCGGCTTCGGCCAGAGTCGTTTGGAAACAAGACTTTCCAGACACGTCGCCGTTCGGTGACCACTGATTTCGTGAACACATGGGTAACTCATCGGGAACGCTCGGCCCCTGTTCCCGCCGAAACCGCCGGTCCGGTCGCCAGGTGACCACGACCCTCCGACCGGCCAAATTCACGGAGAGGCGGATGAGCATTAGGCTGGGGGCCGTGATGCGACGGACGAAGATTGTGTGCACCCTGGGCCCGGCCACTGCTACCCAGGATCGTATTCGTGAGCTCGTCGAAAGCGGCATGGATGTGGCCCGGCTGAACTTCAGCCACGGCGACCACGCCGACCATGCCGACAACTACAAGATGGTCCGCGCGGCCTCGGACGAGACCGGCCGCGCGGTCGGCATCCTCGCCGACCTCCAGGGCCCCAAGATTCGCCTCGGCCGGTTCGCCGACGGCAAGACCGTGTGGGCCAACGGCGAGCAGGTGCGGATCACCGTCGACGAGGTCGACGGCACCCACGACCGCGTCTCGACCACCTACAAGGAGCTCGCGCAGGACGCCAAGGCCGGTGACCGGCTGCTGGTCGACGACGGCAAGGTCGGCCTCACGGTGGAATCGGTCGAGGGCAACGACGTCGTCTGCCGGGTCACCGAGGGCGGCCCGGTGAGCAACAACAAGGGCCTGTCGCTGCCCGGCATGAACGTGTCGGTGCCCGCCCTGTCCGAGAAGGACGTCGCCGACCTCGAATTCGCCCTGGAGCTGGGCGTCGACTTCATCGCGCTGTCGTTCGTGCGGTCGCCGTCCGACATCGAACTCGTGCACGACATCATGGACCGCGTCGGCCGCCGGGTGCCGGTGATCGCCAAGCTGGAGAAGCCCGAGGCGATCGACAACCTCGAGGCGATCGTGCTGGCCTTCGACGCGGTGATGGTCGCCCGTGGCGACCTCGGTGTCGAGCTGCCCCTGGAGCAGGTGCCGCTGGTGCAGAAGCGCGCGATCCAGATGGCGCGGGAGAACGCCAAGCCGGTCATCGTCGCCACCCAGATGCTCGAATCGATGATCGAGAACTCCCGGCCCACCCGCGCGGAAGCCTCCGACGTCGCCAACGCGGTGCTCGACGGCGCCGACGCGGTGATGCTGTCGGGGGAGACCTCGGTCGGAGCGTGGCCGATCGACGCGGTGCGTACCATGGCCCGCATCGTGACCGCGGTCGAGTCCGAGACGTCGCGGGTGCCACCCCTGACCCACGTGCCGCGCACCAAGCGCGGCGTGATCTCCTACGCCGCCCGTGACATCGGCGAGCGGCTCAACGCTAAGGCGCTCGTGGCGTTCACCCAGTCCGGTGACACCGTGCGTCGGCTGGCCCGCCTGCACACCCCGCTGCCGCTGCTGGCGTTCACCCCGATGCCGGAGGTCCGCAGCCAGCTCACGCTGACCTGGGGCACCGAAACGTTCATCGTGCCCATGGTGGACACCACCGACGCGATGATCCACCAGGTGGATCAGGCGCTATTGTCGCTGGAGCGTTATCGCAAGGGTGACCTGGTGGTCATCGTTGCCGGTTCCCCTCCGGGTACCGTCGGTTCCACCAACCTGATCCACGTGCACCGCATCGGCGAAGAGGACCACTAGTAGTGAGCATTTCGATCGGCATCGAGACCACACAGGGCGAGCCGACACCCGATCTGCGGGTGTTGCTCGACCTGCTCGACCTCGAGTCGATCGGCGAGGACACCTTCTTGGGCAACCACCCCGAGAAGGTGTGGAGCCGCACCTTCGGCGGGCAGCTGGTGTCGCAGGCGATCATCGCCGCCGGACGCACGGCGGGGGATCGGCCGCTGCACGCGATCAACGCGCATTTCGTGCGCGGCGGCGATGTGAAGAAGCCGATCGAATACCACGTGCAGCGCCACCGCGACGGCCGCGCGCTCGCCAACCGGACGGTGACCGCCAGCCAGGACGGCCAGGAGCTGTTCGTCATGCTGGCCGCGTTCCAGGACTGGGGCAAGGGCCTGGAGCACGCGCACGAGGGCCCGGATGTGCCGGATCCCGAAACCCTGCCCCGGGTGGAGGAGAGCTTCGTCGGCTTCGAGGACAAGCTGGAGATGTTCATCAAGGCGCCGCATCCGATCGACATGCGCTACACCAACGATCCGTCGTGGATCCTCAAGGGCACCGGCGAGAAGCTCAATCACAACCGGGTCTGGATGCGCACCGACGGGGCGTTGCCGGATGATCAACTGCTGCACGTGGCCGCGCTGGGCTACTCCTCCGACACCACCGTGCTCGATTCGATCATCACCACGCACGGTTTGTCGTGGGGGCTGGACCGGATTCTCGCGGCGACGGTGAACCACTCGATGTGGTTCCATCGCCCGTTCCGGTTCGACGACTGGGTGCTCTACGCCACGGAGTCGCCGGTCGCGGCCGGTTCGCGTGGTTTGGCGACGGGCCGGTTCTATTCGCGCACAGGCGAATTGATCGCCACGACCGTGCAGGAAGGCGTCATCCGGCACTTCCCGGCCCGCTGAGCGCCGTGGTGTGGCCCCGCTGAGGTCAATCCGGCCGGAGAGCTCAACGCAGTTCGTGGTCGAGCTCGGGTGCGACCACGTCGGTGCGCTGATGGGCGCGCAAGGTGAAGGGCACACCGTGCGCGTGATGCGGTGGGGCCGCTCCGTACACGGCCAGCGCCAGCCCACGCTCGAGGTCGGCGATGTCGGCGTCGGTGAGATCGGCCGGATCGCCGACCAGGCTCAGCGCGATCTCGTAGGTGCTCTCCGTGCTCGGCTCGAGGCAGGGATAGCTACCGCGCCACTGTGATTCGAGTTCGTGATGCACCGGGTCGCTCGCGTCGACGGGCATGGTGAACCGCCATGCGTAGACGTCACGCTCGTGCACGTGGTCGTCGAGAACCGTCCGGACACTGGCGACGATGCGGTCGAGGATCTCCGGCGTCACATACACATGGAGCGAAACATCCGAAATGCGTTTCGGCAAGTCTGTAGTCCCGTCGTGTGTCGAACCTGCAAGGGGTAACCACCCACGTCCGCGCCGAAGTCTAATCCCTGCGCGCCGTGGCGAACAGCCCTAGCTCAGCGTCTGCGTTGCGCGGCGAGAAAGGCCGACAGTGGGGCGCCGGGTCCACTGGGAGCTATCACCAGGCCGGGCCGATCGGTGTCGCCGGCCCGTTTCGTCTGCTCGTGGGGGGCGAGCGCGCCCAGCACGGGAAACAGCAATTCGGCGATTCGATCGCCGACCTCGAGGAACGCCGCGGGCGAGAGGCCGATCGGGTCGGCGATGTTCTCGCGGCCCACATAGGCCAGGTTGTTGCGCGCGTGGTGCAGTGCGGCAATGGATTTCGCACCGGTGACCTTGGCGATGCGATGGGCCTCGGCGAGGGTGAAGGTGCGCGGGGCGGTGCCGAAGGCCAGTTCGCCGACCTGGTCGCGTAAGGAATCGGTCATCGTCAGCACCAGATCGGCGCGATCGACCATCTCGGGCTTGAGCTTTCGGGCCTTGAAGCCGGCGGTGTCCCCGCCGAGGCCCTGGATGGTCTCGGCGGCCATCGGATCGGGCGGAAAGCCGACCAGGGCCCTGGTGCCCGCGCTCTCCGCGGTGAGGCCGGGTAGAGCGTGCTCCGTCGCGAACGCCCGGGTGAGCCGTTCGGCGATCACCGACCGGCAGACATTGGAGTTGCAGACGAAGAGCACGTGCATACCGACACCGTAATCGGGTCGATTGTCACGGAGTAGGCCGGAATTGTAACCATCACAAGCGCGGTACTACTTATTCACCTTTCGGTTGAACGCCGTACATCATTCACGATGCGCAAATCTGTTGTGTGTGACCGTGATACCCGCGAGATAGGGGGAAGAAACCTCGCGGTGATATGTGTCGGTTGTCACTCTTTTCGGTCATAATAATTCGATTCGGAAATGACCGGCGGCACGGCCGGTGGAGTGCCGTGCACGCGGCCCCTGGTGGAGAACATCGGCCCGCGCGCGGGGACGACCGGCGCGAACGCCGCCAGCCCCGTCGATGTCGACATGTCGTCGTAGACCGCGTCGATGCCGCCACGGCGGAAGTAGGCCTCGTGCCAGAAGCCGGTGCCGCCGGAATCGCGCAGGAATTCGCCCCACCACTGCCGGTGCGGTTCCGATCGCGTCCAGCGCTCGAGCGAATCCAGATCGCGCCAGTACTGCCGGGCGCCCCAATGCGGTGGAAACATCGACCACACGATGTCCTCGTGCAGCAGCAAACCGTCGGGCCGGTCGGCATGTGAGCGATACAACTTCGGGCCGACGCCGAGCAGCCGCAGCATCCCGCGCGGGGTGCGGACACGCATGCCGAGCAGGATCATCACCAGGTCGGGGTAGGCATTCAGGTCGACCGTAGTTCTGTGCACGCGCATGATCGCAGCCCCTTCCAAGGTGCTCTTTCGAGGTACTACGGGGCAGGTGGACGTCCGGTTCGACCGGCGGTTCGCTTCCCGGCGCGCCGAGACGCTATAGTGACCGCGGTGCGCCGGGTTGGCGGAACTGGCAGACGCGACGGTCTCAAAAACCGTTGTCCGGAAGGACGTGTGGGTTCGAGTCCCACACTCGGCACCACGGCGGAAGCGCGGCGTACGTAGCCGCGCTCCGCGGGGGAGTATCCGGCGCAGGGTGTGCGCGATCTCATCGCAGGCGCATTCTCTGCGCGGAAGCAAAAGGTACTCTTTACATCGCCAGTCGTGGTGTGATCGACAGGCATCGGAATCCAGAGGGGTCGAACCTATGAGCACGAATGCAGCCGGCGCCACGCGTGAGGCCGCGGCCAAGCGGGTCGTCGTCGCCGAGGATGAGGCCTTGATCCGGATGGATCTCGTCGAGATGCTCAAGGAAGAGGGCTACGACGTCGTCGGCGAAGCGGGCGACGGACAGCAGGCTGTGGAGCTCGCCGAGGAACTGCGCCCCGATCTGGTCATCATGGACGTGAAGATGCCGCGCCGTGACGGTATCGACGCGGCCGCCGAGATCGCGTCGAAACGTGTTGCGCCCGTGGTGATCCTGACCGCATTCAGTCAGCGCGATCTGGTGGAGCGTGCGCGGGACGCGGGTGCGATGGCCTATCTCGTGAAGCCGTTCACCAAATCCGACCTGGTCCCCGCGATCGAACTGGCGGCCAGTCGTTTTCACGAAATCACGGCGCTGGAAACCGAAGTCGCGAATCTCTCGGACCGTTTGGAGACGCGCAAACTGGTCGAGCGGGCCAAGGGTGTGCTCATGCAGACCCAGGGGCTCTCGGAGCCGCAGGCGTTCAAATGGATTCAGCGCACGGCGATGGATCGCCGCACGACGATGAAGGCGGTCGCCGAAGTCGTGCTGGAGAACCTCACCCCGCAGTGACGCGGTTCGGCTCTTACCGCCGCGTGGGCCGAAAGCAGAAAATGTTTACGTAAGCGAAACAATAATGTGAACTATTGCTGGACAACCGACCTCCGACATGATGCGAATGTGATGCGGATCTAACAAAGCGGCGATATGTTCTCTGCGGGCTGAACGTGGTCGGCCCCCTCGGTGAACCCGGGGAGCACAGGACATAGAGGTGAGACGTGCTCAGTTCGACATGGCGCAGTCGGTCGACGCGGGGAGTTCTGGTAATCGGAGCTGCCGCGTCGTTGGTGTTGTCCGGATGCAGTGACAAGTCGTCGGATGGCGGCGGTGGCGGCAACACCGATCTCTCCATCCAGTCGGTTGTTCAGCTCGATACCCAGGGTAAGGCCGTCGCGACGACCGACGCCGGTGCGGCCGCGGACCCCGCAGGCGACGGCAAGGCCAAGTGCGCGCCCCTGACCCTCGGCATGGCGGGCCCGCTGACCGGCGGCAATGCCGCCCTCGGCATCAACATCATCATGGGCGTGAAGCTGGCGCTCGACCAGCACAACAAGGCCAATCCGGACTGTCAGGTCTCGGTGAAGCAGTTCGACACCGAGGGCAAGCCGCAGATCGCCAGCCAGGTGGTTCCGACGATCGTCGCCGATCCGAACATCGTGGCCCTGGTCGGCCCGACCTTCTCGGGTGAGACCAAGGCGACCGGCCAGATCCTCAGCGAGGCGGGCATGCCCACGCTGACGGCGTCGGCCACCAACCCCACGCTCACCCAGAACGGCTGGAAGACCTTCTTCCGCGGCCTCGGCAACGACGACTCGCAGGGTCCGGCCGTGGCCAACTACCTGACCGGTGAGAAGGGCTTCAAGAAGATCTGCGTCGTGCAGGACAACACCGACTACGGTGCCGGCCTGGCGAAGGCCTTCATCACCGCCGCGGGTCCCGCGGCCGACGCCTCCTGCGCCACGAGCGTCAAGGAAGGTGACAAGGACTTCTCGGCAGCGGTCTCGAAGCTGTCCGCGGCCAAGCCCGACGCCATCTTCTACGCCGGTTACTACGCCGAGGCGGCACCGTTCGTGCAGCAGCTGCGTTCCGGTGGCGTGACCGCGGCCTTCGTTTCCGCCGACGGCACCAACGATCCCGAGTTCGTCCGGCAGGCCGGTTCCTCGTCCAAGGACGCGCTGCTGTCGTGCCCGTGCAGCCCCGCGCCGGAGAAGTTCTCCGCCGATTACAAGGCGCTCAACGGCCAGGCGCCCGGCGTCTACTCCGTCGAGGGCTACGACCTGACCACGATCCTGCTCAAGGGAATCGATGCCGGCAAGGTCACCCGCGCCGAGCTGGTCGACTACGTCCGTAACTACAACGGCACCGGCGTCGCCCGCCAGTACAAGTGGGGCGAGACCGGCGAGCTGGCCAACATCCAGATCTGGATGTACCAGGTCAAGTAGTTCAGATGATGTGTGCAGCGGTGCGCGTGGCAGTGATGACACCCGCACCCCGCGCCGGTAGCGGGAGTAAACATGAACTAAGCCGCGGCGCGCGGTGTGTAGCTGTTGGCCGAAGGGTCCATCGATTTCAACGTCTCCGGGGTGATCGACCAGTTCTGGCGATTGACCGTGGACGGCCTCACCTATGGCTCGATCTACGCCCTGGTCGCTGTCGGCTACACGCTGGTCTACGGCGTGCTCCGACTGATCAACTTCGCCCACTCCGAGATCTTCATGCTCGGCATGTTCGGCACCTACGTGGGACTGGAACTGCTCGGCTTCGCGCCCAGCGGCAACGTGTATTCCCAGGGTGTCCTGCTGACAGTGCTGTACCTGGGCTTGGCGATGCTGTTCGGCATGCTCGTCTCGGGCATCGCGGCGGTGGGGCTCGAACGAGTCGCCTACCGGCCGCTGCGCAGGCGCGGCGCGAAACCGCTGGCGTTCCTGATCACCGCGATCGGTATGTCGTTCGTGATCCAGGAATTCGTGCACTACATCCTGCCCAAGATCAAGCCGGGGCTCGGCGGCTCCAACGCCCAGACCGGTATCCGGCTCGTGGAGCCGAAGGTGCAGTTCAGCTTCCTCGGCGCGCAGGTCACCAATGTGGCGCTGGTGATCATCGCCGCGGCCGTCGTGCTCGCGATCACCACCGAAATCGTCATCAACAGAACCAAATTCGGCCGCGCCATCCGCGCGGTCGCCCAGGACCCCGACACCGCCACCCTGATGGGTGTCTCGCGCGAGCGGGTCATCGTGCTGACGTTCCTCATCGGCGGTCTGCTGGCAGGCGCGGCCGCGATGTTGTACACGCTCTACATCCCCACCGGCATCATCTTCTCCGGCGGTTTCATCCTCGGTATCAAGGCGTTCAGCGCCGCGGTGCTCGGTGGCATCGGCAACCTGCGCGGCGCGCTGCTCGGCGGGTTGATCCTCGGCATCGCCGAGCAGTACGGGCAGATCCTGTTCGGCACCGAATGGCGTGACGTGGTCGCGTTCGTGCTGCTGGTGACCGTGCTGATGTTCCGGCCGACCGGCATCCTCGGCGAGAGCCTGGGGAGGGCACGCGCATGACAGACCTGACGAAAACCCCGAAAGCGCCTGTCGCACCGCAGGATCGACGTGGCATCGGCGATGCGATCCGGGTCTGGTGGGACGGGCTCTCGCGTCCGGCCCAGTGGGCCGTTGGCGTACCGATCATCGCCTTGCTGGCGCTGATGCCGCTGTTCCCGCCCCCGCTGCTCGACACTCCGGGCGTGAGCTTCGGCGGTGTGATGGCGCAGTTCGCCATGTACGCGCTGATCGCCATCGGCCTGAACGTGGTGGTCGGCCAGGCCGGTCTGCTCGACCTGGGTTATGTCGGCTTCTATGCCGTCGGCGCCTACACGGTCGGCCTGCTGACCAGTCCGAACAGTCCGTGGAACCAAACCGACGGCGGCTGGCTGCAACCCGGCTGGGCGTGGGTGGCCTGCCTGCCGATCGCGATCGCGCTGACCGCGCTCGCGGGCCTGATCCTCGGCGCGCCGACCCTGCGGCTGCGCGGTGACTACCTCGCGATCGTGACGCTGGGCTTCGGTGAGATCGTCCGGCTGATGGCCGACAACCTGGGCGACCTGACCAACGGCAGCCTCGGGCTGTCCAAGATCGCCTACCCCACGGTCGGCGAATCCGAGGCGCACCCCGGTGGTTTCTTCTCCCCGGGCAACCTCGGCGACACCAGCAGCTGGAATCCCTTCCAGCGGGCCAGCAACGGCACCTGGTGGTTCTGGCTCGGTATGGCCTTCGTGATCGTGGTGCTGCTGATCATCGGCAACCTCGAGCGCAGCCGGGTCGGGCGCTCCTGGGTCGCCATCCGCGAAGACGAGGACGCCGCCGAGATCATGGGCGTGCCGACCTTCAAGTTCAAGCTGTGGGCGTTCGTGATCGGCGCCTCGGTCGGCGGTCTGTCCGGCGCGATGTACGCCGGTCAGGTCACTTACGTCAACCCCAAACAGTTCGACATCATCTTGTCGATGTTGTTCCTGTGCGCAGTGGTGCTGGGTGGTTCGGGCAACAAGCTCGGCGTGATCGTCGGCGCGTTCCTCATCGCCTACCTGCCGATGCGGTTGCAGTCGGTGCAGCTGGTGTCCAGCGAGTCGACCGGTTACCTGCTGCTCGGCCTCGATGTCGCGCTGCTGATCGGGCTGTGGTTGCTGTGGCGGTGGAAGAAGGACGCGCTGGCCGCGTGGGTCCGGCGGACAGTGATCGGCGTGGCGATCGTCGCGGTGATCCTCGGCCTGCTGCTGTTCGGCAGTGTGTTGCTGTTCCGTCCGGGCGGCGCCCAGAACCTCGGTGACCTGAAGTACCTCTACTTCGGCATCGCGCTCGTGGTGATGATGATTCTGCGGCCACAGGGTCTGTTCCCGGTGCGGCAGAAACTGCTCGCCTACGGCAGACAGGTGTACCAGGCGGTCGTGCGCAAGCCGGCGGCCGAATCGATCGGAGCAGGGCGATGACGGGGCCGGGCGCGGGAGACGCGCTGTACGACAACGAAGACATGAAGGCCGGCTACCAGCCGCCGCCCGAGGTCGAGCCGACCGGCGAGGTCGACGTCACCGCGGTGCTGCCCGAGCTCGCCGATGCCGAGACCGTCGCCGAGGTGGTCGCGCCGCATCGCGAGATCGAGACCGCGGTCGGCGAGCCCCTGCTGCGTACCGACGGTCTGACCGTCAAGTTCGGCGGTCTGACCGCGTTGGACGGGGTCAGTTTCGAGATCCGCCGCGGCGAGATCCTCGGTCTGATCGGCCCCAACGGCGCGGGCAAGACCACCTGCTTCAACGCCATCACCGGCGTCTACAAGCCCGCGTCGGGCAGCGTGCACTTCGACGGTCGGCCGCTGGCCAAGACCAAGCGCAACGAGATCACCCGGATGGGTATCGCGCGCACGTTCCAGAACGTGCGGCTGTTCGGCGAGATGACGGCGCTGGAGAACGTGGTCGTCGGCACTGACGCGCGCCACACCACCTCGGTGCCCGGCGCGGTGTTCCGCACGCCGAAGTTCCGGCGCGAGGAGCGTGATGCCATCGAACGCGGCATGGCGCTGCTCGAGTTCGTCGGCATCGCGCCACGCGCGGTGGAGAAGGCCCGCAACCTGTCCTACGGCGATCAGCGCAGGCTCGAGATCGCGCGGGCGCTGGCCACCGAGCCCAAGCTGCTGTGTCTCGACGAGCCGGCCGCCGGTTTCAATCCCAGCGAGAAGTCGGCGCTGATGGACCTGATCCGCAAGATCCGCGACGACGGCTACACCGTGCTGCTCATCGAGCACGACATGCGCCTGGTGATGGGCGTGACCGACCGGATCGTGGTCCTGGAGTTCGGGCGCAAGATCGCCGACGGCCTGCCCACCCAGGTGCGCGAGGACCCGGCGGTGATCGCGGCCTACCTCGGCGTGCCCGACGCGGACACGATCGAGGAAGTGCGCGAGGGATCGGTCGCCGCCGCGGAGGAGGGGGCGACGCCGGTGGCGGACGCCGTGGTGGTGCGCTCGCGGGACGAGCCGGAGGCCGTGGTCGAGACCGAGGCGCCGCTGCTCGAGGTCCAGGACATGGTCGTGAACTACGGCCGGATCCAAGCGCTGCACGGCATTTCGCTGTCGGTCGCCCAGGGTGAACTGGTGACTCTGCTCGGCGCCAACGGCGCGGGCAAGACCACCACCATGCGGGCGATGTCGGGCCTGCTGCCGCTCACCTCGGGCCGAATCCTGTTCCAGGGCAAAGACATCACCACCATGAAAGCGCACGATCGGGTGGTCGAGGGTCTCATCCAGGCGCCGGAGGGCCGCGGTGTCTTCCCGGGCATGACGGTCGCGGAGAACCTCGACATGGGTTGCTACGGCAGGCCTTTCGAGAAGAAGACCGAGTATCAACAGACCCTGGACTGGGTCTTCGAACTGTTCCCCCGCCTGGCCGAACGTCGCAAGCAGGTCGGCGGCACGATGTCGGGCGGCGAACAGCAGATGCTCGCGATCGGCCGCGCCCTCATGGCCCGGCCGAAGCTGCTGCTGCTCGACGAACCCTCGATGGGTCTGGCCCCCATGGTGATCCAGCAGATCTTCCGGATCATCAGCGAGATCAACCGCCAGGGCACCACGGTGCTGCTCGTGGAACAGAACGCCCAACAGGCCCTGACCCGCAGTGATCGCGCCTACATCCTGGAAACCGGCGAGGTCACCAAGTCCGGTCCGGGTGCGGGATTGCTCACCGACCCTGCGGTCATGTCGGCCTACCTGGGCGTCGACTAATTGCCGGCGGCGCGGGGACTCTCGACGATGCGGCGGGGAGTCGCGGGTGCGAGGGTCACCTGCGTTCGGTTGTCCCAGGCGGTTCGACGCTGTGTTTGTTGGAGCGCTGGCGCGCTCGAGTCGCGGCCCTGAGGGGCCGCCGGTTAGCCACCGGGGCTTGCTCCTTCGTCGCCTACGCC
>NZ_JBSGVG010000034.1:0-74899 GCF_053608345.1 Nocardia sp. NPDC055050
ACCCGACACCGCGGGTACCCGTGCCGGCTCTGCACCTAGCCCTTGGCTGCTTTCAGCAGGTCGGCGCGGGTGGTGAACTTGACCCGCGGCCTGCCTGCCGCCTTGCCCGCGGTCTTCTCGGCCTGGTCGATGGTCTTCCAGCCCTTGCGGTCGACCAGATCGGGCTGGCGCTGCGCGAGCAGTGCCCGCAGGGCGGCGCGGTCGCCGGTCGGCGCGGTGAGTTTGCCCGCGATGAAGTCGGCGATCACCGCTTCGACGGTCTCCTCGGCGTCGATCCGGTTGGAGCCGATCACCCCGCGCGGGCCGCGCTTGATCCAGCCGGAGACGTAGACGCCGGGGACGGGGACGGTCGCGTCGATGACCCGGCCGTGCTCGCTCGGCACGGTGCCACGGCGCTCGTCGAAGGGCAGGCCGGCGACGGGTTCGCCACGGTAGCCGATCGAGCGCAGCACCAGGCCGGTCTCGATGGTCTCGGTGCGATCGGTAGCGGTGGCCACCAATTGCCCGTTCTCCTCGGTCAATTCGTTGTGCGCGAACTCGATCGCGGTGACCGCGTCGGTGCCGTGCACGACGGTCGGCGCGGCGAGGTAGCGGAACACGATCCGCTTGTTCGACAGGTCGGGCGCGGCCGTCGAATACTCTTTCGCGAGCTCGTACTTCAGGCGCAACGAGGGTTCGATGTTCGGATCGTCGAGCAACGCGCGGCTGTGCGGGTCGAGTTCGATATCGGCGGGGTCGACGATCACATCGACGCCCGTGCGATGGGTGAGCGCGAGGAACTCCGGCGAGCTGTAGGCGGCTTGCAGCGGGCCGCGTCGCCCGAGGATCACCACCTCGCGGATGTTGCTGCGACGCAGGGCGTCCAGCGCGTGGTCGGCGATGTCGGTCTTGGCGAGCTCGTCCGGGTCGCCGGTGAGCACGCGCGCCACATCGAGGGCCACGTTGCCGTTGCCGACGATCACCGCACGTTCACCGGACAGGTCGAACTCGTGCTCGGCGAAGTCGGGGTGGCCGTTGTACCAGGCCACGAACTCGGTGGCCGAGTGGCTGCCGGGCAGGTCCTCGCCGGGGATGCCGAGCGCGCGGTCGCTCGAGGCGCCGACGGCGTAGATCACCGCGTGGTGGTGGTCGAGGAGCTCCTGGTGATCGATGTGCTCACCGACCTCGACATTGAGGTAGTACTGCAGCGTGTCGCGGCGGAACGCCGACTCGAACATCTCGGCGACGCCCTTGGTGCCCGCGTGATCGGGGGCGACGCCCGCGCGCACCAGACCCCACGGGGTCGGCAGCCGGTCGAACATCTCCACCTCGACATCGCTGCGCCGCAGCAATTCGTCGGCGGCGTAGCAGGCAGCGGGGCCCGCGCCGACGATCGCGACGCGCAGCGTGCCCAGGCTCTTGGGCGGGCGCACCGGTGTGCTCAGCGGGTCGAAGTTCGACTCGAGCGGGTGACGCTGGAAGTAGGCGGCGTTGATCTCGCGGTATCTGGACAGCGAGGCCAGCAGGTCATCTTCGGAGAAGATCGCGTCCACCGGGCACGCGTCAACGCAGGCACCGCAGTCGATGCAGGTGTCGGGGTCGATGTACAGCATCTCCGCCGTGGCGAACTCCGGTTGATCCGGAGTCGGGCGGATGCAGTCGACCGGGCATTCGGTGACGCAGCTGGCGTCGTTGCAACAACGCTGCGTGATGACGTAGGCCATAGGTGCAGATCCTCGAAATGTGTGGTCGGTGGCTCGAGACGCCCCCTATCAGGGCCCGTGGCGGGTGAACCACGAACCCATCGATGGTGACGCAGCTTTCAGTGTGCCTCGAGTGTGACTGCTACCTCACCGCTGCCCACGATTACGGTGGTCTCATGGTGGCGACCCTGATCCTGATGCGGCACGGAAAATCGGCCTATCCCGACAACGTCGACGACCACGCGCGCCCGCTGGCACCGCGTGGCGAGCGCGAAGCGGCGCTGGCCGGGGACTGGTTGCGCGCCGCCGCGCCGCCGATCGACGCGGTGCGCTGCTCGACCGCCGAGCGCACCAGACAGACCCTCGCGGCCACCGGCATCACCGCGCCCGTCGAGTACACCGACGACATCTACGACGCGAACCCGCACACCCTCATGGAACTGATCGGGCTCACCGACGACACGATCTCGACGCTGCTCATCGTCGGCCATGTGCCCGGGATTCCCTGGACCGCGTGGGAGCTGGCGGGCAACCGCGAATCCGATCAGGCGACCGAGCTCAGCCGCAAGTTCCCCACCTCGGCGCTGGCCGTGCTCGAATTCGATCGGCCGTGGGCACAACTCGGCCCCGGAACGGGCGAACTCACGACGTTCCACGTCCCGCGCTGACCTCATTCGGTGCGGCTCACTTGAGCAGCTTGCCGCCGACGACGATGCCCACCCCCAGCAGCGCCAGAAGCACGAACGCGACGAATCCGTTCGTCAGCGCCCAGACCACGCCGAGCACGAGTACCACCGGGGCCACCGCGATAGCGGTGATCACCGGGCTCTCCTTGACCGTTTCCCAAGCCGAGCGGGCCCTGACGCGGTCGATGTCCTTACCAGCCATGTGATCCACACTACGTTTCCGTCGGACCACCGTGTCATGCTCGACCACATGGATTGGAAAATCGAACTCGTTGCCATCCCGGTCACCGATGTCGACCGGGCCAAGGATTTCTACACCAGCATCGGCTTCAACGCCGATCACGACCACACACCGTCCCCGGAGATCCGATTCGTCCAGCTCACACCGCCGGGTTCGGGGTGTTCGATCTGCATCGGCCGCGGGCTCACCAGCGCCGCGCCGGGCAGCGTCGAGGGGATGCAGATGGTCGTGGCCAGCGCCGACAAGGCCTATGAACAGCTGATCGCCGCGGGTGTGGCGGCCAGCCCCGTCGAGGACATGGGCTGGGGACGGTTCACCTTCTTCGCCGACCCCGACGGCAACAAGTGGGCGATCCAGGAGCTGCCGAACTACAGCTGACTTCGCTCGCCCCGAGGAACAGTCCTTGCTTGGAGTGCACTCCAGGTGGATACCGTCTAAGAAGTTCCACGGGAAGGGACGAGCACGATGGATCAGGACGCGGCGCTGCGCGCCGAGAGCGGCGACGACGAGCACGAACGCCCGAGGTATTCGATCGGCCAGGTGGCCGATCGCTCGGGCCTGAGCCGCGACACCCTGCGCTGGTACGAGCGGATCGGGCTGATGAGCTATGTCGGTCGCGATCACACCGGCAACCGCCGGTTCAGCGACCGCGACCTGGAGTGGCTGGCGCTGATCGCCCGGCTGCGGCTCACCGGCATGCCGGTGGCCGACATGATCCGCTACGCCGAACTGGTGCGGGCAGGCGAGCAGACCTACCCGGATCGGCTGGAGATGTTCCGGCAGACCAGATCCGACGTGCTCGACAAGATCGCGGAGCTGCAGCAGACCGTGGCCGTTCTCGACTACAAGATCGCCGTCTACGAAGGCCGATCGGATGTGGTCCGGCCCGCCACGATCACCGTGCACACGAGCGAAGGAAGCGACACATGAGCACCACCGCGACACTGCCGACCACGACTCTGGGCGCCGACGGACCGCTGATCGGCACTCAGGGGCTCGGCTGTATGGGCATCAGCGAGTTCTACGGTGATACCGACGCGGCCGAATCGCGGGCCACCCTCGACCACGCGCTCGAACTCGGCGTCACCCTGTTCGACACCGCCGATGTGTACGGATCCGGCCACAACGAGGAATTCCTCGGCGATTTCGTGCGTGCCAACCGCGAAAACCTGCTCATCGCCACGAAATTCGGCATCGTTCGCAAGGCCGACGATCCGTCCTTCCGCGGCTTCGACAACTCCCCCGCCTACATTCGCGCATCGGTCGAGGCCAGCCTGCGCAGGCTCGGCGTCGACACGATCGACCTGTACTACATGCACCGGCGCGACCCGCGGGTCCCGATCGAGGAGACCGTCGCCGCCATGGCCGAACTCGTCGCGGCGGGCAAGGTGCGGGCGCTCGGGTTGTCCGAGGTGACCGGTGACGAGCTGCGGGCCGCGCACGCGGTGCACCCGATCGCGGCGTTGCAGTCGGAGTGGTCGCTGTTCTCCCGCGACGTGGAACGCACCGCGGTGCCCGCCGCGGCCGAACTGGGTGTGGCGTTCGTTCCGTACTCGCCGCTGGGCCGCGGTTTTCTCACCGGCGCGTTCACCTCGGCGACAGAGCTGAGCGACCAGGACTTCCGCAAGTTCCAGCCCCGCTTCACCGGCGACAACGCCCAGCACAACGCCGCATTGCTCGCACCGCTGGCCGCGATCGCCGCCGCGCACGGCATCACCCAGGCCCAGGTCGCACTCGCGTGGGTACACGCGCGGGCGGACGTGCACAACCTGTCCGTGGTGCCGATTCCCGGCACCCGCAAGCGGACCAGACTGGCCGACAACGTCGCCGCGGCATCAGTACGCCTGTCTGCGGACGAACTGGCCGCAGTGGAGCCGATCGCCGAACAGGTGGCAGGCAGCCGGTACGCGGATATGACGTTCACCTCGGCAGGACGCGAATAGAGTCCCGCGACGACCGACGATCGCGCGGAATAGGCTGCGGCCGACGAATGGTTCTGGTTACCGTCACGGTCGACGCAACGACGCGCCGACCCTCAGCGCACCGCCGTCGGTGCGGAAGGAGCGTTTGCCGATGACCGAGACAGCAGAGCCACAGCGCCGCGTCGTGCGCAATGTCGAGAAGAATCGCTACGACGTGTTCTTCGACGACGAGCTCGCCGGCTTCACCGAATACATCGAGCGCGACAACGACACCGATTTCATCCACACCGAGATCGATGACGTGTTCGCGGGCAAGGGACTCGGCGGCGTACTCGCCCGCCAGGCAATCGAGGACGTGATCGCGCGCGGGCGCACCATCACCGCGCACTGCCCGTTCATTCGCGGCTGGCTGGACAAGCACCCCGAGTACGACGCGCACGTGGTGGGCAAGGGCATCGCCGGATGAGCGACCTGGAGATCGACCCGGACGAGGCGCTGTGTGAGCCGTCGCCGCGTCCGGGTCCGATCGCCGAGTTGTATCCGGCCAGGGAGGTCCCACTCGGCGGGGTGCGCGGGGTGTACGTGGAACGCACACTGCCGCAACGGGATCTGCCGACCGTCGGCGCATGGTGTTTCCTCGACCGGTTCGGTTCGGCCACCGCGACCGAGGCCGGCGCCTCCCCCGACATCCTGCCCCACCCCCACATCGGCTTGCAGACGGTGACCTGGCCGCTCGACGGCCGCATCCGGCATCGCGATTCGGTGGGCTCCGACGTCGAGATCGCGCCGGGGCAGCTGAATCTGATGACCTCCGGTCGCGGCATCGCGCATTCTGAGTTCGGCGTGCCCGGCGCGGAAGCGGGCCACGGCCTCCAGCTGTGGATCGCGCTGCCCGGCACCGCCACCGGCATCGACCCGCATTTCGAGCAGCATCGCGAACTGCCGAGCTACGCGGCGCCAGGACTGCGCGCCACCGTGCTGATCGGCGCCCTGGGCGGTGTCGCCTCACCCGCGAAGGCCTACACGCCGATCGTCGGGGCCGACATCGTGCTCGACCCCGGCGCCGAGGTGTCGCTCCCGCTGGACCGCGCGTTCGAGCACGCCGTGCTGGTGATCGAGGGCGCGGTGACGATCGACGGCACCGAACTCACCCCGGGCCCGCTGCTGTATCTGGGCACCGACCGCACCGAATTGCGCCTGTCCAGCACCGACGGAGCGCATTTCGCGCTGGTCGGCGGCGAACCCTTCGCCGAGGAGCTGGTGATGTGGTGGAACTTCGTCGCCCGCAGTCACGAGGAGATCATCGATGCGCGGCAGGCGTGGGAAGCCCGCGATACCAGCCGTTTTCCGTTGGTCGTCGGCCACACCCCCGAGGAGCGGATACCCGCTCCGCCGCTACCGCCGTTGCGCTTGAAGCCACGCAAACGAGCGACCGGCTGCACTCACCTCTGACGCGGCGCCGAGGCCGCATCGCCCTCGCTGTCCGGAATCAGCCTGCGGCGAAACAGGCCACGCCGCCACCCGATGCGGGACTCCCCGCCACCGCATCGGGTTCGCGCGCTCAGCGACGTTCGGCCAGCAGGGCGTCGAGGGCCCGGTAGCTGTCGTTGAGGCCGACCTCCATGCCCGAGGCGAGCATGCCCGCGCATTCCTCGGCCGTGTGGAAGATGCTGTCGGTGGCGACCCTGGTGCGGCCGTCGCCGAGATCGATGAAGGTGGTCGAGTCGATGCAGATGTGGGCGGGCATGCCGTCCCACTCGAAGGACTGCACGATGCGTTCCTTCGGGGTGATCTCGCGAAAGCGGCCCTCGAAACCGTAGGACTCGTCGCCGTCGTGTTCGACGAAACGCCAGTGGCCGCCCTTGCGGAACTCCCAGCGCTCGACGTCGACCACATGGCCGCGACCCCACCAGCGGGAGAGCTGCTCGATGCGGCTGTAGGCGTCCCATACCCGGTCCAGTGGGGCGTCGAAATCGCGTTCGATGTGGACTTCGCGGTCCGAGGTGGAGGTGATGACGGCGTCGTTGGTGGTGGTGCTCATTGCTCTGGCTCCGTTCGTTGCAGGAATTCACCGAGACGGTCCATCCGGGCTTCGAGCATCTGCCGATAACCCTGCATCCAGGCCACCTCACGATCGAAGACGTGCTCACAGATCCGGCAGTACCGCACCCGCCCACGCTTCTCGGTGACCACCATGCCCGCGTCCTCGAGCAGGCCGATGTGCTTCTTGATGCCGGTCAAGGTCATCTCGAATCGCTCGGCCAACTCGCTGATACTCGCGGGTCCACGCCCGAGTTGCTCGAGGATGCCCCGCCGTGTGGGGTCCGCGAGCGCCCCGAACGAGGCGTCTAGGAAGTCATACTGAACCATCTAGTTCAGTATTGCGTGGCGACGTCATCCGGTCAACCCCTTTCGGAAAACCCTGGACGGGCCGATGGATTCACTACTACGCTTTGTCGTAGAACTTGGCGGGAATCATCGAGGGGGAACACTCATGGACAAGACCACCTGTTGCATCGTCGGCGGCGGCCCCGCGGGCACGATGGCCGGTCTCCTACTCGCCAGAGCAGGCGTCGAAGTGACCGTGCTGGAAAAGCATGCCGACTTCCTCCGGGATTTCCGCGGCGATACGGTGCACCCGTCGACGGTGCGACTGATCGACGAACTGGGGCTCGGCGCGAACTTCGCCAGGTTGCCGCGCTCCGAGCTCACCCGGATGTGCATGCACGCGGGCGACCGCATGGTGGTCGCCGCCGATTTCACCCGAATTCCCGGCAAGTACCGGCACATCGCCATGGTGCCGCAATGGGACTTCCTCGACCTGCTCACCAGCGCCGCGGCCGAGGAACCGACCTTCACCCTGCGCATGCGCTCGACCGCGACCGGACTGATCGAGGAGGCGGGCCGGGTGGCAGGCGTGCGCTATCTCGATGCCGACGGTGTCGAACACGCCCTGCGCGCAGATCTCGTGATCGCCTGCGACGGACGCGATTCCGTGACGCGCGAGGCCGCGGGTCTGCGCCCGCGCATGGAGGACGTGCCGATGGACATGTGGTTCTTCCGCATCCCGAAATCGGAGGACGACATCGACGGCGGTGCCGTGCAGGCCCGCTTCACCAACGGCAACTCCGCGGTGGCCATCGACCGCGGCGACTACTACCAGACCGGCTACATCATCGAAAAGGGCTGTGACGCAGAGCTTCGCGCCGCACACGACGTGCGGTGGCTACGCGATCGCGTCACCGAACTGTTCGGCTGGTCCACCGAGGCGACAGCGGCGATCCGGACTTGGGACGACGTCAAACTGCTCGAGGTGACGGTGGGCATGCTCGACCGGTGGTACGTCCCCGGCCTGCTGTGCATCGGCGATGCCGCGCACACGATGTCACCGGTCGGCGGGGTCGGCGTCAATCTCGCGGTGCAGGACGCCGTCGCGGCCGCGCGCATCCTGGCCCAGCCGCTGCTCGACGGCACCGTGCGGACCGCCGACCTGGAAAAGGTGCAGCGCAGGCGGATGCTGCCCGCGAGCTTCACGCAGCGATCCCAGCGCGGCGAACACGACATGCTCATCACGCCCGCGCTGCGGGGAACCCTGCACACCGCACCCTTGCCGCTGCGTGTTGTCGACGCCGTGCCCGCGCTCGCCGGAATCACCGCTTATCTCGGCGGTATCGGGCTGCGCCCCGAGCACGCGCCGGATTTCGCCCGACGTCCACAGACCGGCGCCGGATCGTCGAACGCGCGGCGCTGATCCGTCCCGGCCCCGCTGGCTATGGACTTTCCGAACGGGGCCGCAACGGCTAGGTTTGCCGCGATGAACGGGACGAACCGGACCCGGGCGGAGCAGCAGGAGGCTTGCGGGATGAGGATCGGCACTGGGGTCGGGGCGGCACTGCTCGCGATGGGGGTCATCGTGGCGGCAGCCGGGAACGGGCACGCCGAGCCCGCGCCGGTGATCGCCGAGCAGCCGGTCGCGGCGCCCTCGCTGCGCGGCATCGACAAGGGCGTGAACTACCAGGTGAGCGCCACCGAGGATCGGCGTGCGGTGGTCACCACCATCGACACGGGGCGGTTCCAGCTCGTCCACGACGCGACAGTCGTCGCGATCACCGACGAATCGGGGGCGGTCCTCGCGGCGCTGCCGATGGTCGTGCGGGTCGGTGCGCACGCGGTGCCGCTCACACCGTCGATCGACGAGCAGGGCACCAGCCTGACCCTCACCCCGATCAGCGAATCCACCACACCGGTGCGCGACATCAGCGCACAGGAACGCTTCTTCGCCGAAACCCAACGCCTGCAACCGAAGATCATCGAAGGTGCCGCCATCGGGGCTGCCATCGGTTTCGTACTCGGCTTCCCACTCGGCCTGTTCATCCTGGACTTCATCACCGTCCCGGTCGCCACCGTGGCAGGGGCGGCGATCGGCGCGCTCGCCGGGTACGCGCTGGCAGGCGGTCAGCCCGCAATCGACACCGCGCTGGCCTATGTCACCGGGACACCGTGAATCACTGTGTCGGACTGAGGAGTTGGGTGCCGATCACCCGCAGCAGCGCCATCTTCTCCGCCGCGTCGGTGCCGGGACGCGGCAGATAGACCAGCAGTCGCTGGGCGGCGTTCGGGGTGAGCAGGGTTTCGCAGATCGTATCGATCAGGCCGATTTCCGGATGCAGGAACTGTTTGGTGTCGGAGATCCGCACGGCGACCTCGTGTTCGTTCCACAGCTCTTCGAATTCCGCACTGTTGCCGCGTAACTCGCTGATGAAGCCGGTGACCTCCGCATCGTCGGCGCGACGTGCCGCGGTGGCACGCAGATCGGCCACATGGCTGCGGCTCATACGGGCCCAATCCGATTCGGGGAAGAGCGTTCTGGCCGATGGATCGGTGAACCAGCGCCAGGAATAGAAGCGATCGAGACCCCTGCGGGCGCCGTGGTCACCGGCCAGCAGACTGTGCATGCGGTTCTGGACGAGAACCTCGCCGAGATCGGTGATCACGGCGGCGGGGACGTCGTCGAGTTTGTCCAGCATGTGCAGCAGGCCGGGGCCGACGTGCTTGTCGCGCAGCCCGCGGTCCGGGGACGAGTGGCCGCACAGATGGAACAGGTGGTCACGCTCGTCGGCACTCAGGCGCAGCGCGCGAGCCAGCGCGGCGAGGACCTGGGTGGACGGGCGTGGACCACGCGCCTGTTCGAGGCGGGTGTAGTAGTCGGTCGACATGCCGGTGAGCAGAGCCACCTCGTCGCGTCGCAGACCGGGGGTGCGCCGGCGCACGCCAGGCGGCAGGCCCACGTCGGCGGGGGTGAGCAGTTCCCGGTGACGGCGCAGGAAGTCGGCCAGCTCGGATCGGTCCATATCTCCATGGTGCGCTTCGCGGCGGCGCCCAGCCAGGGACCGGCGATCCCCCGATGAACGATCTCTGCCGCGAGCGGCGCTCGCGGCGCAGGCTCGAAGCATGACGAACTCACAGATTCCCACCGTCGGCCTCGGCGACACCGGTCCCCGCGTCAGCCGCATCGGCCTCGGCGCGATGGGCATGTCCGGGATATACGGCGCCTCCGACGACCGTGAATCGGTCGCGACCCTCCATGCCGCCATCGACGCGGGCATCAACCTCATCGACACCGGTGACTTCTACGGCGCGGGTCACAACGAGATGCTGGTCGGCAAGGCCATCGCCGAACGCGCCCGCGAGGACGTGGTACTCAGCGTGAAATTCGGTGCGCTGCGCGGGCCGGGCGGAACATGGGGCGGCTTCGACGGGCGACCGGCCGCCCTCCGCAACTTCCTCACCTACACACTGACTCGACTCGGTGTCGATCACATCGACGTCTACCGGCCCGCGCGCCTGGATCCCGAGGTGCCGATCGAGGACACCGTCGGCGCGATCGGCGAACTCGTCGAGGCGGGGTACGTGCGGCACATCGGACTCTCCGAGATCGGTGCCGACACACTGCGACGGGCCGCCGCGGTGCACCCGATCGCCGACCTCCAGATCGAGTACTCGCTCATCTCCCGCGGCATCGAAAAGGAAATCCTCCCGGTCGCACGGCAACTCGGCACGGGCATCACCGCCTACGGCGTGCTCTCGCGGGGGCTGCTCAGCGATACCTTCCGCAACGGCGGGCCTGCGACGGCCGGCGACTTCCGTGCCCACAGCCCGCGCTTCCAGGGCGAAAACCTCACCACGAACTTGCGCTTGGTCGAGGCGCTGGCCGATATCGCTGCCACGAAACAGGTTTCGGTCGCCCAGCTGGCGATCGCCTGGGCACTGAGCCGGGGCGAGGACATCGTGCCGGTCATCGGCGCGCGCAGCCGGACGCGCCTCGACGAGACGCTCGGGGCGCTCGCGATCTCGCTCACGCCCGACGAGCTGGCCGTGATCGAGGCGGCGGCACCGGCCGACGCCGTCGCGGGCGAGCGGTACGCGGCCGAGCAGATGGCGATGCTGGACAGCGAACGCTGATTTTCGCTGTCCGCCGACCGCGCGTTGCCGCCGGTCTCCGCTACCGTTGACACCAGTAAGTCCGCACGGGTGGGTGGTGATGAGAGTGGTGTTCGACCCGCTGGCCGATATCGAACGCGCCCTGGCCGAACAGGCCGGGTGGACGTGGTTCGACGACTACCTGCTGTACACCTGCGGGGTGGCCGATCTGCTGGCGCGCGGCGAGGTGGGACTGATCCCACACACGGCGACGCGGGTGCGGATCGAGCCCGGCGAGGTCGGTCTCGCCGAGGGAGCCGTCAACTGGTACACGTGGCGGCCGACCGGCGACGGAAATCGGACCAGGAGCCGGGGGCCCGTCGCCGGTCCGGCCCCGATCGTCGCGGCCGCGCAGTTGGGTAATGCGGTCGTGAACCGGACCCGGCGCACTCAGGCAGCGGCCGCCGCGCAACCGCGCTGGGTGGCGGAACGGCCGGGGTCGGTGATGATCTCGGACCGGCGGTTGCATCTCGCCAACCCCGATCGGTCGTTCTCGCTGTACTGGTCCGCGCTCGAGTCCATCGACCTCACCGCGCCGGATCGCGTCGGCTGCCGATTCCCCGACCGAGACGGCAAGTTGCAGCAGATCCAGATCCAAAGCCCTTGGGCGGTATTGCTTTTCGTCACCGCTGCCCTGCGGCACTTTCCGCACCACCCACTGCTGAAGACCGGCACCTGGCTGCCCGCGGGATTCGAGGACAAGTGCCATCTGGCGGGCAAGAAGTGCCCGAAGGTCAGGTAGGCGCGCTGCGGGCACGACCGAACCGCCGGGTGGCGAAACCCGGCGGTCCACCCGACGCGCGCTAGCCGATGCGGGTGAACAACCGGCCGGCCAGGTCCACTCCGATCACCCCGCCGTCCTCGTCGCGGCTGAAGTATCCGCGCTGACCGACGAAAGCCCCTGAGGTGACGATGTATTCGTCACCGCCGCCGGGCAGCAGGCCGACATCGAACGGCGCGTGGTCGGGCGGGAGATCGTGGCCGGCCGCCGCACGCAGCTCCGGCTTGATCCTGACCTCGAGGACCAGACTCGACGGGGTCGCGGTGATGTCGAAAGTCATCGCGTCGATCTCGTAGCGGCCGACCAGTTCCGCGGCCGCCGCGGCGTCGAAGGGCAGCGGTGCCGGGTCGACATCATCGATGCCGAGGTAGTGCGCGAGGACCCAGCGGACGATGCGCTGGTTGCACGCGATGCCATCGGGACCGGCGTTGGCCATCACCACCACCGCGAAGTCGCGTTCGGGGACGAGAAGCAGTTCGGCGAATTGCCCGAAGCCCGAACCGCCGTGGCCGATGGTGCGGACACCATCGATGTCGCGGACGAACCAGCACTGACCGATCGCGTCGCCGAGCGAACTGGCCCGCAGCTGCACGGTCGGCTCCTGCATGCGGGCGAGCATGTCTGTCGGCAGCACATCGCTCTTCCCCAGGTGCACGCGCATCCACCGCAACTGATCGGCGACGGTCGTGGCCAGGCCACCGCCGGGATTGTTGGCGCGGTTGCCCTTCCACGGCCGGACGACGCTCATTTCGTGGTCGGCGCCGAGTTCGTGGCCGATCGCGAAGCGGCGGGTCATGACCTCGGAGAGCTGGAAGACGCTGTTGTCCATACCGACCGGTGCGAGTACGAGGTCGTGGACCGCGCGCTCGAAACTCTGGCCGGTGACAGTTTCGATGACCCGGCCGAGGAGGTTGAAACCGGCCTGACTGTAGGAGGAGCGTTCGCCTGGCTTGCCGATCGGCGGGAGATCACTCAACCGGCGGGCGAACTCGGCGAGCGCGTCGTCACCCTCGCCGGTATCGACGAGGAGGTTCCAGTCCAGGCCCGAGGTGTGGTTGAGCAGGGCCCCGACGGTGATGTCGGTCGAGGCCGTGAATTCCGGAACATACTGCTGAACAGTCGCGTTGAGGTCGATTCTGCCTTCGGCGACCAGCCGCATCAGCGCGGTCGCGGTCACCGGTTTGGTGATGGAGCCGGCGGCGAACAGGGTGTCGGGGGTGATGGGAAGCGGGTTGTCGATGCCGGTGACGCCGTGCGTCGCGAAGATCTCGTGACCGTCGGCGAAAACACCGACGGCTAGGCCGGGGATGCCGAATTCGGTGGCGGTAGCGGCGATGAACTGGGCGAGATCGGACATGGTTCTTCTCCTTGCTTGCTGTTTCAGGAAAGTACGAGGGCCGCGAGGCCGAGGACGGCGCTGCCGAAGACGGTGATGTTGCGCAGCGTCTGCAACGTCCACGTCCAGGCCGGGAAGCCTGATTCGGCGGCCGCGAGCAGTGCGGGAACGTCGATACGGATCAGTTCGGGATCGCCCTTGCGGTGGAACGCGGCGCGCACCGAGCGCACGGCGGTGTGATTGCTGTAGACGATGACGCTGTTGCCGAGCAGAACCAGCGTCAACAGCACCCAGTTCAGCGGCCGGGCGACGGCCAGGTCAGCGAGGTTGACGCCGGCGAGCGCGATCATGATCGCGGCGACGCTCAGTGGCGCGGCACTCTCGTGGCCACTGGCGTCGAACCGCATGCCGTTCTCGGTGAGCGCGGTGGTGCGCACCCCCTGTCTGGCCAGCTCGGACTCGGCGGTGACCATGGCGGCCGCGCCGTAGCGATTGCGCACGAACGGCATGCTCACGAACGCGGCGGCGATGGCGAGGTCGATGGTGGCGAGGAAGACATTCATGCTGGTCGATCCCTTCTTGAACTTTGTAAAAGTAGCGTAGCGGTCTACTTGAACTAAGTGCAAGAGATTTCTTGAACTTTGTGAAAGTGCCAGGTGAACCCCTATGGTCTAGGCATGCCGCGTGAGACATTGACCCGCGAACAAATCGTCGCCACCGCGATCGACCTGCTCGACGAAGAGGGACTCGACGGGCTGAACATGCGCAGCCTCGGCAAACGGCTCGATTCCGCACCGACCGCGATGTACTGGCATGTGAAGAACAAGGACAACCTGATTCGCCTCGCCGCCGACGAGATCTGGGGCGAAATCACCCTGCCCGACCCCGACTCGCTCGACTGGCGCGCGGCCGCCGAACAGCTGGCCCGCGGGTTGTACACAACCATCACCAGGCATCCCTGGCTGGCGCAGGCGCAGTCGAGCTACCTGCTCTACGGGCCGAACAAGGCTCGCCACGACGAGGTCGCACTGACGGTGTACGAGAACGCCGGGTTCGTCGACGACGCGGCCGACCAAGCGATGGGGTCGGTGTTCACGCTGATCCTCGGCAGTGCCGCCGGCGCCGCGGCCGATGTGTCACTGCGGCGACGGCTCGGGCGCGGAGATCGCGATCCGGCGGTAGAACTCCAGGCCGCGCTCGACGAGGCAGGCGAGATCGCCCTGCCGTATCCGCGGCTGCGGGCCCGGCTCGAGCGCGCCGACACGGAAACCGTCACGGCCGTGGGGAGTTTCGAGTTCGGGCTCGCCGCATTGCTCGACGGGCTCACGCAGAGACGGCCGAGCTAGCCCGAGACAGACTCAGCCCGGCATCGGCCTACTCCGAACCACGTTGCAGTGGGCTACTTCTGGCGCGCACGGTAGGCGGCGACGGCGTTGCGGTTGCCGCATGCGGTGCTGCAATAGCGGCGGGAACGGTTGCGGGACAGGTCGAGTACCAGTCCCGCACAGTCCGCGTCGGCGCAGATCGAGAGTCTGCTCAGGTCGTCGGCGCGGATCAGATCGATCATCGCCATCGCGGTTTCGACGGCGATGCGAACCGGAAGTGGGGCTTGCGGCGGGACCGCGTGCACGTGATAGTCGACGTCGCCGTGGCGGACCAACTGCGGTACAGCGCGGTGCCCGGCGAGAGTCTCGTTCACGAGCGTGACGGCGGCATCGCGGTCGCTGGTGAGCATCGCGCGCAGCGGCGCGCGCAGGGCCCGGACAGCGGTCAGTTCGGCCGCGTCGCCGGTGTGCGCGCCCGTGTAGACGTGTCGTTCGAAGAACTCGGCGAGCTGAGCCGCCTCGGTCAAGGTGTCGGGGTCTTCGGCGGAATTGACCAGTTCGACCGCCGCCAGCAGGGCCGCCTCGGTGTCATGAGCAAAAACCACATTGACATATTACCGCAGGCTCCTTACCGTCATTAGTCATGGTGACTTTGACTCATGACAGCGCGATCCGGATGCGGTCCGGACTGCTGCTCGCGCTGGCGTCGGCCACCTCGTTCGGGCTGTCCGGTCCACTCGCGCGTGGGCTGATGAACGCGGGCTGGAGCGCCGCCGCCGTTGTCGCCGCGCGCGTGCTGCTGGCCGGAGTGGTTCTCGTGCCGCTCGCCCTCCCCCACCTGCGGGGAAACTGGAAACTGCTGTGCGCCAACGCCAATCTCATCGTCGCGTACGGCCTGGTCGCCGTGGCGGGCACCCAGCTCGCCTACTTCAACGCCGTCGCGCACATGGAAGTCGGCGCCGCGCTGCTGATCGAATACACCGCGCCGATCGTCGTGGTGGGCTGGTTGTGGGTGCGCCACCGGCAACAGCCCGGCGCGGCCACCATCGCAGGCGCGGTCCTCGGAATCACCGGCCTGCTGCTCGTGCTCGATGTGACCTCCGGCCTGTCGACCGACCCGATCGGCATCGCCTGGGCGCTGGCGGCGATGCTCGGCGCCGCGGCCTATTTCGTCCTCTCCGCCCAGGGCGGCGACCTCCCCGGCACCGTTCTGGCCTGCGGCGGACTCCTGATCGGTGGCCTCACCCTGATCCTGGCGGGCACCCTCGGCATCGTCCCCCTACACGCCACCACCCACCGGGTCGCCTTCGCCGACTTCACCACCCCCTGGTGGATCCCCATCCTCGTCATCGGCATCGTCACCGCCGCCATCGCCTACGTCACCGGCATCGCCGCCACCCGCCGCCTCGGCTCCCGCCTGGCCTCCTTCGTAGCCCTCACCGAAGTCCTCGCCGCCCTGATCTTCGCCTGGATCCTCCTCGCCGAGGCACCCAGACCGATCCAGCTACTCGGCGGCGCGTTGATCCTCATCGGAGTCGTCTCCGTCCGCCTCGGCGAGCCCACCGCGCCCGCGCTCGGCGACCCCGAGACACCGGCAGACACCCCGACGGAGCTCCCGCGGACTCGGACCGAGCAAGGATCCTGACCGTCGACAGAACCCGATTCACCAGCGGTAGTCGAGGAATTTGCCGTCCAGGGTGATGACGACGCGGTCGCCGTCGGGGTGGGGGCGGCGGGCTATGTCGATGTTGAAGTTGATGGCGCTCATGATGCCGTCGCCGAATTCCTCGTGGATGAGTTCCTTGAGGGCGGGGCCGTAGACCGAAACGGCTTCCACGAGGCGGTAGATGGTGGGGTCGGACAGTGTCGCCGGGTCGGCGCCGCGGGAGGGTTGCAGACGCAGGCTTTCGGCGACGGTGTCGTCGAGGTCCAGCAGCGTGCAGACGGCGGCGGCCTGTTCCTCGGTCATCGGGTGCTGGCCGAGCAGGGCTGCCGTCGTCCAGACCACGGGTGCGCCGATCGATTCCGCGATGCCCGCCCACGTCATACCCTTGCGGATACGAGCGGCGACGATGAGGTCGGCGGCGGCGGACTTGCTCAGGATCGGTTGCATGCAGGGGCTCCTAGGGTCGGGGTCGCAGCCAGCCTGCCATTCGGAGGCACTCGCCGCCATAGTGGAATACCACTATTTACGTGGGAGCAACGTCCGGTGACCGCGAGGCAACCTCGACAGCGAAAACTCCTGCGCTAGAGCCACTACGAAGGGTTTTCCATGTCCTATCTCACACCGGCGGACTTCGTCGAGAAGATGATCGACGCGGGCGAGGCCAAAGCCTTCATGTCCACCCGCGACACCGTGATCCGCGCCTACATGGCGGGCGCGATCCTCGCCCTCGCCGCCGCGTTCGCCGTGACCATCACCGTGAACACCGGCGAACCACTACTCGGAGCCGTGCTCTTCCCGGTCGGGTTCTGCATGCTCTACCTGCTCGGATTCGACTTGCTCACCGGCGTTTTCACGCTGGTTCCGCTGGCCCTGATCGACAAACGACGCGGCGTCACGGTGCGCACGATGCTGCGCAACTGGGGACTGGTGTTCGTCGGCAACTTCGCGGGCGCGTTCACCGTCGCGGTGATGATGGCCATCATCCTCACCATGGGTTTCTCCGTCGACCCCAGCGCCGTCGGCGAGAAGCTCGGTGAGATCGGCGAATCCAGAACCCTCGGCTACGCCGAACACGGAGCCGCGGGCATGCTCACCCTGTTCATCCGCGCCGTGCTGTGCAACTGGATGGTCTCCACCGGCGTGGTCGCCGCCATGATGTCGACCTCGGTGTCGGGCAAGGTGATCGCGATGTGGATGCCCATCATGCTGTTCTTCTACATGGGCTTCGAACACTCCATCGTCAACATGTTCCTGTTCCCCTCCGGCCTGCTCCTGGGCGGCGACTTCTCCCTCGGCGACTACCTCGTATGGAACGAAATCCCCACCGTCCTCGGCAATCTCGTAGGCGGGCTCACCTTCGTCGGCCTGACCCTCTACGCCACCCACGCCCGCACCGCCCCGTCACGGCGGCCCGCCGAATCGGCCCTGGACTAGAGCTCCTCCGACGCCCGCAGGGTTGGGTCCGGGTACTCGTACGCCGAGCGAATCCACTCGACCCTGGGGCGGCCACCCGCACCGTCGAACTCGAGGAAGACCGCGTGCCGGTATCCGAGCTGCTCGATGAACGCACAGAGTTTGATGTAATCGCCTTCGCGTGCCCGCGCTGAAACGCGCCCCTTCTTGGCTTCCAGCACAAGGATATTGCCGCGTTTCGAACCACTGTACGGTTCGTGCACGATCAAGTCCGGTACCACGAAGCTGACATCGTCGAGCCCCGCGCGCGCCAATAGCAGCTGCTTCCGCACCACCGAGAACCCTAAATTCGTGACACGATCGTATTCGACATCCGCCCGCCACTTCCCGGGCAGAACCGACAATCGCTGATTCAGCGCGGATGCGATGTGCGCCACCACAGTTCGCTCGTGAACGGCATCCACGACCAGATCCGGGCAGTCCGCCCACACCTGCTTGATCGCGCCACGGACCATGTCCTCGATCGACAGGGCCTCTGCGGTTTCGGGCATACCGAGATGGTCTCACCCCACACCGACACAGAAACGACGAACGCCCCGCTCCAAGAAGGAACGGGGCGTTCGGGTTACTGCTTAGCGGTAGTCGCTGAAGCCGTAGTCGTCCAACGGCACCGCTGCGCCGGTGGAGGAGCCGAAGCTGTCCGGGGAGTAGTAGGTGTCGTCGTAGGACGGCACCGCGTACGCCGCGGCACGGGCTTCTTCGGTCGGCTGCACCTGGATGTTGCGGTAACGGTTGATACCGGTACCAGCCGGGATGAGCTTACCGATGATCACGTTCTCCTTCAGGCCGATCAGCTTGTCGGAGCGGCAGTTGATCGCCGCGTCCGTCAGCACTCGGGTGGTCTCCTGGAAGGAAGCCGCCGACAGCCACGAATCGGTGGCCAGCGACGCCTTGGTGATACCCATCAGCACGGGACGGCCCGAAGCCGGCTCGCGGCCTTCGGCCACCACGCGACGGTTCGAGTTCTCGAACTCGGCGCGCTCGGTGAGCGAGCCGGGCAGGAACTCGGTCGCACCCGAATCGATGATCGTCACACGACGCAGCATCTGGCGAACGATGACCTCGATGTGCTTGTCGTGGATCGACACACCCTGCGAGCGGTAGACCTCCTGGACCTCGTGGACCAGGTGGACCTGCACCTGACGGGGACCCATCACGCGCAGCACCTCGTGCGGATCGGCAGCGCCCTCGAGCAGCTGCTGACCCACCTCCACGTGGTCACCGTCGGCCAGCAGACGCTCGGAGCCGTCGTCGTGCTTGAACACACGCAGACGCTGACGCTTCGAGAGCTTGTCGTAGACGACTTCCTCCGACCCGTCATCAGGGATGATCGTGATCTTGTAGAAGCGGTCGTCGTCCTCGAGACGCACCCGGCCCGAGACCTCCGCGATCGGCGCCTTGCCCTTGGGGACACGGGCCTCGAAGAGCTCCTGAACACGCGGCAGACCACCGGTGATGTCGTCGCCCGCGACGCCACCCTGGTGGAAGGTACGCATGGTCAGCTGGGTACCGGGCTCACCGATGGACTGGGCCGCGACGATGCCGACGGCCTCGCCGATATCGACCAGCTTGCCGGTGGCCATCGAACGGCCGTAGCAGGTGGCGCAGACGCCGGTGCCGGTGGTGCAGGTCAGCACGGAGCGGACCTTCACCTCGGTGATACCGGCCGCGAGCAGCGCGTCGAGCGCGGGGTCGCCGAGGTCGGCGCCCTTCGACACGATGACATTGCCCTTGGCATCCACCGCGTCGGACGCGAGCGTCCGGGCATAGGTGGAGGTCTCGACGTGCGCGTCACGGATGATCGTGCCGTCGGCCAGCTTCTCCGCGATCGGCACCAGGATGCCGCGTTCGGTGCCACAGTCCTCTTCGCGGACGATGACGTCCTGCGACACATCGACCAGACGACGGGTCAGGTAACCCGAGTCGGCGGTACGAAGCGCCGTGTCGGCCAGACCCTTACGAGCACCGTGGGTGTTGATGAAGTACTCGAGCACGGTCAGGCCCTCACGGAACGAGGACTTGATCGGGCGCGGGATGAACTCACCCTTCGGGTTCGTCACCAGGCCCTTCATACCCGCGAGGGTACGGGTCTGGGTGAAGTTACCCGTGGCGCCGGAGTCGACGATCGTGATGATCGGGTTGTCCGGCGGGTAGTGGGTACGCAGCGCGGCGCCCACTTCCTCGGTGGCTTCCTGCCAGATCTTGACCAAGGCGTTGTTGCGCTCGGAGTGATCGAGCGCGCCACGCTGGTACTTCTTCTCGATCAGGTCCGCCATCGACTCGTAGCGTTCCATGATCTCGGGCTTCTCCGGCGGAACGAGCACGTCCGACATGGAGACGGTGACACCCGAACGCGTGGCCCAGTAGAAGCCGGCGTCCTTGAGCTTGTCGACGGTCTGCGCGACGACGATCATCGGGTAGCGCTCGGCCAGATCGTTGATGATCGTGGCCTGACGCTTCTTCGGCATCGGCTCGTTGATGAACGCGTAGTCCGCCGGGAGCAGATCGTTGAAGATCACGCGACCCAGCGTGGTCTCGGCCAGCCACGCTTCGCCGCGCTTCCAGCCGTCCGGGAACAGCTCGTTCTCGATATCCCGCGGCGGGCGCTGCTCGGTCAGCCGCACCTTGATGGTGGACCGCACGGTCAGCTCGCCACGATCGACGGCCATCTGTGCCTCGGCGGGCGAGGAGAACACGCCGTACTCCGGCTCGTCCTTGGCGGCGGCCTTGTAGGTGCCGACACCGTTCTCGTCGAGACGGGTCAGGTAGAACAGGCCCGTCACCATGTCCAGACGCGGCATCGCCAGCGGGCGACCCGACGCCGGGGACAGGATGTTGTTCGACGACAGCATCAGGATGCGTGCCTCGGCCTGCGCCTCCGCGGACAGCGGAAGGTGCACGGCCATCTGGTCACCGTCGAAGTCGGCGTTGAACGCCTCACAGACGAGCGGGTGCAGCTGAATGGCCTTGCCTTCGACCAGCTGGGGCTCGAAGGCCTGGATGCCGAGGCGGTGCAGGGTGGGCGCGCGGTTCAGCAGCACAGGGTGCTCGGCGATGACCTCTTCGAGGACATCCCACACCTGTGCGCGCTGACGCTCGACCATCCGCTTGGCGGACTTGATGTTCTGCGCGTGGTTCAGGTCGACCAGACGCTTCATGACGAACGGCTTGAACAGCTCGAGCGCCATCAGCTTCGGCAGACCACACTGGTGCAGCTTGAGCTGCGGACCGACCACGATGACCGAACGGCCCGAGTAGTCGACGCGCTTGCCGAGCAGGTTCTGACGGAAACGACCCTGCTTGCCCTTGAGCAGGTCGCTCAGGGACTTCAGCGGGCGGTTACCCGGTCCGGTGACCGGACGGCCACGACGGCCGTTGTCGAACAGTGCGTCGACCGACTCCTGCAGCATCCGCTTCTCGTTGTTGACGATGATCTCGGGCGCACCCAGATCGATCAGTCGCTTGAGGCGGTTGTTGCGGTTGATCACGCGGCGGTACAGGTCGTTCAGGTCGGAGGTGGCGAAACGGCCACCGTCGAGCTGGACCATCGGGCGCAGCTCCGGCGGGATCACCGGAACAGCGTCGAGCACCATGCCCATGGGCGAGTTGCCGTTGGTCTGGAAGGCCGCGACGACCTTCAGACGCTTGAGCGCACGCAGCTTCTTCTGACCCTTGCCGGAGCGAATGGTCTCGCGCAGGCTCTCGGCCTCGGCGTTGATGTCGAAGTTCTCCATCAGCTTCTGGATGGACTCCGCACCCATGGCGCCGGTGAAGTACTCGCCGTAGCGGTCGACGAGCTCGCGGTAGAGCACCTCGTCGACGATGAGCTGCTTGACCGACAGCTTGGTGAAGGTCGTCCAGATCTCGTCGAGGCGGTCCAGCTCACGCTGCGAGCGGTCGCGCAGCTGACGCATTTCGCGCTCGCCGCCGTCCTTGACCTTGCGACGCACGTCGGACTTGGCGCCCTCGGCTTCCAGCTCGGCCAGATCGGCTTCGAGCTTCTGCGCGCGGGCCTCGAGGTCGGCGTCGCGCTGATCGGCGACAGCCTTCTTCTCGACCTCCATCTCGGCTTCGAGCGTGGAGAGCTCGTTGTGACGCAGCTCCTCGTCGACGCCGACGATGACGTAGGCGGCGAAGTAGATGATCTTCTCGAGATCCTTCGGCGCCAGGTCGAGCAGGTAGCCCAAGCGCGACGGAACGCCCTTGAAGTACCAGATGTGAGTAACCGGAGCGGCCAGCTCGATGTGGCCCATCCGCTCACGACGCACCTTGGCGCGAGTCACCTCGACGCCACAGCGCTCACAGATGATGCCCTTGAAGCGGACACGCTTGTACTTGCCGCAGTAGCACTCCCAGTCCCGGGTGGGACCGAAGATCTTCTCGCAGAAGAGCCCGTCCTTCTCCGGCTTGAGCGTGCGGTAGTTGATGGTCTCCGGCTTCTTCACCTCGCCGAAAGACCACTGGCGGATGTCATCGGCGGAGGCAAGGCCGATCCGGAGTTCATCGAAGAAGTTGACGTCTAGCACGTAACTTCCTTTCCCCTGTTCGGGTCGAATTCGAGCAAAAGTTCACTAGTTGTCGAGCGCGGTGCGCGGCGCGGTCGCTTCCACAGCGACCGCACCGCTTACCACCTAGTTCGCCAGATCGTCGATGGTGGCGGCTTCGTTCCTGGACAGGTTGATGCCCAGGTTCGCGGCCGCGCGCTCCAGATCCTCGTCTTCGCCGCCGCCCATCTCGATCGCGGCGCCGTCCGAAGACAGCACCTCGACGTTGAGGCACAGCGACTGGAGTTCCTTGAGGAGCACCTTGAACGACTCCGGGATGCCCGGCTCCGGAATGTTCTCGCCCTTGACGATGGCCTCGTAGACCTTCACGCGGCCGACCACGTCGTCGGACTTGATGGTCAGGAGTTCCTGCAGCGTGTACGCCGCGCCGTAGGCCTGCATGGCCCAGCACTCCATCTCACCGAATCGCTGACCACCGAACTGCGCCTTACCACCCAGCGGCTGCTGCGTGATCATCGAGTACGGGCCGGTCGAACGGGCGTGGATCTTGTCGTCGACCAGGTGGTGCAGCTTCAGGATGTACATGTAACCGACCGCGACCGGGTACGGGAACGGCTCACCCGAACGACCGTCGAACAGCGTCGACTTGCCGTCGGCGTTGACCATCCGCTCACCGTCACGGTTGGGCAGGGTCGAACCGAGCAGACCGGTCAGCTCGTCATCCTTGGCGCCGTCGAAGACGGGCGTGGCGATGTTCGAGTCGGCCGGCGCGGCCAGCATCTCCTCGGGCAGCGTCGCCGCCCAGTCGGGGCGGGTGCCGTCCGCGGCCACGTCGATATTCCAGCCGGCCTTACCGATCCACCCGAGATGGGTTTCCAGGATCTGGCCGATGTTCATACGACGGGGCACACCGTGGGTGTTCAGGATGATGTCGACCGGCGTGCCGTCGGGCATGAACGGCATGTCCTCGATGGGGAGGATCTTGCCGATGACGCCCTTGTTGCCGTGGCGACCGGCGAGCTTGTCACCGTCCTGGATCTTGCGCTTCTGGGCCACGTAGACGCGGACCAGCTCGTTCACACCGGGAGGCAGATCGTCGTCGTCTTCGCGCGAGAACACGCGAATGCCGATGACCTTGCCGGACTCACCGTGGGGCACCTTGAGCGAGGTGTCGCGCACTTCGCGAGCCTTCTCACCGAAGATGGCACGCAGCAGACGCTCTTCCGGGGTGAGCTCGGTCTCGCCCTTGGGCGTGACCTTGCCGACCAGGATGTCGCCGTCGCGGACCTCGGCACCGATGCGGATGATGCCGCGCTCGTCGAGGTCGGCGAGGACCTCGTCGGAGACGTTCGGGATGTCCCGGGTGATCTCCTCGGCACCGAGCTTGGTGTCGCGGGCATCGATCTCGTGCTCTTCGATGTGGATCGAGGTGAGAACGTCCTCTTCCACGAGGCGCTGCGACAGGATGATCGCGTCCTCGTAGTTGTGGCCTTCCCACGGCATGATCGCGACGAGCAAGTTCTTGCCCAGCGCCATCTCACCGTTCTCGGTGCAGGGGCCGTCCGCGAGGACCTGCCCCTTCTCCACCCGATCGCCCTCGTCCACGATCGGACGCTGGTTCGAGCAGGTGCCCTGGTTCGACCGGTTGAACTTGCGCATCCGGTAGGACTTGCGGCTGCCGTCGTCGGCCATCACGGTGACGTAATCGGCCGAGACCTCTTCGACAACGCCGGGCTTCTCGTTGACAACAACGTCGCCCGCGTCGACGGCTGCGCGCAGTTCCATGCCGGTGCCCACGATCGGGGACTCGGAACGGATCAGCGGCACGGCCTGACGCTGCATGTTCGCGCCCATCAGGGCACGGTTGGCATCGTCGTGCTCGAGGAACGGGATCATGGCCGTCGCGACCGACACCATCTGGCGCGGCGAGATGTCCATGAAGTCGACCTGAGCCGGCGTCACGAACTCGACCTCTTCGCCCGCACGGCGGACGAGGACCTTCTCCTCGAGGAAGCGACCTTCGGCGTCGACCGGGGAGTTGGCCTGCGCGCGAACGTAGCGGTCTTCCTCGTCGGCGGTCAGGTACTTGACCTCGTCGGTGACCTTGCCGTCGACAACCTTCTGGTACGGCGTCTCGATGAAGCCGAACGGGTTGACCCGCGCGTACACCGACAGCGAACCGATCAGGCCGATGTTCGGGCCTTCCGGGGTCTCGATCGGGCACATGCGGCCGTAGTGCGACGGGTGGACGTCACGAACTTCCAGACCGGCGCGCTCACGGGACAGACCACCCGGGCCCAGCGCCGACAGGCGGCGCTTGTGGGTCAGACCCGACAGCGGGTTGTTCTGGTCCATGAACTGCGACAGCTGCGAAGTTCCGAAGAACTCCTTGATCGCCGCGACGACCGGACGGATGTTGATCAGGGTCTGCGGCGTGATCGCCTCGACGTCCTGAGTCGTCATCCGCTCACGAACGACACGCTCCATGCGGGACAGGCCCACGCGGATCTGGTTCTGGATGAGCTCACCGACGGTGCGCAGACGACGGTTACCGAAGTGGTCGATGTCGTCGATCTCGACGGGGACCTCTTCACCGCCGGGGGCGGTCATCGTGCGGTCACCGGCGTGCAGACGCACCAGGTACTCGATGGTGTCGACGATGTCTTCCTTGGTGAGAACCGAGGAGGTCACCGGCTCGTGCACGTGGATGCCGAGCTTCTTGTTGATCTTGTAGCGACCGACGCGGGCCAGGTCGTAGCGCTTCTCCTTGAAGAACAGGTTCTCCAGCAGAGTCTGCGCGGACTCCTTGGTCGGCGGCTCGCCCGGACGCAGCTTGCGGTAGATGTCGAGCAGCGCCTCGTCCTGGCCGGGCGTGCTGTCCTTCTCCAGGGTGGACATCATGATCTCGGAGAAGCCGAAACGCTCGACGATCTCCTCGGTCGTCCAACCCAGCGCCTTGAGCAGCACGGTGACCGGCTGACGACGCTTGCGGTCGATACGGACACCGACGGTGTCGCGCTTGTCGACGTCGAACTCCAGCCACGCGCCGCGCGACGGGATCACGCGCACGCTGTGCAGGTCCTTCTCGGTGGTCTTGTCGATGTTGTGATCGAAGTAGACGCCCGGGGAACGGACCAGCTGGGAGACGACGACACGCTCGGTGCCGTTGATGATGAAGGTGCCCTTGTCGGTCATCATGGGGAAATCGCCCATGAACACCGTCTGGCTCTTGATCTCGCCGGTGTTGTTGTTGATGAACTCCGCGGTGACGAACAACGGCGCCGCGTAGGTCATGTCCTTCTCTTTGCACTCGTCGATGGAGGCCTTGACCTCTTCGAAGCGCGGATCAGAGAACGACAGGGACATGGATCCGGAGAAGTCCTCGATCGGCGAGAGCTCTTCGAGCACCTCTTCGAGGCCGCCTGCGAGACCGACGTCGCCGCGAGCGGCCGCCTTCTCACGCCAGTCGGGAGTACCGACCAACCAGGCGAACGAGTCCGTTTGTAGGTCGAGAAGTCCGGGCACCTCCAAGGGCTCTCGGATCTTCGCGAACGAAACCCTCAAAGGGGCTCCGGGGATACCAGCCTTGGTCTGGGTGGAGACTGCCAAGATGCGTCCTTCCAGCACCTCACGCGCGTCGCGTGGTGGTCCGCGACCGTCGCTTGTCTGCTACGAATTCCGCTGGTTACAGCCCGAACGAAACCAGAACAAGCAGCAGCGGAAGTAACACCGGAAGGGTGGAACTTTCGAGTGCGAATCAAGGTGTGGACAGGAGGCAGCCAGCGCAACGTCCAAACTTACACCCCTAGACAAGGGAGTGTCAACATACCATCCGTGTGACCGGACGCACGGGATAACGCGCCGAAGCCCTGGACGCTGGCCGCGTCGGGTTCTTCACCGCTGCGCGCCCTGCCGCCGACTCCCCCGAGACGACCGCTCACTTGGCGCTGAGCCCTCTATTCAACTGGCGCCGACCCCTGTCAGCTGGTGCTGGGCCGAATTCTCGCTGGCGTTGATGCCCCTCAACAGCTCACGCTGCTGTGAATAGGGTGACGGTTTGCGAGCCCCTCGTCAAGTGGCGCGCGAAGGTCTGTTCGCGATGCGAGATCGCCTGGCGCGCTGGGGATCCCCCACCCCGCGCCGCGGTCATTTTACTCGCGACACGCCGTGCGCGCCACCCCGGCGACGGCCGGTCAGCAGTTGTTTTCCGCCCTGTCACGCAGAAGAGCCCCGGCCGTAGGCCGGGGCTCATCCGAAGCGTAAAAGTCGCTCAGCCGTTGATCTGGCCGTGCGGAACGGTCTTGAACGTTTCGGTGGGCTGATCGTTGCCGCCGTAGGCAGCCATCACCTGAGTGTCATCGGAGGAATCCAGCGACTCGCGGATCGCCACCTGTGCCGCGTGCGGCAGGGTGTGGATGATCTCGCGCACGCGCGCCTGACGGCGGAACACGGCCTGGCGGGCGGGCATGCCGGGCTCGGCCTTCATCTGCGGGATGATGCCGTCGATCTCCTCGGCGCCACCGTGGTGGTGACCGGCGTCGACGAGCGCCTGCTCGCGCGCCATCTGCGCCTCGTCCTTCTCCTCCGACATACCGATCGGGCCGATCATGCGGCCGTTGAGGAACTGCTTGACCACCGGCTCCTCGCTGGTGAGCAGCACCTCACGGGGGCCGAACATCACCAGGTTGCGGCGGAAGAGCATGCCGATGTTGTCCGGCACGGTACGGGCCAGGTTGATGTTGTGCGTCACGATCAGGATCGTGGCGTCGATCTGCGCGTTGATGTTGAGCAGCAGCTGCGCCAGGTACGAGGTACGCACCGGGTCGAGGCCCGAGTCGGGCTCGTCGACGAGGATGATCTGCGGGTCGAGGACCAGCGCGCGGGCCAGACCGGCGCGCTTGCGCATACCACCGGAGATCTCGCCGGGCAGCTTGCCCTCGGCGCCGAGCAGACCGGTCAGCTCGAGCTTCTCCATGACCACGCGGCGGATCTCGGATTCCGACTTCTTCGTGTGCTCACGAAGCGGGAACGCGATGTTGTCGTACAAATTCATCGAGCCGAACAGCGCGCCGTCCTGGAAAAGGACGCCGAACAGTTTGCGGATCTCGTAGAGCTCCTTGTTGGAGCAGGTCATGATGTCGGTGCCATCGATGAAGATCGACCCGCGCTCGGGCCGCAGCAGACCGATGAGCGACTTCAGGAACACCGACTTACCCGTACCCGATGGGCCGAGCAATGCACTGACCTCACCCGAAGGGAGCGTGATCGACACGTCCTGCCAAATTCGCTGTGAACCGAAGGATTTTGTTACACCCTCGGTCCTGACCTCGACGCCCACTGCTACCTCCATTGATCCCTGCGAGCACCCCACCCGCGTTCCCGCGCGCTCACATCACGGCGGTGCGCTACGACTCTGTGGGTCCGGTCACTGTAACCCATCAGTGAGACGGGGCACACCCCTACATGACTGAAGAGTAACCTGGCGCGGCTACTACGACCCGGATCACTTTCGCATGTCCGGACAAATAGCAAACGGACGGCCCGGAAAGGACCGCCCGTTCACAACAGCACTGGTTCCGAATTACTTGACGGAAACCTTGGCGCCGGCCTCTTCGAGCTTCGCCTTGGCAGCCTCGGCGGCATCCTTGGCGACCTTCTCCAGGATCGGCTTCGGGGCGCCCTCGACCAGGTCCTTGGCTTCCTTCAGGCCCAGGCCCGAGACGATCTCACGGACCACCTTGATGACCTGGATCTTCTTGTCGCCGGCACCCTCGAGGATGACGTCGAACTCGTCCTGCTCTTCGGCAGCCTCGGCCGGAGCAGCGCCACCGGCGGCCGCGACGGCGACGGGGGCAGCGGCGGTGACGTCGAAGGTCTCTTCGAAGACCTTGACGAACTCAGCGAGCTCGAGCAGGGTCAGCTCCTTGAAGGCGCCGATCAGTTCTTCGGTGCTCAGCTTTGCCATGGTGGTTCCTTTCGTGGTGTACCTCGCAGCGCATACGCACCCCGAGGCGGGTAATAGATGTCTTATTCGGCGTCAGCCGCGGGTGCTTCTTCGGCAGCAGGAGCGCCTTCGGCACTCGTGCGCTTCTCGAGCAGCGCCTGGGCGAGCCGGGCGACCTGCGAAGCGGGAGCGGCGAACAGGGCGGCAGCCTGCGAAGGCTTGGCCTTGAACGCACCGGCCAGCTTGGCCAGCAGCACCTCGCGCGAATCGAGGTCAGCGATACGCTCGACCTCGGACACGGACAGCGCGCGGCCGTCCATGTATCCGCCCTTGATGACCAGGGACTTGTTGTCCTTGGCGAACTGCTTGAGCGCCTTGGCGGCATCGACCGGCTCACCCTGGATGAAGGTGATAGCGGTCGGGCCGACGAACAGCTCGTCGAGACCCGCCACACCGGCTTCGCCGGCAGCGATCTTGACCAGGGTGTTCTTGGCGACGGAGTACGTGGCGTCGGCGCCGAGCGCACGACGCAGCTCGGTGAGCTTGCCGACCGACAGGCCACGGTATTCCGTGACAACAGTGGCCGTGGAGTTCTTGAACTGCTCCGCGATCTCCGCGACAGCGGTGACCTTTTCAGGTTTCGCCATACTTCGCCTCCTCTCTGATGTCGGTTTCGTTGGTGCACTACCGAATCAGGGGCCGGCGACAAAACGAACGCCCCGGACGCAAGGCGTACCGGGGCGCAAAATATCTTCGGCCTCAGCTCTCCCTGCGTGGGTCGCCGGCAATGTCGCCGGACCTTCGATCGACACCGTGAAATTCGGCATCAACGACCAACGGTCTTCGGTAGAACGAATGGGTGTGGTCTTCGCCGGATGTATGCACATCCCGCATGACCGTTGACCACTGTACCTGCACCTCCCCCCATCTGCCAAAACGGGTATCCCCCGGTCCGATTCAGCCGGATCTGCTGTGATGCAGACCACTTCGGCAACACAATGTGGCAGTGATCCTACCGAGAAGATGTTACGCAGGGTGACAGTAATCTGGTTCACTACAATGCTATGGCAACCTCCATAGTCGCTCCATCAGTGCTGCTGGACCGGCGTTCGCAGCGGTTTCTCGCGCTCGCCGTCATCTGTCTGGCCGAATTGCTCGTGGTACTCGACAACACCATCGTCAACGTCGCTCTTCCCTCGATCGGCGTCCAGCTACGGACCGGAGTCTCCGGCCTGCAGTGGGTCGTCGACGCCTACACCCTCACCTTCGCCGGCCTGCTGCTGGCGGCGGGCAACCTCGGCGACCGCTACGGCCGCCGCCGGATCATGACCATCGGCCTCGTCGGCATCGCGGTGATGTCGGTCGGCGGCGCACTCGCCGAAACGATGACGCAGGTCATCGTCGCCAGAGCCGCGATGGGCGTTTTCGCCGCCGCGGTCTTCCCCGCCACCCTCGCCCTGATCATCAATATCTTCACCGACCGGCGCGAACGCGCGCTGGCCATCGCCGCGTGGACCGCGATGGCCGGGTTCGCAATCGCCATCGGCCCGATCTCCGGCGGCTGGCTGCTCGAACATTTCAGCTGGCATTCGGTGTTCTGGATCAACGTGCCGGTGGCGCTGGTCGCGCTGGTCGCGACGCTGATCTGGGTGCCCGAATCGCGCGCCGACCACATCGGCAAGCTCGATCTCGTCGGTATCGCGCTCTCGATCGCCGGGATCACGTTGCTGGTGTGGTCGATCATCGAAGCGCCGCACAATGGCTGGCTCTCGCTCACCACACTGTGCACCGCGGCGCTCGGCACCGTCCTGCTCGCCGCCTTCGTCACCTGGGAATTGCGCACTGCCGCACCGATTCTCGACATGCGGTTGTTCCGCAACCGCCGATTCTCGTTGCCCGCGCTGGCAATCGCCATCGGCTACTTCTCGATGTTCGGTTTCCTTTTCCTGATCACCCAGTATTTCCAGGGCGTGCGCGAATACACCCCGCTCGAATTCGGTATCGCCTCATTGCCGTTCGCCTTCTCGGTCGCCATCGGCGCACCGGTCGCGACGCTGCTGGCACAACGGGTCGGTACCACCGCGGTACTGGTGATCGGCCTGCTACTCATCGGCGCGGGCCTCTACCTCGGCGGACAGGTCACCGTCGACAGCAGCTACCTGATCGGCGTGCTGCCCTCGATGGTGTTGATGGCGCTGGGTCTGGGCATCGTGCAGGGACCGGCCACCGAATCGATCATGTCCTCGCTGCCGCTGAACGAGGCGGGGGCGGGTTCGGCGGTCAACGACACGACCCGCGAGATCGGCGGCACGCTCGGTGTCGCGGTGCTCGGCTCGATCGTGGCCTCGTACTACACCAGCCGGATCGGCGCACGCATCGACGCCATCCCGATGGGCATCATGAACGACAACGAGAAGAGCCTGGTCAAGGCCAGTCCACTGAGCGTGCTGGAACTGCGCAAACGTGAGCTCGCGCCGTTCTTCGAGACCCAACGCGAGAACCTGATCGTCGCCATGAAGGCCGCGACGCTCCAGGGCGCCCACGCCGCGTCCCTGGTCGCCACCGTCGCGGTGCTCGTCTGCGCGGTGATCGTGGCGATCTTCCTGCCCTGGCGGCCGCATGACGGAGAGTCCGTCCTGCTCGGCTGGCGCGAGACCGAGGACACCGAGGCGAAGAACTGACCGCACGCGCACCGGGCTGTCGCAGCCCGGTGCGCGCACGTCACACTCCGATTCGACGCAGATGAGCAGCCAGCTCGATCAGTGCGATCGACGCGTTCAGCGCAAACTCCCGCTCCGCGACCAGACCGTCCTCGTCGACCTCGGCGCCGAGCACCGGCACTCGCAGACACGCCCGCTCGACGACATCGGCGCCGACGTAACCGAGCACCGTGGACAGCGTGTCCAGCGCACCCTCGCCGCGGCCCGGTTGGGCCACCGACAACCAGGCCGTGGGCTTCTCGTACAGGTCCGCCGTACCGACGGTCCAGTCGAGCAGGTTCTTCAAGCTGCCGGGCAGCGTCCCCGCGTATTCGGGGGTGCAGATGAGCACCGCGTGCGCGGTGGCGAGCTCGGCGCGGAGGTCGACTACCGCGGGATAGTCGTCCGGATCCTCGCCGGGAACGAAAGCGGGCAGGTCACGCAGGCCGGTATAGAGGTCGGCGCGCATCCCGTCGAGCGCGAGCCCGGCCAGGGTGCGGAGGGCGGCGGTATTGGTAGATCCGGCTCTGGTGCTACCGGAGATCAGCAGAATCCTGGTCACACCTGTGCGCAACCGGGATGCCGGGGCGATTAGTCCCCCGAAAAACCACGAGGGTGGGAACGCTGTGCGTTCCCACCCTCGTGTTGCTCTCAGGAGCTAGCTGTCAGCCGAAGCTCACGCATCCTCGTCGAGGAGGTTGCGGGTACGGTTCGGGTCCACCGGGATGCCCGGTCCGGTGTTCGTCGAAACCGTGATCTTCTTGACGTAGCGACCCTTGGCGGTCGACGGCTTCACACGCAGGATCTCGTCCAGCGCGGCGCCGTAGTTCTCCACCAGCTTGGCGTCGTCGAAGGACGCCTTGCCGATGACGAAGTGCAGGTTGGCCTGCTTGTCGACGCGGAAGTTGATCTTGCCGCCCTTGATCTCGTTGACGGCCTTGGTCACATCGTTGGTGACGGTGCCCGTCTTCGGGTTCGGCATCAGACCACGCGGGCCGAGGACACGCGCGATGCGGCCGACCTTGGCCATCTGATCCGGGGTGGCGATCGCGGCGTCGAAGTCGAGCCAGCCGCCCTGGATCCGCTCGATCAGGTCCTCGGCGCCCACGGCGTCGGCGCCTGCGGCCTCGGCCTCGGAAGCCTTCTCGCCCGCGGCGAACACGATGACGCGAGCGGTCTTACCGGTGCCGTGCGGCAGGTTGACGGTGCCACGGACCATCTGGTCTGCCTTGCGGGGATCCACGCCGAGACGGACGGCGACCTCGACGGTCGCGTCGGTCTTGGTGGTCGCGGTCTCCTTCGCCAGGCGCGCGGCGGCCAGCGGGGAGTACAGGTTGTCGCGATCGACCTTCTCAGCAGCGGCGAGGTACGCCTTGCTTCGTTTTGCCATGATTTTCTGTCCTTAAAGTTTCGAGTTCAGATGTGGTTGTCGGGCCTGGCCGGCCCTCCCACATGAGAGCGAGATTCGCTCAGCCTTCGACGGTGATACCCATCGAACGCGCGGTACCGGCGATGATCTTCGCGGCCTGATCGAGATCAGTGGCGTTGAGATCCTCGGCCTTGGTCTTGGCGATCTCCCGGACCTGGTCCATGGTGACCTTCGCGACCTTGGTCTTGTGCGGCTCAGCGGAGCCCTTCTGCACACCGGCGGCCTTGAGCAGCAGACGAGCGGCAGGCGGGGTCTTCAGCTTGAAGTCGAACGTCCGGTCCTCGTACACCGAGATCTCGACCGGGATGACGTTGCCACGCTGCGACTCGGTCGCGGCGTTGTACGCCTTGCAGAACTCCATGATGTTGACGCCGTGCTGACCGAGCGCGGGGCCGACCGGCGGTGCCGGGTTGGCTGCGCCGGCCTGGATCTGCAGCTTGATGATCCCGGCGAGCTTCTTCTTCTTGGGGGGCATCTTTCTTCCTTGGCTTTCTGGGGTTCGGTTCCTTACGGTTGCCGTAAGCCTCGTATCCGCGCACGACTAGGCCCCGACAAGTACTGCGGGGAAGTCAGAACACGAACCATCACACTCTACCGGACCTGCCACACGACCCAGCAATCGGGTGGTGACCAGCACAAACACCAACGGCACCGCCGGTGAGCGGTGCCGTTGACGCGAGTGTGGAAATCCTAGATCTTGGAAACCTGGGTGAAGTTCAGCTCGACCGGGGTCTCGCGACCGAAGATCGACACCAGCACCTTGAGCTTCTGCTGCTCGGCATTGACCTCGGAGATCGAGGCGGGCAGCGTCGCGAACGGGCCGTCCATGACGGTGACCGACTCGCCGACCTCGAAGTCGACCTCGATGGTGGGCTTGCCCGAAGCCGCGCTACCGGTATCCGAACCACCGGCAGCGGCCGCGGCGGCCTTCTTCTGCGCCTGCGCACCGGCCGGAACCAGGAACTTCACGACCTCGTTGATGGTCAGCGGGGTCGGCTTGGCGCCGGGGCCACCGCCGGTCATACCGACGAAACCGGTGACGCCGGGGGTGTTGCGCACCGCGCCCCACGACTCGTTGTTCAGTTCCATCCGGACCAGGATGTAGCCCGGCAGCACCTTGCGGTTGACGTTCTTCTTCTGGCCGTTCTTGATCTCGGTGACCTCTTCGGTCGGCACCTCGACCTGGAAGATGTAGTCCTCGAGTCCGAGGTTCTGCACACGGGTCTCGAGGTTGGTCTTGACCTTGTTCTCGTAGCCCGCGTACGAGTGCACGACGTACCAGTCGCCGGGCACGCGGCGCAGCTTGGTCTTCATCGACTCGATCGGGTCGGCCTCGGGGTCGTCCTCGGTGGCGACTTCTTCGATCACGGCTTCGTCGACGACCTCGTCGGCAGCGGCTTCTTCGGCATCGGCGAGCTCGGCGGCCTCGACCTCGTCGGTGGCGGTTTCCGCCACGACAGCGTCGTCAACCGGGAACTCGTCGTTGGTGTCGTTCTCCGGGGTGCTCACTGAGGCACTCGCTTCCTGTGTCGTCACGTACATCCTCTGGGCCGGGTCGGGTGCGCGGAGGCACACTCCGCCGTTCCGACCCGCGATCGGCTACCGGCGTGGGTGTCGGCGATCAGCCGAACAGCCAGTCGACACCCTTGACGAACGCCACGTCGATCCCGGCGATGAACGCGACCATGAAGACCACGAACACCAGAACGACGGCCGTATAGGTGACCATCTGCTTCCGGTTGGGCCAGATCACCTTGCGCAGTTCCGCGATGACCTCTCGCAGGAACTTGAGCAGCCGCTTGAACGGGTTGCCCGTCTTTGCCTTACCGGCGGTCTTGTCTGCCTTGCGCGAGGCCGACGGCCGATCGAGCGTGGCCACCGATCCGTTGTCTGCCGGAGCATCCGACGCGCGCACACGACGAGCAGACCGCTTGCCACTCGGTCGAGTGGCAGCGGCGGTGTCCTCGCTGTCTTCGCCGCGAGTATCCCGCTCGTCGCTCACGTCGATCCTCTCTCGTCGCTGGCATTCAGGGCAGGGGCGACAGGACTTGAACCTGCAACCTGCGGTTTTGGAGACCGCTGCTCTGCCAATTGAGCTACGCCCCTTCGGTTGGACCAGCCTGAGCCGTAATGCCCAACCACATTCGATATTCGGTTGTCTCCAGTGTCACACAACACGCGCGCCGCTTCCATGAGGAGATAACCCCTCGGGAAGATCAGCGCGCAGCATCTCGTGACCCCAGAGACCCGACTATACGTCACCGCGCGCGGTTATCGCCAATCCGGGACACCCGACCAGGTCAGGACAGCTGAACGGTTGCCGTGGCGCGGCCGAAGATCTTTTTGCCCGCCGACTTCGCCGTGATGGCGACAACAGCGGTGCGGGTCTGCGGATCGACCGATTTCACCTTGCCGGTGTATTCGACCTCCGCCGGGACATCGGAACCGACGTAGACCGGGCTGGTGAAGCGGACGTTGTATTCCTTCACCGCGCCGGGATCGCCCAGCCACGAGGTGACGAAACCGCCGCCGAGCCCCATCGTGAGCATGCCGTGCGCCACCACGTTGTCCAGGCCGACCAGCTTCACGACCTCGTCGCTCCAGTGGATCGGGTTCGCGTCGCCGGACACGCCCGCGTAGTTGACGAGGTCGCCGCGGGTGAGTCGCGCCACGCGGGCGGGCAGTTCGTCGCCGACCGACACGCTGTCGAAGGACAGGGCGTGCACGCTGACCGTCGGCTCCGGCTGCTTGGTGACCGGGATGATCCCGACGGACAGCTCGGCCGGCGCGTGGTGGGCGGGCTCCTCCTCGCCGAGTCCGTGCATCAGCACGTTGCGGACCGCGTCCGACATCCGAGGATCGATGTCGCCGCCACTGCGGCCGATCAGGGTGGTGTAGGTGGTGAGCACCAGTTCGTCGTCCTGGGCGGTGACGATGTTCTTGGTGACGATGATGTCGCCACCGAAGGCCTGCCGGAAAGAATGCAGATACACATCACAGGTCAACTGGTCGCCGACCCGAATCGGGCGGTGGAATTCCAGGATCTGATCGGTCTGCATGATCTGGCTCAGGTCGTAGCCGGTCACGATCCGTTCGAACAGCTTGCGCTGGGCGAGGATGCCGACCAGGGAAATGAACGTGAGCGGGGCGAGCAGACCCTGGTGGCCGTACTCGCGCGCGATGTCTTCCTCCCAGTGCACCGGGTGGTAATCCTGCACCGCACGGGCGTATTCGCGCACCTTCTCGCGGCCGACCTCGTAGTAGTCGTCGACGCGGTAGTGGTGGCCGACCATCGATGCCGCATGGGCGGCGGGATCGAAGGTTTCGGCGGCTGCGGCAGGGACCGCTTCGTGAGTTCCGGTGTTCACTGTCACAACGTGGACCTTACTCACTCGTAAGACAGCACCGAAGTCGACCGGTGTAAAACGTGATGCGTCCGGGTACTGTATCGGCCCCGAACTTTCCATGAACTTCCCGGGAAAAGCACAAAGGCCGGACTCTCGTCCGGCCTTCGGCAGATGTTTCTGAAAACTAGCGCGACTCGCGGTGCGCCCGGTGAGTTCCGCAGTTCGGGCAGAACTTCTTCAGCTCGAGGCGATCCGGGTCGTTACGCCGGTTCTTCTTGGTGATGTAGTTGCGGTGCTTGCACTCGTCGCAGGCCAAGGTGATCTTTGGCCGGACATCGGTGGACTTCGCGGCCACGATTTGCCTTCTTTCCGGTCTGGGCTGAGTTGAAATTGGTAGCGATGGCCGGACTTGAACCGGCGACACAACGATTATGAGTCGTTTGCTCTACCAACTGAGCTACACCGCCACGGCGGACTAATATCCCGATGATGCCGCGGTAAGCCGCTCACCACCGGCAATCCGGCGAGCCCCCTAACGGAATCGAACCGTTGACCTTTTCCTTACCATGGAAACGCTCTACCGACTGAGCTAAGGGGGCATGACTACGTGGCACAGAGTCTGTATCGGCAAGCCGATCAGCGTGACCCCGTGCTCCGGCGTCCTGAACGAGATTACACACTCCCCGGCCAGAGCACCAAATCGGCAGCTCAAAGGGCATTTTCACGGGGTTCAGATCGCTGGTTCCGACCTGCTCATATCGAGGCTACCCGGATCCGCGCGAGAACAACCCGCCGAACCAAGGAACCCCCGCCGATCTTCATGATCGACGGGGGTTCGATGTGGCAGATGTAGGATTCGAACCTACGTAGGCATAAGCCGACGGATTTACAGTCCGCTCCCATTGGCCGCTCGGGCAATCTGCCGTGTGCGCCGTTTCCGGTGCGCTGAGCAGCTTACAACGTACCCACCCGGACTATCAAAACGCCTGCACAGACCCCCTGCGAGCACCGGTCGTCCCCCGATGCGGGTACAACTGTCTCGGTGGCCGGCACATCCCGGCCCCGGAGTTCGCCGGACCTTCACAGGACAGGAGCGCAGTGTGGCTGATTCGTCATTCGACGTCGTGAGCAAGGTCGATCGACAGGAGGTCGACAACGCTCTGCATCAGGCGGAGAAGGAGCTGAACTCGCGCTACGACTTCAAGGGCACCGATGCGTCGATCGCATGGTCGGGCGAGGAGGCCATCGTGCTGACCGCCAATGCCGAGGAGCGGGTGCAGGCGGCGCTCGACGTCTTCAAGGAGAAGCTGATCCGTCGCGACATCTCGCTGAAGGCGTTCGACGCCGGCGAGGCGCAGCCGTCGGGCAAGATCTTCAAGATCACCGGCACCTTGGTGCAGGGTATCGACACCGAGAAGGCGAAGAAGATCTCGAAGAAGATCCGCGACGAGGGCCCCAAGGGCGTCAAGGCGCAGATCCAGGGTGAGGAGCTGCGGGTCAGCAGCAAGAAGCGTGATGACCTGCAGGAAGTGATCTCGCTGCTCAAGGGCGAGGACTTCGGAATCGCCCTGCAGTTCGTCAACTACCGATAGGTCCGGTGTGGGCGGCACTCAGTGGTGATGAGTGCCGCCGGCCATCTCCTCCAGACGCTTGATGCGCTCGTCCATCGGGGGGTGGGTGGAGTACCAGCGGGCGACGCGGTCGCCCGCGCGGAACGGGTTGGCGATCATCAGATGCGATTCGCTGGTGATCTTGGGGTCCGGCGGCAGCGGGGCCGCCTGGACGCCGCGTTCGATCTTGCGCAGGGCCGAGGCAAGGGCCAGCGGGTCGCCGGTGAGCTCGGCGCCGGACTGATCGGCCTGGTACTCCCGCGATCGCGAGACCGCCATCTTGATCAGGCCCGCCGCGATCGGCCCGAGCAGTGAGACCAGCAGCACACCGATGATGTTCGGTCCGTTGCCGTCTCTGCTGCCGAACGAACTCGCGAAGAACGCCATGTTCGCCAGACCGGTGATGACCGAGGCCATCGCGCCCGCCACCGACGAGATCAGGATGTCGCGGTTGTAGACGTGGGACAGCTCGTGGCCGAGGACCGCGCGCAGCTCGCGCTCGTCGAGCAATTGCAGGATGCCGCTGGTACAGCAGACCGCGGCGTGGCGCGGATTGCGGCCGGTGGCGAAAGCGTTGGGGGCGCTGGTGGGACTGATGTAGAGCCGCGGCATCGGCTGGCGCGCCGTGGTCGCGAGCTCGCGCACGATCCGGTACATGACCGGCGCCTCCAGTTCGCTCACCGGTTGCGCGTGCATCGCCTTCAAGGCCAGCTTGTCGCTGTTGAAGTAGGCGTAGGCGTTCATGCCGATGGCCAGCACGATCGAGATGATCAGGATCGTCGGGCTGCGGAACATCGCCCCGATGGCGACGATCAACGCCGACATCCCCACCATCAAACCGAACGTCTTGATCCCATTGGGCATTTCCGCCTCCCCGCGCCTTGTGCCGGTCGTCAGGCGCTGCGTTCGTCAGGCATCGGGCCTGCGGTGGACAACGGGAACGGTTCTGGGCGTACCCGGCGAGTTACCCATGTGCTGTCGAAATCTGTTGTTTCGTCGCGACAGGACAACGTGCGCCGGGTGGTGTTGGTTCCTGGTCAGCCGACGCGTTCGATCGTGTAGCGGACGAGGCGGGTGAGGGCGTCGTTGGCGGGGCCGGGCGGAAGCGCGGCGAGTTCGGTATCGGCGAGGTCGGCGTATTCGGCCAGCTTTTCCTTGGCCAGCGCCATGCCGGGCGAGCGGCGCAGCAGTTCCAGTGCCTCGTCTACCTCGGCGTCGGTTTCCAGCGGGCGCGCCAGCAGGGTGCGCAGTCGGTCGCCGTCGGCGCCGGTCTCGCGCAGGGCATAGAGCACCGGCAGGGTGTGCACGCCTTCGCGCAGGTCGGTGCCCGGGGTCTTGCCCGACTGCTCGGCAGAGGACGAGATGTCGATGATGTCGTCGGAAATCTGGAATGCCGTGCCGACCGCGTCGCCGAGGCGCGCCAGGCGTTCCACGTGCTCGAGTCCCGCGCCGGAGAAGGTGCCGCCGAAACGGCCCGCGGCGGCGATGAGCGAGCCGGTCTTCTCCCACACCACGCGCAGGTAGTGCTCGACGGGGTCCTGGGTCTGCTTGGCGCCCATGGTTTCCCGCATCTGGCCCGTGACCAGCTCGGCGAAGGTCTCGGCGATGATGCGGACCGCGTCGGGACCGAGGGTGGAGGTCAGGCGCGAGGCGTGGGCGAACAGGTAATCGCCCGCCAGGATCGCGATGTTGTTACCCCACCGCGAGTTGACGCTCTCCGCGCCACGACGCTGGGTCGCCTCGTCCATGACGTCGTCGTGGTAGAGCGTCGCGAGGTGCACGAGTTCCACGACCGTGCCCGCGGTGATCAGCGCCGGGTCGGTCGGATTGGGTCCGAGCTGGCCGGTGAGCACGGTGAACAGCGGCCGGAACCGCTTGCCGCCCGCCCTGGCCAGGTGCAGCGCCGCCTCCTGGAGGAATTCCTCACCGTCGGAGAGTTCGTCGACGAGCAGTTTCTCGACCGCGGCCAGTCCGTCGCGCACGGTGACGGCGAGTTCGGGATCGACGAGATCTACCCCGGCAACCACGGTGCTTTCGTCGCTCACAGCCGATGTGCTCATTATCTTCTCCCAGCGATGCGTCCGACCCCGACGGGTAGCAACCTAGCGTGTCCCGGCACTATGGCCGATGAACCCCGTCACACAGTGACAATTCCCGGTGTACCCGACACTCTCGCACAGCGGCCGACAGTGCCAGTATTGAGCCATGGGTTCACCGGATCTCACCCCTGCCGACCGCGCTCCGCTGCCTGCCACCGTCGAGGTGCTGGTCGTCGGGGCAGGGCCCGCCGGTTCCGCGTCGGCAGCGTGGGCCGCGCGCGCCGGACGCGATGTGCTCCTGCTCGATTCGGCGGTTTTCCCGCGCGACAAGACGTGTGGTGACGGGCTGACGCCCCGCGCCACCGCCGAGCTGGAACATCTGGGTCTCGGCGAATGGTTGCGCGCGCACACCGTGAACCACGGCCTGCGGATGGCGGGTTTCGGCAAGGAAGCGCTGCTGCCGTGGCCGGGTGGGTCGTTCCCGACGTACGGAAGTGCGGTTCCACGAACCGAACTCGACGACAAACTGCGCGAGACCGCGATCAAGTCCGGTGCGCGGATGGTCGACGGCGCGAAGGTCACCGAGGTATTGCGCGAGGGTGAGCGGGTCACCGGGGTGACGGTGCGGATCGGCGCGGCGACCCACACGGTGCGCTGCCGGGTACTGGTGGTGGCCGACGGTGTGCGCTCCCCCGTCGGAAAACAGCTGGGTCGCACCTGGCATCGCCGCTACGCCTACGGGACCGCGGCCCGCGCCTACATCAAGTCCGGTCGCAGCGACGATCAGTGGATCTCCTCGCATCTGGAGCTGCGCAATGCCGCCGACGAACTGGTCCCCGGCTACGGCTGGATCTTCCCGCTCGGCAACGGCGAGGTGAACATCGGCGTCGGCTCGCTGGCCACCGAGGCGCGGCCCTCGCACGTCGCCCTCAAGCCGCTGCTCGAGCACTACACCCGGCTGCGTCGCGAGGAATGGGAACTCGAGGGCGAACTACGCGCGGTGGCCTCGGCACTGCTGCCGATGGGCGGCGCGGTGTCGAACGTGGCGGGCCCGAACTGGGTGCTGGTCGGCGACGCCGCGGGCTGCGTGAACCCGCTCAACGGCGAAGGCATCGACTACGGCCTGGAAAGCGGGCACATGCTCGCGGACCTGCTCGACGAACCCGATCTGAGCCTGGCGTGGCCACAGTTGCTGCGTGACCACTACGGACGCACCTTCTCCGTGGCGCGCAGGCTCGCCGGCCTGGCCACCCAGCCCAAGATGGTCCCACTCGGGGGGCCGCCGGTGATGCGCTCGAAGTATCTGCAGCGCACGGCGGTTCGGGTGATGGGCAATCTGGTGACCGACGAGGACCTCGACCTCACGGCCCGCGCCTGGCGAGCGGCCGGACGGGCGTCGCTGCGGGCCGACGAACTCCCGCCGTTCAGCTGATGGCCGACGCGCGGGTGCCGCTCACTGGAGCGGCACCCCTCGCTGTCGGCTCAGAGCTTGGCGAACCAGTTCTCGATGAATTTGCGTTCGCTGTTCAGGACGCGCTGGTGCAACTGTTCGGCCAGCGGCTCGATAGCGCCGCCGACCAGCGGAACCTTCACCTTGACCGTCCCGACGACCTCGATCTCGCTGCCCTCGGCGGTGGGCCGCAGTTCATAGGTGCCCGACATCTCGGTGGTGATGCCGCTGGTGTTGCCGGTGAAACTGCCCTTGGCGACCTCGCCCGCCAGTGGCTGCCAGTTGTCGGTGCGGACCAGGACGAGATCGCTCTTGAGCACCTTGCGCACCAGCGCGGGAACCTTGTCCTTACCGGGGGTTTCGGTCATATGGATGGTGATCGAATCGGGGCCGTCGGGATGGGAGAGTTCGATGGTCGCGGTCTCGGCGCCGGCGAAACGCGCCTGCCAGACGGCGTCGTCGACAAGTGCCCGGTGAAGCTCTTCGACCGGGACGGTGTAGGGCACGGTGAAGCTGAATTTGCGGGACATAGCGGGAATGTTAGGGGAGGGACTCGTGGGGCGTCGGCGCGTGCGGGAACTTCCGGTCCCCGAGGTGACCGGTACTGTGTGGCGGGTGTCGGAAACCAGCCTGTCGGAGCGGCGGAACAAGCGCCTGCGCCGGGTTCGGGTGTGGGTGGTCGGGGCAGCCACCGTGGTCAGCGTGCTGATGGTGTTGCTGGTACTCGCGGCCTGGCGCAACGACTTCGAAATCGAGCGCCATCGTGGCGTGACCTCCGGCGAGGTGCTGTCGGCGGGCCGGTTACGTTCGGCGGTGATCTATGTGACGCCCGACAGCGTGACCCACAATCCGAAGGTCGGCATCCTGTATCCGACGAATCTGACCGCTGGTCAGCGGATCAACGTGGAGTACAGCACGCGTGACCCCGACCTGGTCCGGGTGGCCGGGCGCGACGCACGGGTGGCGATCATCCCGGCAGCCTCGGTGATCTTCGTGGCGTGGGCGCTCGCCCTGCCGGTGCTCTGGATCGTGCGCCGCAAGCAGCGCGAGTCGTAACTTCGTTTGCTGTTCGCCCCGGCTTCACGTCGGTGTGGGGGTGTCGCGCGGTGTGGCGGTCACCCTGGAAGAGTGCGCGTAGCCATCGTCTCGGAGTCTTTCCTGCCGAACATGAACGGCGTCGTCAACTCCGTGCTGCGGGTGTTGGATCACCTGGACCAGCACGGTCACGACGCGATGATCGTGGCGCCCGATTCCCTGCGCGGCGCCCCACCCGCACCTCGCTTCCACGGCCGATTCCCGGTGCACCGCGTGCCCGCGATGATGGTGCCGAAGGTGAGTTCGCTGCCGGTGGGCCTGCCACAACCGGGCATCACCGCCGCCATCGCCGCATTCGATCCCGATGTGGTGCACCTGGCCTCGCCGTTCCTGCTCGGCGCGGGTGGGCTCGCCGCGGCGACGCGCTTGGATCTGCCGACCGTCGCGGTGTATCAGACCGATGTGGCCGGGTTCGCCAAAAGCTACGGGCTCGGGCTGGCCGCACGGGCCGCGTGGGCGTGGACGCGCCGGATCCACGAGGGCGCCACCCGCACGCTGGCACCGTCGTCCGCGGCCGCGCACGATCTCGCCGAGCACGGTATTCCCCGGGTGCACCGCTGGGGCCGTGGCGTGGATATCGCCCGGTTCAACCCGGCCGCGCGCAGTGCCGAGCTGCGGGCGAGCTGGCTCGGTTCCAGTGACCGGCTCGTCGTCGGGTTCGTGGGCAGGCTCGCACCGGAGAAGCACGTGGAACGGCTGGCCGCACTGGCCGGTGACCCGTCGATCCAGCTCGTCGTGGTGGGCGACGGACCGGAACGGGCCCGGCTGCGCAGAGTGATGCCGGACGCGGTGTTCACCGGCGAACTGGGTGGCAGCGAGCTGGCCACGCACTACGCCAGCCTGGACGTGATGGTGCATCCCGGCGAGCACGAGACGTTCTGTCAGGGCGTGCAGGAAGCGCTGTCCTCCGGTGTGCCGGTGATCGGGCCCGATGCCGGTGGGCCACGGGATCTGATCTCGCACTGCCGCAACGGGTATCTGCTGCCGGTCGACCGGTTCGCGGAATTGCTGCCGAGCGCGGTGTCGGCCCTGCGTGACGCGGGCCAGCGCGGCCGGTTCGCGGCGGCTGCGCGCAAGTCGGTGCTGCACCGCACCTGGCCCGCGATCTGCACCGAGCTGATGGGTCACTATGCCGACGTCACCGGGATGCGCGAGCGATTGCCGCGCACGGCCTGAGTGGCGCAACCCACCCGCGCTATCGCGGCGAAAAAACTCTAAGCTCGGTGCGTGGCGACAACAGAGCAGCGAGAACCGATTCGGGCTTCGCTGGACAAGCAACCCCACGAGGTCGCGTCGATGTTCGACGGTGTGGCGAAGCGCTACGACCTCACCAATACGGTCATCTCCGGTGGCCAGGACCGGTACTGGCGGTGGGCGACGCGACGTGCTCTCGCGCTGCGTCCCGGCGAGCGTGTCCTCGACCTGGCCGCGGGTACCGGTGTCTCGACCGTGGAGCTCGGCAAGTCCGGCGCCTGGTGTGTGGCCGCCGACTTCTCCCAGGGGATGCTCGCGGCGGGCCGGTTCCGGCAGGTGCCGATGGTGGTCGGCGATGCGATGGCGCTGCCGTTCGCCGATGATTCGTTCGACGCGGTGACCATCTCGTTCGGGCTGCGCAATGTCGCCGACATCGATCTGGCACTGCGCGAGATGCTGCGGGTGACCAAACCGGGCGGCCGGGTGGTGGTCTGCGAGTTCTCCACACCGGTGTTCGGACCGTTCCGCACCGTGTACATGGAGTACCTGATGAAGGCGCTGCCCCGGGTGGCACGCGCCGTGAGCTCCAACCCGGACGCGTACGTGTACCTGGCCGAGTCGATCCGTGCCTGGCCGAACCAGCGCAGGCTGGCCCGCCGGGTCGCGGACGCCGGCTGGGACTCGGTGCAGTGGCGTGACCTCACCGGTGGTGTGGTGGCACTGCACCGCGGCTACAAACTGGGCTGAAACACCGGCGGCGGCGGGGGTGAGTCCGGTCACCCCGACTCGTCCGTGGTCGTGCGCCGGCAGCCCGGAATGCGCCCTGATCAGGGGTGATATTCGGGCCGTATCCTCACCGTCGGGATTTCGTCTTGTGAGGTCGATTGTCACCTGGACATAACGTTCGGTAAATCGAGCGCAACGACCGATGCGGATGATCGAGTCATGACAGGGGAAGCGGACGGCCGCGGCACGGACACTGTGCGTACACAGTGCTCGTATTGTGGCGTCGGCTGCGGCATAAACGTCCAAACAAAGACCGATCAGTCTGGCGCGCGGTTGATCGCGAAGGTCAGCGGCGACAAGCTGCATCCGGCGAACGCGGGCAGGCTGTGCACCAAGGGCGCCACTCACGCGGAGATGATGGCCGCGCCCGGCCGGATGGACACCGCCTACCGGCGCCCCGAACGCGGGCAGGTCCCCGTCCCACTGCCGGTCGACGAGGCCGTTCACGAAACCGCCACCCGCCTGCGCGCGATCCTCGACGAGCACGGCCCCGACGCGATCGCCCTCTACGTCTCGGGGCAGATGTCGCTGGAAGCCCAGTACTTGGCCACCAAACTGGCCAAGGGCTACCTGCGGACCAAACACATCGAGGCCAACTCGCGCCTGTGCATGGCCAGCGCGGGCACCGGCTACAAGCAGTCGCTCGGCGCGGACGGGCCGCCGGGTTCCTACGACGACTTCGAACACGCCGACCTGTTCCTGGTCAGCGGCGCGAACATGGCCGACTGCCACCCCATCCTGTATCTGCGTATGGCCGACCGGCTCAAGGCGGGCGCCAAGCTGATCGTGGTCGACCCACGCCGCACCGATACCGCCGCGCGCGCCGACCTGTTCCTGCAGATCGCACCGGGTACCGACCTCGCCCTGCTCAACGGGTTGCTGCACCTGCTGGTCACCGACGGTGCGATCGACACCGACTTCATCGCCGAGCACACCGAGGGCTGGGATGCGATGCCCGAGTTCCTCGCCGACTATCCCCCGGACCGCGTCGCGGAACTGACCGGCCTCGCCGAAGCCGATATCCGCACCGCGGCCACGATGATCGCCGAAGCCGGCGAGTGGATGTCGCTGTGGACGATGGGGCTCAATCAGTCCACGCACGGCACCTGGAACACCAACGCGCTGGTGAACCTGCACCTGGCCACCGGCACCATCTGCAGGCCGGGCAGTGGGCCCTTCTCGCTCACCGGCCAGCCCAACGCCATGGGCGGCCGCGAGATGGGTTATATGGGCCCCGGCCTGCCCGGGCAACGCAGCCTGCTGTCCCCCGCCGACCGCACCTTCGTCGAAACCGCATGGGATCTGCCCGACGGCACCCTGCGCACCGAGTCGGGCCCCGGCACGATCGACATGTTCCGCGGGTTGGCCGACGGTGAGATCAAGGCCGCGTGGATCATCTGCACCAATCCCGTGGCCACCGTGGCCAACCGCAAAACGGTGATCGCGGGCCTCGAGGCGGCCGAGTTGGTCGTGGTGCAGGATGCCTACGCCGAGACCGCGACCAACGCCTACGCCGACCTGCTGCTGCCCCCCGCACTGTGGGCCGAAGCCGATGCGGTGATGGTGAATTCGGAGCGCAACGTCACCCTGTTGCAGCAGTCGGTCGACCCGATCGGCGACGCGCGACCGGACTGGCTGCTGATCGCCCAAGTCGCCACGGCGATGGGTTTCCCGGGCTTCGATTTCGCCTCCAGCGCCGAGGTGTTCGCCGAGCTGCGGCAGTTCACCAACCCGGCCACCGGCTACGACCTCAGCGGCATGAGCTACGAACGCCTGGCACAGGGGTCGATGCAGTGGCCGTGCAATGACGCGGATACCCCGCGCAACCCGATCCGCTATCTCAACGACGGCACCCATCAGCCGCTGCACACGGCGGCCGACGGCACCACCCCGCGGCTGGCTTTCGCTACAGCGAGCAGGCGCGCGGTGTTCTTTCCCCGCCCGCATATGCCCGCCGCCGAACTGCCCGACGACGACTATCCCTTCCTGCTCAATACCGGTCGGCTGCAGCATCAGTGGCACACGATGACCAAGACAGGCAAGGTCGCCAAGCTGACGAAGCTGAACGGCGAGCCGTTCGTCGAAGTTCATCCCACCGACGCCGAGAAGCTCGATCTGAAGCCGGGCGATCAGCTCGAGATCGCGTCGCGCCGGGGCCGTGCTGTGCTGCCGGTGCGGATCAGCGACCGGGTGCGACCTGGTGATTGTTTTGCTCCTTTCCACTGGAATGACGAACAGGGCGAATACCTGACGATCAACGCGGTCACCAACGACGCGGTGGATCCGGCCTCGTTGCAGCCGGAGTTCAAGGCGTGCGCGGTGGCGCTGCGCCGGGTCGGCCCTGCCGTCACACCCGAGCAAGCACCCCCGCACCCCGCGCAGCTGCCCGCCCAACCGGCCGCGCATCCACTGGCCGGGATCCTCGGCCTCGACGCCGGCATCTCCCCCACGCTCAGCGAGACCGAGCGCATCTATCTCGGCGGTTACCTCGCCGCCCTGCAGTCGCTACCGGTGACCGGGCAGCCGGTGCTTCCGGTGAGCGCACCGTTGTCGACACAGTCACGCCTGTGGGTCGACGGACTACTGGCCGGCATGTACTCCCGCAACGCAGGCGCCGCCACCGAAGCCACCGACAGCCCCGACTCCCACCCGGTCACCGTCCTGTGGGCCTCCCAGACCGGCAACGCCGAAGAACTGGCCGCCACCGTCGCGGCCCGCCTCTCGGAGGCGGGACTCACGCCGTCGTTGCTCGACATGGATTCGTGCGAGCTGACCTCGATCACTGGTGACGTTCTCCTCGTCACCAGCACCTTCGGTGACGGTGGCCCGCCGGACAACGGTGCCGACTTCTGGACCAGGCTCGAAGACAGCATCATTCGCCTCAACGGTGTTCGGTACGCGGTGTTCGCGCTCGGCGATTCCTCCTACGACGACTTCTGTGGCCATGGCCGCAAGCTCGACACCCTGTTCGCCGAACGTGGCGCGAAGCGACTGCTGGCGCGGGTGGACAGCGAGCCCGATTTCGCCGACACCGCCGATCAGTGGCTCGACGATGTCCTGATCGCGATCACCAGCGGATCGCCCGACGACGGCGGTCCGACCGGTGGCGCTCCGCGCGGCCGCGATGCCTCGCTCGTCGGCGCATCGAACGGCCGCGATTCGATCGGCACCAGCAACGTTGCCCGGCACGCCGATTCGGGCCGTGCGATGCCGTCACCGGCCGGTCGCGGTGGAACGACCGTGCTCGACCGGCAACTCGCGCCCGCCCGAACAAAGCGCGCCACCGCCGCTCCGTTCACCCGCCAGTCGCCGGTCCGCGCCACCCTGATGCGCAACGAGATCCTCAGTGCACCCGGCTCACCGAAAGAGGTGCGGCGCTTCGGTTTCGACCTGCACGACCTCGACGCCGGGTACGAAGTGGGCGATTCGCTGGGCGTGCTGCCCGCCAACTGTCCGGATCTGGTCGACGAATGGCTCACCTGCACCGGACTCGACGGCCGGCGCGTGATCGAGGTCGACGACCGCGAACTCACGCTCACCGATGCCCTGCGCACCCACTACGACATCACCAAGGTGAGCCAGGACCTGCTCGGCTTCATCGGCGAGCGCAACCCACACCCACAGCTGGCCAAGCTGCTGCGCCGCGACAATCGCAATGAGCTCGCCTCCTACCTGTGGGACCGCCAGGCGGTCGACGTGCTGCGTGACTTCCCGGTACGCACCGATCTCGTCGACTGGCTGGGCGCACTGAAAAAGCTGCAACCACGCCAGTATTCGATCTCGTCGAGCCCGTTGACCACGCCCGACGAGGTGCAGCTGACGGTCGGTGTCGTCCGCTACGGCGACCCGGTGGGCACCTCGGCGCGGCGCGGTGGGGTGTGCTCGACGTTCCTGGCCGACCGGGGCACGACCGAGGTGCCGATCTTTTTGCAGCGGGCACCGCATTTCCGTCCGCCGTTGGACCCGAACGCCCCGATGATCATGGTGGGGCCGGGTACCGGTATCGCTCCCTTCCGCGGTTTCCTGCACGAGCGCCGGGCCATCGGCGCGACCGGTCGCAACTGGCTGTTCTTCGGCGACCAGCACGCCGCCCAGAACTTCTACTACCGCGCCGAGCTCGAAGACATGTTCCGCTCCGGTTTCCTCACCCGGCTCGACCTTGCCTTCTCCCGCGATCAGCGCGAGCGGGTCTATGTCCAGCACCGAATGATCGAGCACGGCGCCGAGCTGTGGTCGTGGCTGCGCGACGGCGGCCACTTCTATGTCTGCGGTGATGCCGCCCGGATGGCCAAGGATGTCGACGACACCCTGCTGCGGATCGCCCAGATCCACGGAAAGCTGGACGAGGCCGGCGCGCTGGCCTTCAAGAAGCAGCTCGTCGCCGAGAAGCGGTACGTGCGCGACGTGTACTGATCCGATCAGGCCGCCGCGTGGATCGTCGGCGGGTTGAGCCGGGCGAAGTCGGGCAGCCGGTGGTACGGGTAGTAGGGGTACGGGGGTGTCGTCGCACTCGCCGCATCGAGCGCGGCCAGGTGTTCGGGGTCGAGCTGCCAACCGACCGCACCGAGGTTCTGGCGTAACTGCTCCTCGTTGCGGGCGCCGATCAACACCGTGGCGACCGTGGGCCGGGTGAGCAGCCAGTTCAGCGAGATCTGCGGAACGCTGCGGCCGGTTTCGGCGGCGATACGATCGAGCACCTCGACAACGTCGTAGAGCCGTTCATCGTCGACGGGCGGACCCGCCTGAGCCGTCTCGTGCAGTCTGCTTCCCGCCGGAAGCGGTTGTCCGCGACGGATTTTGCCGGTGAGCCTGCCCCAGCCGAGCGGACTCCAGACGATGGAGCCGACGCCCTGGTCGGCACCGAGCGGCATCAGTTCCCATTCGTAGTCGCGACCGACCAGCGAGTAGTAGACCTGGTGCGCTACCGGCCTTTCCAGGCCGAGAGCCTCGGCGGTAGCGAGTGTTTTCATCAGTTCCCAGCCGGCGAAGTTGGAGACGCCGAGGTAGCGGATCTTGCCTGCCCGCACCAGATCGTCCAGGGCCGTGAGTGTTTCCGCCAGCGGCGTGCCCGCGTCGAAGGCGTGCAGCTGGAACAGGTCGAGGTAGTCGGTGCCGAGGCGGCGCAGCGAGGCGTCGACGGCGCGGATCAGCCTGGCGCGGCTCGAGCCCGCCTCGTGGGGGCCGGGGCCGGTGGGCAGCGCCGATTTGGTCGACAGCAGCACCTGTTCGCGCCTGCCCTTGATCGCCGCACCGAGTACCTCCTCCGACGCGCCGTCGGAATAGACGTCGGCCGTGTCGAACAGGGTGACGCCGGCCTCCACGCTGATGTCGATCAAGCGCCTGGCCTGCGCGGCATCGGTATCACCCCATGCGCTGAACAGCGCACCGCGACCGCCGAAAGTACCCGCGCCGAAGCCGAGTGCCGGAACGAGAAGACCAGATACGCCGAGCCGTCGGTACTCCATGAGAGCTCCTAAAGGGTCTATAGTTTCGTTAACACGATCGACAGTACACCCGATCCGCGCTAAATGAAACAGGAGTTCCGTTATGGACCACGACATCGCTTGGCCGGGCTCCGTTCGGCCTGGTGGACGCACCGCCCGGGTGCGCGAGTCCGTCCTGGAAGTGGCCGGTGATCTGCTGGCGGACCGCGGATTCGCGCACCTCGACCTGACCGAGGTCGCCACCGGTGCCGGGGTCGGCAAGACAACTGTCTACCGCCGCTGGCGCACGCCCGCGGGGTTGGTCGCCGATCTGCTCGTCGACATGGCCGAGCAGTCACTGCCCCGCGCCGACACCGGCTCACTGCTCGACGATCTGACCGCGAACGCCCGCCTGGTGGCGAAGACTCTCGCCGACGGTCGCCAGAGCAACCTGTTTCGCGCGGTCATCGCGGCCGCCACCTGCGACGATGCCACCGCCGCCGCGCTGCACACCTTCTACGACACCCGGCTCAACGAATGGGCGCCGTGTGTCGAGGCCGCCGTCATCCGTGGCGAGGCGCCCGTCGGCACCGACCCGCGCGCCGTGCTCTCCGCGGTCTCCGCGCCGCTCTACTACCGATTACTGGCCAGCGGCGATCCCATCGACGACGACATCGCCGACCGATCGGCTCGGGCCGCCGCCATCGCCGCCGCCGCGGGGACATTCGTCATCGCCGCGGAGAGCCTCGACGACTGAACGCCGGGGACAACGGAGCGCGGTGCTAGGCGACCGCCGGGGAACGCCAGGCCGGGTCGCGACCGGTGAGACCGAGCAGCCGATCGAAGGCGGGAGCGTCGGCCGGGATCTCGACGACCGGGCCGAACAAGCCGGGAGTGCCGGCGGGGTCGGTCTCGCGCAGGAACTCGTGCAGGATCGCGAGGTCCGCGGGGGCGACGGTCACATGCTGTCCGGTGGCGACGGCGAGATCCCACGCGTGGATGGTGATCTCGTCGAGCGCGACGATCGCCATGACCGCGGCGGGCAGCTCCACTCCACCGGCCTCGGTGTCACCCTCCCATGCCTCGGGCACGCGCCACACCGACGTCAACGTCTCGAGCTGCGCGGCGATGCGAGTGCGCCAGTCATCGGGCAGCGGGCTGTCGGAACCGGCGGGCGGTGGCACGGACCGGCCGATCGATTCCTTGGTCGCGGCCTGGCGGAACGCCTCGGTCAGCCCGACCACGTGGGCGAGCAGATCGCGCACCGTGGACTCGGCGCACGGCGTCGGGTCGGCGAGCTGGTCGTCGGTGATGCCGTCGACGACCGCGGCCAGCGATCGGGCGGCTGGTTCGAAATCGAACTGTGGTTCCATGAGCGCTCCTCAGCGATGGCAGGTGGCTGCACTCATGCAGACGACACCGTCGCCGGAAAGTCATCGGTGCGGGTTGCCGCGGGCACCGGATCGGCGCACCCTGGACAGCGCAGGACCCGATCAGCGTCACATCACGTCCGAGGCTCAACCGATCGAGCAGGCCGACGAACGAGGAGCACCGATGATCGACTACGAAAGCTCTCGCCCACTGGACGAGGTCCCCGAGGCCGATCGCGTCGAACAGGAACAGTCCGCCTTCCGCGATGACGACCCCGACGATCCCGCCTACTCCGACGCCGCCGACTACACCGACGAGATGGCGGCCACCATCTCCCGTGAGGCCGAGACCGCGAATCCGGCGGACGTGATCGAACAGACCATCCCCGTCCCCTTCGACGAGGGCGGCGAGGAGTTCACCGTCGCCGAGGAAGGCTGACGGGCGCGACAGCGTTCGATCGCCGTTCGCGCGCGGCCGCGGCGAGGGCGGAGGTTCGCCTAACCGGCGATCTTCGTCCGCAGACCCGCGTGTAGTTCACGCAGGCTGGACCGCTCGGTCGCCACCTCGAGCACACGCAGACCGTGCGCGTCGGCGGCCAGTTCCACGGCCAGTTCGGCGGGATCGAGCTGACGGTGCGGGATGCGGTAGGCGGCACACAGTGCGGCCAGATCCATGCCGTGCGGTGTGCCGAAAACCCGCTCGAACACACCCGCGTACTGCGGATCGCCCTGTTCGAGCAGCTCGAAGATGCCGCCGCCGTCGTCGTTGGCGACGACGATCGTGAGGTTGTCCGGACGTGGTTCGCCACGACCGATCAGCAGACCGGATGCATCGTGCAGAAACGTGAGGTCACCCATCAGCGCCACGGTGCGGCCCGGATGCGCCAGCGCGGCACCGACGGCACCGGAGACCGTGCCGTCGATCCCGGCCACGCCGCGATTGGACAGCACGCGGATACCCGGCCGTGGATGCGAGACCAGGGCGGCGTCGCGCACCGGGTTCGACGCACCGAGCAGCAGCTGATCGCCTTCGCGTAGTCCGTCCATGACCACGGCCGCCACATGCAGGCCGGTCGCCTTGGGATGCGCGGCCAGCTCGGCCCGCACCACCGATTCGGCCTGCTGGTTCAGTTCGGAGCAGCGCGCCAGCCACGCGGGCGCGGGCGCGCCGGTGGTCACCGCGCGAGTGCCGGTGCCGACGACATTGCCGGAGACATCGGGCCAGCGCGGACCGGTGGTGAGCGCGAACACGGTGACGTCCGGATCGGCCAGCACGCGCGAGACCTGCCGGTGCAGGGTGGGGCGACCGGTGATGATCGCCTGGGTGGGCTTCAGCAGCGACAGCGCGAGCGGATGCAGGGCGGGGCCGTGCATCGGCGCGGTCGGCTCGGCCACCGTCGGCAGCGCGGCGAGTTCGGGCAGCAGCCGGGCGCCGTGGCCGGAGATGACGACGGTGTCGGGCGTCAGATCGATGTCGAGCGGCACGTCGAGGGTGGCGTACTGGGTTGCCGTCCACGGCCGTTCGCCCTCGCGGCCGAGGGGCAGCGGGTCGTCGGACAGCTCCGGGACCAGCGGTTCCCGCAGCGGAATGTCGAACTGGACCGGACCCGCGTTGCCGGAACGGGTTCCGCGCGCGGCGGCGAGCACCCGGCACACCGACGAACGCCACACACTGTTCTGTCGCGGGTAGGCCGACTCCCCCGCTTCGGCTTCGGCCAGCCCGAGGCTGATCGTGGCACGCACCTGAGAGCCGAACAGCCCGAGCTGTTCCACCGTCTGATTGGCGCCGGTACCGAGCATCTCGTAGGGCCGGTTGGCACTGACGACGATCAGCGGCACCCGCGCGTAGTTGGCCTCCAGGACCGCCGGCCCCAGGTTCGCCACCGCGGTGCCGGAGGTCATCACGACCGGAACCGGCCGCCCCGACGACACCGCGAGACCGATCGCGAGAAATCCCGCGGTGCGCTCGTCGACGCGCATGTGCAGCCGCAGCTCGCCGGCCGCGTCCGCCGCCTGCAGCGCGAAGGCCAGTGGCGCGTTACGCGATCCGGGGCACAGCACCACTTCGCGGACGCCGCCGCGGACGAGCTCGTCGACGACCACTCGAGCCTGCGCAGTAGACGGATTCACAATCACAGCCTGTCAGACCGGCGCGCACCCGTCTGCCCCCGGCCCGCGTTGCGTGCGTCACCGAGCCGGGCGGCGTATCGATTTACGAACGCCTCAACCAATTACCGAAGAGCCGGACAGCTATTCATATCCAGCGGCAACCGATATTCATGAAATCGCAAAGAGAACAACAAAAGAAAGAAATCCGGCGACGAGCAAGACGCCCGCCGCCGGAATTTCCGCCAACCCGGTAAAAGGCCGGCCGAACGAAGAGTCAGCTCACTCCGCGGGGGCGGTGAGATCCTGGATGCCCGTGATGGACTCGATGATGTTGAGAACAGCGGAGGTGGCGCTGTCGGCAGCGGCGCTGCCCGACTCGAGCACGCCGGAACCCGAGGACGAGCCGGTCAGCACGTCAGCCGAGCCGGTAGAGGCCTCGGCGGAGCCGGTGTCGGCGCTCGCGACGGCGGGACCGAAGAACATGACAGCGGCGGCAGCGGCAGCACCGGTGGCGGCGAGGGTCTTGCGAGAGATCATGTGAGCAAACTTCCTTTCGACCTGTGCAATGCAGTCACTTGAAGCAATTCACCTTTCGAATCGCTTGATTGGCAACGTAACCGATAAGGCCGGGTAGTTGTCAATCGCGAAGATGACGCACGCGCATAGGACGAATTCGTGGCAACCCGCAATTATCCTGGCGTTCACCGGAGCGGTAATATTCCTCACACAGACCGACCCGGAATTTACCGCCGACCGGGAATCGATGTGTCCGCCACCACCGCACACCCCTGTTGCGTGAGGGTGGTCACCCACGAACGCGAAAAGGCCGGTGCGGTTCGGTTACCCGAACTCACACCGGCCCAATCGGACGATCGCGGCGAGGGCTACCTCGCCTTACCGCTCAGCCTGCGTGCTTCTGCACCAGATCGCCGACGCGCGGCAGTGCCTCGATGACGTGCTTCTTGGCCGAACCACGCATCGACGAGTACACCTTCTTCAGCGCAGGCCGGGTGGACGACTCGGCGCGGGCGTCGGTGACGGCCAGCAGCGACTCGGCAACCTCATCGGACTTCGCGGCCAGCAGATCGGCGAAGGTGCCGGTGCCGGAGGTGGTGAACTCCGCCCAGTACGGCTGGAGCTGGTCGAGCAGTTTCGGCGCCAGCGACGCGAGGCCGTCGGGAACGATGGTCGGGCTGATCTTCTTGACCGCCGCGTAGCCACCCTTCACTGCCAGGCCGGACGCACCACCTTTGTCCGAGACCTCGGCGTCGAGCACCTCGACGGCGTCAGCAAGGAAAGCCGGACGCTTGGCGTCGTCGAGCAGGGATTCAGACAGTGCTGCAACCACTTTCAGGTTCCTCCGGATCGGTTCGATGTACGAGCAGGCGCAACTATACGCATCGGGTGCTCAGAGTATGCGGCGACCGCTCGAGCTGCAGTGTTACGACCTCGTACCGCGACGTCGGAAGGTAGGGCAATAATCGTGGTCGTGACTTTCGATCCGAAGCTGTGGCAGCCCGTCCCCGGGTTCGAGGACCTGACCGACATCACCTATCACCGCCATATCGAGCAGGGCACGGTGCGGGTCGCGTTCGACCGGCCCGAGGTCCGTAACGCATTCCGTCCGCACACCGTCGACGAGCTGTACCGCGCGCTCGATCACGCGCGGATGAGCCCCGACGTGGGCGCTGTGCTGCTCACCGGCAACGGTCCGAGCGAGAAGGACGGTGGCTGGGCGTTCTGTTCCGGTGGTGACCAGCGCATCCGCGGCCGCAACGGCTACCAGTACGCCGACGGCGAGACCGCCGACACGGTCGACGCGGCGCGCGCGGGCCGACTGCACATCCTCGAGGTGCAGCGGCTGATCCGTTTCATGCCCAAGGTGGTGATCGCGCTGGTCAACGGTTGGGCGGCGGGTGGCGGGCACAGCCTGCACGTGGTCTGCGATCTGACACTCGCCTCGCGCGAGCACGCGCGGTTCAAGCAGACCGACGCCGACGTCGGTTCGTTCGACGGTGGTTACGGCAGCGCGTATCTGGCGAAGATGGTGGGCCAGAAGTTCGCGCGCGAGATCTTCTTCCTCGGCAGGCCGTACACGGCCGAGGAGATGCACCAGATGGGTGCGGTGAACAAGGTCGTCGATCACGACGAGCTGGAGAACGTCGCGCTCGAGTGGACCGCCGACATCAACGGCAAATCGCCGCAGGCGCAGCGCATGCTGAAGTACGCGTTCAACCTGCTCGATGATGGCCTGGTCGGTCAGCAGCTGTTCGCGGGCGAGGCGACTCGCCTGGCGTACATGACCGACGAAGCGGTCGAGGGCCGAGACTCGTTCTTGGAGAAGCGCAAGCCCGATTGGACGCCCTACCCCTGGTACTTCTGAGAACGGACACCCCATGGAGATTCTCAACAGCCGGATCATCGTGCGTCCCAGCGATTACGGTCGCACGCTGGCGTTCTACCGCGACAGCCTCGGCTTGGCGATCGCACGGGAGTACCCGGGCGGCACGGTGTTCTTCGCCGGGCAGTCGCTGCTCGAGGTCGCCGCACACGGTGGCAGCGGGCAGGCAGGCAGCTTCGACGGCGCGATCTGGTTGCAGGTGCGCGATGTCGAGGACGCGGCGGCGGAGTTGGCGCTGAAGGGAATCGAGATCGAGCGCGCACCGGTGCTCGAACACTGGGGTCTGTGGGAGATGTGGGTGCGCGATCCGGACGGGGTCGCCATCGTGCTGGTGCAGGTTCCCGCCGAACATCCGATCCGGCGGGATCAGCGCTGGTCACCGGAGTGAGAGGGCTGTGCCCGCGGCCGAGCCGAGTTGCCGATGACGGCTCGGCCGCGCACGATAGCTGCGAGCAAGCGCCCGACCGACGCCGTCCGGACCGCAGTGCGAGTGGTGTTGTCCATCTACTGAATCGCAGTCGCTATGTCTGGCTTTCCCGACCCGTTTCCCGACAAACCGACCCGTTGGCCGGGTCTTGTCGGTCGCATGACACGATCGAAGCCGTGAGGGCGCGCGGCAAGCTGTTTCCGGAGGTGGTGGGCATGAGGGAGCACAGCGAGCGAATCATGTGCCAGCGCGCGATGCGCACGGTGCGGCCGAGCGCCAGCGAGGCCGCGGCGTGAGCAGAACCCTGCGGACGCTGCAGATGCCGACCGGCGCCGGGGTGAGCGAAGTGATGCCCCACCTGCGCCAAGCCCTCGACGGCAGCGGCCCGGCGTGGCTACCGATCCCGACCACCGATCGCCGGGAGGCGCGCAGACTCTCCGACGCGCTCAAACCGGGCGATCCGATCGATGACGATGTCGCGCTGGTCGTGACGACCTCGGGCACCACCGGTATTCCCAAGGGCGCGCTGCTCGGCGCCGAGGCACTGCGTGCCAGCGGTAACGCCACCCACGACCGCCTCGGGGGGCCTGGCAGTTGGCTGCTGGCGCTGCCCACCCATCACATCGCCGGTATCCAGGTACTGCTGCGCAGCATTCTCGCCGGTACCGAGCCGACCGTGCTCGACGTGTCGGGCGGATTCCTGCCCGAGGCGCTGGCCGGCGCTGTCGGCGCGATGCGCGGACCGCGTCGCTACACCGCGCTGGTACCCACCCAGCTGATCAAGTCGCTGGATTCGCCGATAGCGGCCAAGGCGCTGGCCGAACTCGACGGTGTCCTGGTCGGCGGTGCGGCCACGCCCGCGCCGGTGCTGGACCGGGCGCGCGACCTCGGTATCACGGTGGTTCGCACGTACGGGATGAGCGAGACCTGCGGCGGGTGCGTCTACGAGGGCGTGCCGCTCGACGGCACCGAGGTGCGGATCGAGGACGGTCGCGTCATTCTGGGCGGTGCGATGATCGCGCGCGGTTACCGCAATCTGCCCGATCACCCGGCCTTCGCCGAGCCCGGCTGGTTCCGGACCGAAGACGCGGGCTCCTTCGACGACGGTGTGCTCTCGATTTCGGGCCGCCTCGACGAGGCGATCATGACCGGCGGACTGCTGGTGATTCCGCAGGTGGTGGAGGCTGTGCTGGCCAACCACCCCGGTATCCGCGAATGCATCGTGCTCGGCCTGCCCGATGAACGGCTGGGTCAGCGGGTCGCGGTCGCGATCGTGCCGACACCCGGTGCCGCGCCGACGCTGGACGAACTACGTGCCCACGTGGTGGCCGAACTCGACTCGATCGCCGCACCGCGTGAACTGGCCGTCCTGTCCGAAATCCCGCTCCGCGGCCCCGGCAAACCCGACCGCGCGGCCCTGCGCACGCTCCTGCTGGCCGAGTAGCCGCACGACGACAGCGCTGCGCAAGGGGCGTGCAAGTCGGGGTGGGCACGGTAGTGCTCATGACTTACACACCCACTTCATCCCTCGCCGTCGAGGCGGACGGGCTGGTCAAGGTGTTCGGGAAGCAGCGGGCGGTCGACGGCGTCAGCCTGACGGTGCCGCGCGGCGCCGTGTACGGCGTGCTCGGACCGAACGGCGCGGGCAAGACCACGACCATCAAGATGCTGGCGACCCTGCTCCGCCCCGACGGCGGTAGCGCCCGGATCTTCGGCCGCGACGTCGTGGCCGAACCGAACGCGGTGCGCTCGCTGATCGGTGTCACCGGCCAGTACGCCTCGGTCGACGAGGAACTCACCGCCACCGAGAACCTGATCATCTTCGCCCGCCTGCTCGGCCTGAGCAGGGGCGATGCCCGGCGCAAAGCCGTCGAGCTGCTCGAGGAATTCGACCTCGTCGAGGCCGCGTCCAAGCCGTTGAAGAACTTCTCCGGCGGTATGCGCAGGCGCCTCGACCTCGCTGCCAGCCTCATCTCCACGCCGCCCCTGCTGTTCCTCGACGAGCCGACCACCGGCCTCGATCCCCGCACCCGCGCGCAGATGTGGGACACCATCCGCAGGCTGGTCCGCGAGGGCGCGACGGTGCTGCTCACCACCCAGTACCTCGACGAGGCCGACCAGCTGGCCGACCGGATCGCGGTGATCGACCGCGGCAAGGTGATCGCCGACGGCACCGCCGACGAGCTCAAGGCCTCCATCGGCGGCGCGTCGGTCCACCTGACCCTGGTCGATCCCGAGCAACTCGACGAGGCCCGCCGCATCGTCGGCGACTTCCTCGACGTGAGCGCGCAGATCAGCCCCGAGGCGGGCAGGCTCACCGCGCCGCTACCCGACCCGAATCTCACCGCCGACCTGCTCATCCGGTTGCGCGACTGGGAGATCGGGGTCGAGGAGATCACCGTCAGCAAGCCGACGCTGGACGAAGTCTTCCTCACCATCACCGGCCATCCGGCCGACGAATCCGACGACACCGAACGGAGCGCGGCATGACCGCAGTTCTCACCGCTCCCACAACCATCGACGACATTCCCCAGGCCAGCGACCGAATCAGCCTGCGCGACACGATCTCCACCTCGTTCACGATGGCCTATCGCGGCCTGCTCAAGATCAAACACAATCCCGAACAGCTCTTCGACGTGACGGTGCAGCCGATCCTGTTCACGGCGCTGTTCACCTACATCTTCGGCGGCGCGATCTCGGGCAGCGTGTCCGGCTACCTGCCGGTGCTCATCCCGGGCATTCTCGTGCAAACCGTGGTGCTGACCTCGGTGGTCACCGGCACGCAGTTGCGTGAGGACATGGACAAGGGCGTGTTCGACCGCTTCAAATCCCTGCCCATCGCCCGGGTCTCGGCACTGTCCGGTGCGCTACTGGCCGACATGGTGCGCTACGCCATCGCCTCGACGCTGACCGTGCTGGTCGGGCTCTGCCTGGGCTACCGGCCCGGCGGCGGTCTGGTCGGGGTGGTCGCGGCCTGCCTGGTGGTCGTGGTGTGCTCGTTCGCGGTCAGCTGGATCTGGGCGCTGGTGGGCGTCACCGGCAAGAGCGCCGCGTCGGTGCAGGGCATCTCGATGATGGTGATGTTCCCGCTGACGTTCATGTCGGGCGCCTTCGCCCCGGTGAGCACCATGCCGGGCTGGATGCAGGGTCTCAACCACGTCAACCCCGTGTACTACATGGTGAACACCTGCCGAGAGCTGATGAACACCAACAGTTACGGCACCGACCTCGTCTGGTCGCTGGTCGGATCACTCGTGGTGATCGCGATCTTCGCGCCACTGGCGGTGCGGGCCTACATGCGCCGCGCCTGAACACCGCTCCTCCGCAACGGCATCCGATCCAGTGGGTCGGATGCCGTTGTCGTGTCAGTGCAGTCCGGCGATGATCTCGACGATGCGCTTCGCGGCCTCGAGACGACGCGTACCCGCCGCGCGATGCAGGGCCGCGTCCATCGCGGCATCGCCGACGACACCCCGGTGCAGGGCGATGTGGGCGGCCAACTCCATCGAGGGGCCGTCCTGCCTGGCCACCGATGTCCTTGCGAGGGTGAGCAGTTCGAGACCGTCGGCGCGCCCGGAGTCGGTGGTGAGCAAGTAGGACCCGAGCCCGCACGCGACCGCCCCGATCTGCGGTAGGTCGATGTACTGCGCCAACCGCTGATCGGCGGTCTCGATCAGCTCGGTCGCCAGACCCGCGGCAGCGGATGCCCGGCCGTGGAGCACATGGGCACTCAGGGTGGCCGCCGCTACCATCAGCGAACCGGGGCCCGGCGTCGGTTCGAAATCGGGCCACCCGAGTAGCTCGAGCCCGCGGCGGTAATGGCGGAGCCCGGCGTCGACATCGCCCTCGGCGAGTTCGAGTTCGGCGAGCGCGGTAGCAGCGTTCGCCAGCCGGTGGTTACGGCGAACCATGGGGTCGTCAACGGGGCTGACACCGGAATCGTTCGGTCGCACGATGAAGTCGAGTTCGGCACGCGCCTGCTCGAGGTGCCCGCCGCCGACCAAAGCGGCGGCCAGGTAGCAGCGACTCTCCATGATCTCCTCGTGCACGCGGAGCTCGCCCATCAGCTCCAGCGTGCGGCGGTAATACTTCACTGCGTCGTCATAGTTCGCGGACTGGCCGGACAGCTGGGCCAGGTGCTGGCACACCGTCGCCGTCCCCCACACCTCCGCCGGATCCATGTCGTCGAGGGTGCGGAAAGAGTCGCGGGTCGAGCCCGCGACGTTGCCGCCGTTCTCCCAGAAGTTGGCTCGCGCCACCAGCGCGGCGACCCGGACCTGCTGATGGTGTGAACGCGCGCCCTGGGCGAACAACCTGCCCAACCGGAACGGCTCGGGCCGCAAGGTGATCACCGTACCGAGGAAGTACAGGCCCGGATCGAGAACAGGGTTGGTCAGCAGCCGCCGCGCACGGGTGCGCACGATCGCCGTCGCGCGGATGCCGCCGTCCTTGAGGAACAGCATGTGCAGGCAGGTCAGCAGATGCGCGATCATCTGGAGGTCGGCGTCCTCGGCCGAGGACGGTGGCGGCGGCGCGAGAGCGACCAATCGCATTGCCCACCCGGTGAATTCCAGGTGCGCGCCACGCATCACCCAGACCATCGCGACCACCGGGAAGACCGAGTACGCGGTCGGCGCGTCGGCGCGATCGACAGCGGAGCGCAGCACGGCGACCAGGTTGTCCAGGTCGGCCGACACCGCGAGAACGGACCTCACCTGACCGCCGCCGCGGTAGCCACGGAACGACCCCAGCGCGAATTCCCTGGCCCAGCAGAACATCCTGTCGAGAACGAGCGCGGATTCGGCGCCATCGGTCACCGCGTCGACGGTGGCGATCTGTTCGGCGCCGAACTCACGGACCGTTTCGAGCATGCGATAGCGGATGCCCGCGCCGTCGGGGTCGTCCAGGACAGTGAGCAGGGACTGGGCGACCAGCCCGTCCACCGCGACAGCCACATCCGGGCCCGCCGCGACCACCTCGGCCGCGGCCGCGGTGAACCCGGCCGGGAAACGGCTCAGCCTGCGCAGGGTCACCTGCTGATCGGGGTCGAGGAGGTTCCAGCTCCAGGCGATCACCGCGTGCAGCGTGCGATGCCGGTGCGGCGCGGACCGATCGCCGCTGCGCAACAGGGCGAAACGATGGTCGAGCCTGGTCTCGATCTCGGCCACGCTCATCGTGCGCACCCGCGCGGCGGCGAGCTCGATCGCCAGCGGGAGACCGTCGAGGGTGCGGCACAGCCGGGCCACGGTGTCGGGGTCGAGGCGGACATCGGGGCGTACCGCCCTGGCGCGAGCCGAGAACAGGTCCGTGGCAGGCGAACCGGCCGCGTCGATCGCCAAAGGAGCTAGGGGATAGACGGATTCGGCGGTGATCGACAGCGGCGAACGACTGGTGGTGAGCACGGTCAACTGGGCGCAACTGCCGACGAGATCGGCGACCACCTCAGCCGCGGCATCGATCACGTGCTCGCAATTGTCCAGGATCAGCACCATCGGCCGCGCCGCGAGCGCCTCACGCAGACGGGTGCTCACGTCCACGTGCACGCCCGCCCGGATGGCACCCGTCTCCCGCATCTCACCCAGGCCGATCACCTGCCCGATGGCGACCTCGATGTCTTTGCGCGATTGCGGTCCGGCCTCCGATTCGGGCTGCACCGAGGCCAATTCGACGAGTACCACCGGCACCGAACCGGCCATGCGTTCACCCACCGCGTTGGCGACCCTGGTCTTGCCGGTGCCGCCTGGTCCGAGGACGGTCGTCACTCGGGAGCGCTGTGCCAGGTCAGTGATCGCGTCGAGATCCACTGTGCGACCGAGTAGTTCGTTGGGCGCTGCGCGCAGTCCGACGGCGGTGCGCGGTGTGGGGCTGCCCGGGCCGCGCCGGTCGGTAGCCGCGGTATCTCCAGCGCCGGCCGCGGACTGGGAATCGGCGGTCTCACCGGAGTCGTTTCCGGTGGCGCCGACCGGCCGGCCGCGCTGACCGGTCCCCACCCCGTCTGCGACCCCGGGGCCGGCTCCCCCACCGTCGGAGCTCCCGGCGTCGCTGCCCGACCGGCCGGGCCGGTCGCCGTTGACGCCGACCGACGACCCTGCGCCGGCGGATCGGCCGCTGGTCGTCGCGGCACTCGGACCCGACTGGACGCGGTGTTGTGGTGCGCGTCCGGGCAGCTCGATCGGTTCTCCGCGGAGGACGGCGGTGTTGAGGGCGAGGAGGGTGGGGCCCGGGTCGGCGCCCAGTTCTTCGATCAAGCGTAGGCGGTAGGCGGCGAAGACCTCGAGGGCTTCGCTCGGCCAGCCTGCGGCGGCGAGGACCCGGATCAGGGTCGCGTGGGCGGATTCGTCCAGCGGGTTGGCTACGACCGCGGCGCGGGCGAGGGGAATGGCGTCGGCCACGTCGCCGTGCGTGAGATGGGCGGTGAGTTCGGTGTGATCGAGGCGGCGGCCCAGGTCGGCGGCGGCTGTGCGCAGGTCGGCGGCCGGAGCGGAATCGGGGAGATCGGCGCCCGGTTCACCGCGCCACAGGGTCCGGGCCAGTGCGATCGCGGCGAGGCTGTCGGCGACGTTTCCCTCAGCCAGGTGTTCATCGGCTCGGCGGGCGAGCGCGGCGACCGCGGTGAGGTCGACGCTGTCGGCGGGCAATCTCAGCCGGTAACCGGCCGGGCCGATCTCCAGTGCGCCGTCGGGCAGCATCGCCCGCAGGCGCGAGACCTGCGTGTGCAGCGCGTTCATCGGTGCGCGGGGTGGTTGTTCGCCCCACACCTCGTCGATCAGCGTTTGGGCGCTCCGAGCCCGCCCTGGATGCACTGCGAGGGCGGCCAGCAGCAGCCGGGCGCGGGCGCCGGGTAGCGCGATCACGGCGTCGTCGCGGCGGATCGCGATCACGCCGAGCACCCCCACGACAACGCGGGAGAGTGCCTCGGAGGGCGACCCCTCGGGGCCGCGATGCTGTACAGACATGCCGGATGTCATCGTAGGCGAGGGCGGCGACGGGTTCCCGGTTCGCGCCCCAGCGCGACACCGCCGACGTTGTGTCCCGCGATTTTGTCCCCACCTCGCTTTAGGCTCACGCACATGGGCAACTTCGAGGTGTCGCGGCGCACCGTCATCGCCGCTGAACCGGCACGGATCCACGCACTGATCGACAACTTCCGCCAGTGGCGGCTGTGGTCGCCGTGGGAAGACGCCGACCCGCAGCTCGCCCGTACCTACACCGGCCCGGAATCCGGCGTCGGCGCCCGCTACGCCTGGCGGGGCAACCGCAAAGCCGGTGCGGGCGTGATGGAGATCAAGGCCGACGCCGAACGCGAGGTCGGCGTGGAGCTCACCTTCGAGAAACCGTTCAAAGCCACCAATTTCGTCACCTTCACGCTCGCTCCGGTTGCCGGTGGCACCGAGGTGACCTGGCAGATGACCGGCACCCACTCCGGGCTGATGGGCGTGCTCGGCAAGGTGTTCCCGATCGACAACCTCATCGGCAAGGACTTCGACAAGGGACTGGCCCGGCTCAAGACGGTCGCCGAGTCCACCCCGGCCTGACCGCGATCAGGCGCCCTCCGGCCGTGCGCGAGGGGCTCCAGGAGCGGGGAGCGTCCGTGTCGGATTAGGCTTCGATCCATGGCTACAGCAGCGGAATGGATCGAGGGCGCCCGACCGCGGACGCTGCCCAACGCGATCGCGCCGGTACTCGCGGGCACCGGCGCTGCCGCATCCATCGACGGGGCCGTCTGGTGGAAAGCAATTCTGGCGCTGCTGGTTTCGCTGGCGCTGATCGTCGGGGTGAACTACGCCAACGACTACTCCGACGGCATTCGCGGCACCGACGACGTGCGGGTCGGCCCACTGCGCCTGGTCGGCTCGAAACTGGCCTCCCCCACAGCTGTTCGCACCGCCGCGGTGCTCAGCCTCGCGATCGGCGCGGTCGCCGGCCTCGTGCTGGCCGTGACCACCGCGTGGTGGCTGGTACTGATCGGCGCGCTGTGCCTGGCAGGCGCGTGGTTCTACACCGGCGGCAGCAAGCCGTATGGCTACAGCGGTTTCGGCGAGATCGCCGTGTTCGTGTTCTTCGGACTGATCGCGGTGCTCGGCACCCAGTACGTGCAGGCGCTGCGGGTCGACTGGGTCGGCCTGCTGCTCGCGATCGGCGTCGGCGCGTTCTCCAGCGCGGTGCTGGTGGCCAACAATCTGCGTGACATCCCGACCGACACCGAGTCGGGAAAGGTCACGCTCGCGGTGAAACTCGGCGATGCGCGCACCCGCACCCTGCACCTGGTGTTGCTCGCGGCGCCGTTCGTGATCAGCCTCGCGCTGATCGCGCGCACGCCATGGGCGCTGGCCGGACTGCTCGCGTTGCCGCTGGCGATCCGGGCCAACGCCCCTGTGCGCACCGGTAAGGGCGGGCTGGAACTGATTCCCGCCCTCCGCGATTCGGGACTTGCCCTGCTGGCTTGGTCGGCGCTGAGCGCGCTGGCCGTCGGGCTCGCGGGCTAGTCGCCGTCGGGCACCAGAATACCGAGCACCCAGTTGACCAGCGTGATGATCAAGCCACCCCACAACGCCGCCCAGAAACCGTCGACGCGAAGGCCGTAGTCGGTGAGCTCGGTGATCTTGGCGGTGAGCCACAGCATCCCCGCGTTCACCACCAGCAGGAACAGGCCGAGCGTGAGGATCACGAACGGCAACGACAGGAGTTGCACGATCGGCTTGATCACGGCATTGACCGCCGTGAACACGAGCGCGACGATGAGCAGGACCAGGGCCTTGCCCCAGTTGCCCCACTCCGCTGACCACTCGGGCGGCACGTAGATATCGATCTTGTCGATCCACGCGGCCGCAGCCCAGATGGCTATGGCGTTGATGACCAACCGGATTGCTAGTTGCATGCACGCAATGCTAGGCCGGGAAACGGACATTGCGGCGGGTCTGACACACACCCGATGTGGAATTCACGCGGCGCGGTCGAGCATCGCGTAGAGATCGGCGCGTAGGCCGGACACCGCGTCGCGGCCGCCGAGCAGGTCGGTGGTGGCCGGGTCGGCCCCGCGCAGGATGCCGAGTAGCAGGTAGGTCGAGGAGATCTCCCGATCCTTGCGGTGGATCGCCTCGCGCAGCGCGAGTTCGAGCGACTTCTTGGCCGTGCTGGTGAACGGGATGTGCCCGGAGCCGAGCAGTCGGCCGAACCTGCCGCGTTTGGCCTCCGGTTCGGCCTGTTCCCAGGCCTGCGAGCCGAAGTTGTCGGCGATGCTGGCCTGCACAGCATCCAGGTCGATGCCGATCGAGCGCAGGGCCTGCGCGTCATCGGCGCCCAGCGGCGGCTCGCTCGTGCGGGCGGCGAGGGCGGCGCGCACACCGCCGGCGGTGATGCCGCGCGCGTCGAGCACCGCGCGCAGGTCCGGTTCGGCGTTCGACAGGGTGCCGAGCAGTACATGCTCCGGCCCGATCCGCTTCGCGCCCAGCTCCTTGGCGTCGTCCTGGGCACCGACCACCGCGACTCTGGCCTCGCGGCTGAATTTTTCGAACATCAGCGGGTTCCACCTTTCCGGTTGTGTTTCTGATGGACCGCTTGCTTACTCACCTCGAGCGCCTCGGCGATGGCCTGCCACGACCAGCCGTTGGCTCTGGCATTGGCGACCTGGATGGTTTCGAGCCGGTCGGCCAGCCTGCGCAGGGCGAGCACCGCGCGCAGCCCGACGGCGGGGTCGGGGTTGCCTGCCGCTGAGGCGAGGGTTGTTGCATCGGTCATGACGTCAATTTTGCTTGACGGCAGCCGCGTTTGTCAACAAAAATTGACATCGCTGAGCGCGAACAGACCCGGAAAGGGTGTGGCGGGGTTGTCAGCCGTTCCAGCGGCCGGTGGTGGCGAATTCCGTGAGAATCCCGGTCGGGCCGGTCAGATCCATGTTCTGGGCGGCCACCCAGTCGTCGTCGAAATAGGTGCCCGCGTACCGGTCGCCGCCGTCACACAGCAGCGTGACCACGCTTCCGCTGCGACCCGCCGCGACCAGCTCGGCGACGAGGTGGAAGGCGCCCCACAGGTTCGTGCCGGTCGAACCGCCGACGCGACGGCCCAGTGCGGCGCTCGCATGACGGGCGGTGGCGATCGAGGCCGCGTCGGGAACCACGATCATCCGATCGACCACCTGGCCCACGAACGACGGCTCCACCCGAGGACGGCCGATCCCCTCGATGCGCGACGGCATTCCGGTCTCATAGCCCGCGTCGCCCGACTCGTAGCCACCGTAGAACGCCGAATGCTCCGGGTCCACCACGGCCAGCCGCGTCGCGTGCCTGCGATACCGGATGTAGCGCCCGATCGTCGCGCTGGTGCCGCCGGTACCCGCACCGACCACGATCCACTCCGGCACCGGGTGCTTCTCCAGCGCCAGCTGTTCGAAGATGGACTCGGCGATGTTGTTGTTGCCACGCCAGTCGGTGGCCCGCTCGGCATGGGTGAACTGATCCATGAAATGCCCGCCGGATTCGGCGGCGAGACGCTTGGCCTCGGTGTACATGTCTGGTGGTCGATCGACGAAATGACATCGGCCACCCTGCGCTTCGATGAGCGCGACCTTCTGCGGCGACGTGCTCGCGGGCATCACCGCGACGAAGTCCAGACCGAGCAGCTTCGCGAAGTAGGCCTCGCTCACCGCCGTCGAACCCGACGACGCCTCGACCACCGTCGTGCCCTCGGTGACCCAGCCGTTGCAGATCGCGTACAGGAACAGCGACCGTGCCAGCCGGTGCTTGAGACTGCCGGTGATGTGGGTCGACTCGTCCTTGAGGTAGAGCTGCACCGGCCAGTCGGCGGGCAGCGGATACCGCAGCAGGTGGGTGTCGGCGGAGCGCTGCGTGTCGGCGTCGATCAGCCGGACGGCATTGTCGACCCAGTCACGCGGGGCGCTGCGATCGAGGTATTTCACGCCGAGGCGCCGTCGTCGTCACCCCGCAAGCGGGCCCGCAGCTGCGCCTTGTCCTGGCGGCGGCGCGCGTCGACCACGGCGATGTCCTCGTTCACCTTCACCCGCAGCTTCTTGAACAACGTCAGCGACAGCGGCATCGCGACGATCAGCGCGAACAGCGCCGCGACGATGACCGGCACGTCGACACCGATCAGCTTGGCCACGCCTACGATCAACGCGGCGATCACCACGACCAGCCCGAGACGAGCCAGCGTGTAGAGCGCGAGATTGCGGACCAGCCGCTTCCCTGCGCCAGGACCCTGCTGACCTGTTGCTTCACTCACGACTACAGCGTAGCCCGGCGCGAATCTCGCCGATGCGGCCCCGTTCGCGGCTTTTGTCTATTACTTCCCCTTTACCAACAGTAGGTGGTTCGACTACATGGGGGTCGCAGTGCGACGATGACGCCACTGATGAGGGAACTGTCGAGAACGGAGAGGTTAGCTATGACTGCGATCACCGTCGGCCTTCAGGACACTCTGCTGACACCAGGCCAAGTGGCCGCCATGTTCCACGTAGATCCCAAGACCGTCACCCGGTGGGCCCATGCGGGCAGACTCGGCTCACTGCGTACACCGGGCGGACATCGCCGTTTCCGCGAGTCCGAGGTCCTGCAGTTGCTCAGATCACTGACCACCGAGGCAGCACCCCGCTGACTCACCGGCCGACGCGAGCCCACCGCGGGCTCGCGTTCGCCAAAAATTTCCCTCCCGTTGCGGATGTGCACACGGCGCGGACACGGCTACCCTCGATAGCAGGAGGTGAGCGACGTGACGTACCTATTGGCACTCATCGCGATCGTGGCCATCGCGGTGTTGTGCTGGAAGGCGTTCGGCCCCGAAATGCAACGCCCGAATCCCGGCCCACCCTCGCGCAGACCGGTTCTCGGCCCCGACGACGACCCGGAATTCCTCTGGCGCCTCGGCAAACAACCACGTGACGACTCCGGCCCGGCCGAGTGACCCTCACGATGTGCGTCGCCGTGAGCTGACGCACATACCCCCGTTGCGCGTCGAAAGAGCTGGGTAGATAACGTATTCCGGTGATTGATGTGCAGCAGGGTTCTGTCCCGACCACTTGGCGCGCGGCCGACGGCAGCGCCGTGACGTTCACCGAGGCACGGTCGGAGTGGACTCGCGCCGCACACGAGGTGCTGGCCGACACCGCTACCCGGTTCAACAACTTCATCGTCAACACGGAGTTGGCCGAGCTGGTCCAGGAAGAATCCGGGATCCGCACCGCGGTGAAGTGGCAGCACTGGCTGCCGGTCGTGCTGGACAAAGTCGCCGAGCACTGTCACAAGAACAACGAGCCGCCCCTGAGCGCGCTGTGCGTGCGCAAGAACCAGACCGTCGGCACCGGCTACCGCTACATCCTCGAACTCGCGGGCCTGCCCATCCCCGACGACCTCGAAATGCACGCGGCCGCGGCCCGCTGGCAGTGCTACCAGCACTACGCCACCGACCTCCCCGCCGACGGCGGCCTGCCCACCCTCCCCCCGAAGGTCGCCGCCATCCGCCAGTCCACCTCCGCGGACCTGGCCACCGCAGAAGCAGCCGAGGCAGCCGTCAAACGACCCTCCGCCGCCCGCCGCACCGTAGCCGCCATCCCCAAGCCCGAACCGGTGCGCAAGCCGGTCTGCCTCAACTGCCACGTAGAACTCCCCGCCAACAAGATCTGCTACTACTGCTGACTCCGAGGCGCCTCAGGGCTCCCACAGCGGGTTGTGCAAGATGGCCAGGTTCTGGCGTGCGGTGACCGCCAGACTGTGCGCGTAACTGTCGGGATGCAGCCGATCGAGGATGCTCCAGTACGAGGCCGCAGCGCGTTGCCGAAGCCCGGCCAGCGCCTGTGTCGCCGCCAAGTTGTTGCGACGCCCGAGCGTTTCGAGACTGTCGTCGCCGAGTTTCCGTTCGCTGTAGTCGACGTTCAGGTCGAGTAGGTCAAGGGCATGACGGTACTCACCGGCAGCGGAATACCCCAATGCCAGATTGTTGCGAAGGGTGAGCGTCATGTCGTCGTCGACGCCGAGAACATGCTCGGCGATCGACACGATATCGTTCAGCACCTCTAGTCCTTCGGAGAAGTACCCCGCATCGCAGTAGGACCGGCCGAGGGCATTTCGCACCTGCAACGTGATGGGCTGGTCGGCACCGAACTTCTCCGCGCACTGTTGAGCGAGCGGCTCCAACACCGCGATCGCTTCCGAGTAGCGTCCGCTGTCGCGGTGATTCTCCGCGACAGCCACCCGATACGACGCCGTAGTGATCTCGGAAAACGGTGCGCGTCCCAGGCCGCTGGCTCGCCAGATCGCCGCCGCCGCGTACGCGATATCGACCGGTGCCCGCGCCACCACCGGACGCGCAGGCGCCACGGGCCACGGTTTCGACGGCGGCGCCTCGCGAACGACCCATGCCATCAGCGTTTCTCGCAGCTGCCCGGGCTGCGTGCCCGCAACATGGAATCGGTGGGTAGCCCCCGCCACATCCAGGCGAATCACGGAGCCGTCGGCCCACCCGATTCCGGCACTGATCACTTCGACAAGGTCGGGCGTGCGCACATCGACGCCCGTCACCTCGCGCCAGCCGACCACGAACGCCGAGCGCACCGATCGGCGCCACCGGATTTCCGAATGCGAGAAACTCAACTTCCCCGCACGCTCAGTCGATCCCCCGGACCGATCCCCCGCCCCGTAGGTCACACCGGACAGCCGAAGATCGTGTGCCACAAGACCTATGGTCTCATCTCGGAGCTATGCAGACACGCTATATCGGAGGTAGCGGCCGCTCAGTTCAGCCCCGCGTAGCTGTGCAGACCGCTGATCACCATGTTGATGATGAATACCTGTCCAGGCGTTTGCCACTGCCGGGTGAGTGCGAGACCTCGATGAAATGCCAGATCAATCCGCTGTTGGCGTTGGCGGCGGCCAGTTGTCTGCAGTGGTGCTGCGTACGCACTGCGTACCCAGCGCGGCTGCAGTCTTCATAAAGAGAACTCACGACGATCTGGGTCCTCGTCGCCTGTCAGCGAGGCTACGGCTGTGAACGCGGGGTCGATCGTCGCGCGAATATTGGTGCGGCTTTCGAGGGTGACGATCGCTCAGGGTTCAGAATCACCGTCGTCGAGGTCCCCGCGCTCCTGGAGCAGCAGCCCGAGGGCAGCCATCGCGGAGGTGTCGCCGTCGTCGGCGGCGCGTCGGAACCAGGTTTCGGCTCCATCGTGGTCCCCGCGCTGTTGAAGCCCGAGCCCAATGACGGTCATTGCGGTGGTGTGGCCGTCGGCGGCGGCGCGTCGGAGCCAATTTTCGGCTCCATCGTGGTCCCCGCGCTGTTGAAGCAGAAACCCGAGGGCAGCCATCGCGGAGGTGTCGCCGTCGTCGGCAGCGCGTCGGAACCAGGTTTCGGCTCCATCGTGGTCCCCGCGCTGTTGAAGCAGAAACCCGAGGGCAGCCATCGCGGTGGTGTGGCCGTCGTCGGCGGCGCGTCGGAACCAGGTTTCGGCTCCATCGTGGTCCCCGCGCTGTCGAAGCAGAAACCCGAGGGCAGCCATCGCTTTGGTGTCGCCCTCGTCGGCAGCGCGTCGAAACCAAGTTTCGGCTTCGGTGAGGTCCCCGCGCCGTTTAAGCAGAAACCCGAGGTTGACCATTGTGTTGGTGTGGCCGTCGTCGGCAGCGCGTCGGTACCAGGTTTCGGCTTCGGTGAGGTCCCCGCGCTGTTGGAGCACGACCCCGAGGCTGGCCATCGCGGAGGTGTAGCCGTCGTCGGCAGCGCGTCGGTACCAGGTTTCGGCTTCGGTGAGGTCCCCGCGCTGTCGAAGCAGATGCCCGAAGGCAGACATTGCGATGGTGTCGCCGTCGTCGGCAGCGCGTCGGATCAAGATTTCGGCTTCGGTGAGGTCCCCGCGCTCTCGAAGCAGAAGCCCTAACACAGTCATCGCTTTGGTGTGGCCGTTGTCGACGGCGCGTCTAAACCAGGTTTCGGCTTCGGTGAGGTCCCCGCGCTGTTGGAGCACGACCCCGAGTTTGGCCATCGCACTGGTGTGTCCATTGTCGGCGGCGCGTCGAAACCAGGTTTCGGCTCCGTCCAGGTCCCCGCTCTGACGGAGCAGGGTCCCAAGGCTGGACATCGCGTCAGTGTCGCCTTGGTCGGCGGCTTGCCGCCATAGATCTGTCGCGATCTGGTTTTTGTTTCGGAAGAAGGCACCGTTTCCGACCGCGAAGAGCGTGGCGGCGGTGGCGTCACAGGTCGCGTCGGTCCAGAAGCTGTCCGGAACGGGGCGAGCGGGATGGTGTTGTCCGTCGTCGGCAGCGACGAGGTAGTCGAATGGTCGATACCCGCGAACGCCGTGGTCATCGAGGTTGGTAGTGGGCAGGGCGGCGGTGCGGCCGGCACCTGGCGGAGGAGTACGTGCATGCGTGATCGCCGCGGTTACGGCGCCGTCGTCGACGTCGAGTTCTGGGCGTGTGGTCCGTAGGCGCTGTTTGGCGAGGTCGAGCAGGGCAGGTTCTGGTATCGGGTCGACACGGCCGATGCGAGCCCAGTCCACCGCAGTCGCAATCACCGTGAACAACACGGGGTCGGCAGCTCTGGCGTCGTCGTAACGTGCGAGCAAATCCGGCGCCCCGGCAAGTTCTTCACCCAAGCCATAACCGTCGCGAACTTGTTCGGGATAGGCGTCGTTTACCGCCGCGGTCTCGACCGGATCCTCAGCGGTCGATTCCATCTCGATCGTGCTCGCCTGACCCAGCAACCTCCGGACATCGGCGTGGAGTTCGCCCTCGCCACGCAGCCGGGAACGCATTTCCGACCGCAACGTCGCCACCACGATGGTGCGCCCGGCCCGGGACAGTAGTTTCGACAGCAACCCAGGAGTCAGGGCTGTTGTGCCGGTCAAGTATTCGTGGAGGTCGTCGAGCCATACCACCAGCGTGTCTTCGATGCCGTGGATCTGGTGATCGGCGACGAACACATCGAGAGTGCCGATACACGGCCACGCCACCCTCGCGGTGGGATACACAGCCCGAACCGCTTCGTAGAGGGTGCGGGTTTTCCCAGCTTTCGACGGGCCGACAACGACCACCAACCTGTGACCGGTCAATTCCTGTGTCAGTCGGCGATCGACCTCATTGGCCGTGCGCGCGACGTAACCGTCACCGTCGCCGTAGTGGCCGTCGCGGCCGAAGACCGAGTTTGTCGCCCCTAGCAGGTAGGGATCGAGATCACAGACGCGTGGTAGCTGCTCTGCCGAGGACGAGGGGACCTTGACCAGATCGGACAAGGACAGCGCATTCTGCCCGGCACCGCCAGGGTTGAGGTGGACGGGACCTTCGAATTTGTTCCCAGAGAGGTAGGCGCCGTACGTCGTGGGCGCTTCGGGCGCGGGACTGGCGGGATTCAGTCCTGCGCCGCGGGAGGGACCTGCTGCGAAAATCCCGCCCGCACCCTGGAGAACTCCGCACTACCGGTGATCTTGCTGTTGCGGACACGCACCCCGTCACCAGCGGACTCGATGTCGGTGACCTTGAGAGCCTCAGCCACCAAGTTGTCGATATCCAGACCGACCACGACCTGCGGAGCGTGCTCACGGGCAGCTTCGAGCACCGCCTGCGCGGGCGCAAGCAGCTCGTCATCCCCGGCAGCACCGGCATCGTTGAGATCCTCGGCCAGCGAGTTCCGCTTCGATTCCGAATCGGGCTTACGCTCCACCGGCGAGACATCCACATCGGCGTATTTGCGTGATAGCAGGCTCTTCAACCCGGCATAGGCGTCCTTGACAGCCTGAGACGCAGCATCACCCACCCCGGCCAAAGCGCCGGCCGCGATTGCCGAAACCACCAGTGCTGTCACAGGATCCATGACTGTAGATCTTTGCACGCAGGTTTCGCTCCCGCATCCAGATCAACAGCCACACGCGAGATCAGCAACAGAGTCAGCCAGCATCAACCACCTGGTGTGCCACCTGACCCCCGGGACTGGCGACCAGCCATAGCTGCACGTCGCGCACGGTTATCACGTGACTTACAAAGCGGGTGTCGGCACTACAGGAATGACGTTTGGTCCCAACATGGTCCCAACCGAGCCTGACGCTGCCGGTCGAAGTTGAGACTTGCGCATCAACTCGGCCACACCCTCTTCGTTGTGGTCCTGCTTGACGGCAACCCACCGGACCGCCTTCCATGTTGATGCGTTCTACTCCGTGCTTACGCGCCGAGCGCCCCGGCGAGGACAGCGACCGGCGTCAGGCAGCTGCAAGAGCAGCTGCGTTACCTGAGGAAACTCACGTTGTGTTGGACTAATAAATCGAACGCAGTTTCAGCCGCCACATCTTTCGGGTTATTTTTATACGGATTAGCGATTACCCCTTGTCGAAAGAGTTCATAGAATAGCACCCAATTCCGATCAATGTCGTAGCCGATTACGGGCGCCGCCAGAAGTGCTTTTGCATACTTCTCAACAGCCGCGACGGCGTTGCCCTGCCCAAGATGATGCAATAGAAGAATTGGAATGCAATCCGCTGAGTCAATGACAACATCAATCGCCGATTGTTCTATTTTCACCCCTTCCGAACGCATGATGTGAAGCACCCAAGACATACCATCCGATCGCCTAAACCGGGCATGCCTTTTAAGAAGTACATTTAGTTCATCAGTATAATCGACACCGTCAGCATTGCTGATGTCGAATATATGGCTAACTTCCGGAAGCAAGCCTGGACTATGGAAGCAGATCGTAAACAGGCAGGGAAGTATCTCGTCGGCGCGGATTTCGATATCCTTCGTTCGCAATACTGCGCCTATTGCGAATTTTAAGACACTACCGTCGGGCGATGTTTTAGCCAGTTCCAAAGCTTCTTCAAGATAGGGTTCCAATCGAGAAAAATGAGTGGGCCTCGGAATCTGCGGTATAAGAGTGCGCATCCAGTCAGGCTTGCCAGGAAGGGGCAGGGGCTCGACCTTCGTCTTTCTCCCGTTAAGCTTCAATCCGAAGGATGACAATGCTTTAGAGAGATCGAGAATGAACTCTTCGGCCTCTTCGCGATTCTTGGCATAGAATTCATAGTCATCCACAAAACGAATATACTTGTATCTTCTCTTCAAGATACTGTCGACGGCACTCAAAACTATCTCAGCCCCCAGGGCGGACGTGCCAGGGCCTACATGAAGCCCTAACGTTTCCCCACGATTACAGTCACGAAACCGCATATCCAATTCGTTGTACCAATGGCTTGGTTGTCGATTTTGTTTGGCGACCTGATGCCCAACAAGCGCCCACGGTATCGAGTGCGTATAGAAACCCGGATAGAAGTTGGCTACATCGGCCGATACCCGATACTCGGCCCCGAATCGAATCCATCGCTTAAACAGATTGTTCTGCGATTTCTGCCGTCCGTAATTCATCGCAAACAAGCGCCCGTCCCCATGGTTGGCGGGACGAAATTGGCTATAACTATTTTTGGATAAGAACTTTAGCGAAGGCCAATTCTGCGCGATTGCGCCGACCAGTTGCGCGTACGGCAAGGGGTGTGGGATGGCGAGTTGTCTAGCCACCAAATTAAACCTGGTGGCCTCATACGGTACGGCATCGAAGTCCTTGCGTATGCCCTTCCCTGACCCACAGCGCGAAGTCAATTCACGAGCAATTTTGATAGTTAGCGCTGTCGAATTTAGAGAGGGAGGAACTTCGTCGTGGCGCTTTCCCATAGCCGGAAGGTAGTTATAACGCAGCAGGCTAGAATGCACCTGTGTCGATATTGGTGTGCGGAACCGCATAGCACCGAGTTTCACCATCAGGCTCTCAAAATCCTCTCGAATTAATTCAGTACATGTGCTCGAAACTTCGACTATAGAGCAGCCTCAATGGTTCTATCTATCCTTTTACGGATGAGAAGCACGGCTCATGGCGCTGTTCGTCCTGCCTAAGCGACCTCCCGGCAGCGTTGCCGCGCGGCCCGTTTCACGTATGGGGCGCGTGCACCCCATCGGGCAGGCACGTCTTGAGGCGTGAGAGACGCGCGTGAACACGATGCAGGCGCCCACACCGGAACCGCGGCCGACCAGCCGCCCCGCGCACCCCACCACGACAGTCGAACCGCATCCAACCCGCCACCAGCACACGCCAACTGCGCGCTCTAGACAGCCGCCGCGCACGACGCAACCAATCGCTAGCGTCGCTAGCGTATTTGGTTCCCACCGTGATGCCTACGCATCAAGGTGGTCACCTCCTCTTGTAGTCCCCTTAAGCCGCCCCACGCTCGACGCTGACGAACTACATCACTGGCTGCAGCCGCCGACTTCGCACCCGCCAGTACCCAAGCTCGTCGAGACGCAACCGGCGCTCCCCACGCACCCACCCCCCAAACCTGGCCTATCTCTTATGGTCTTCTCTTCTTCTCTTACTCACACACTTACCTTCTTTCCTACTAACCCAACCACCCACACACTGACTCACCCCCTCCCCGCTCCTGATTCTCTGTAAAAACACGAACCGAAAAGAAAAAAGGTCGGGGGGGGGGGGAGTGCAGCGCCC
>NZ_JBSGVG010000035.1:0-72914 GCF_053608345.1 Nocardia sp. NPDC055050
GTGTCGCGGGGCCCCGGTCGTTGCTGGAGGATCAGGCCAGGGGAAGGTCCGGGATCCGGGTGGCACGGGCGTACACCGTCTCGCCCTCGGTCAGGTGCAGCGCCGCGGCATCACCGCGGGTGACCTGGGCGGCGAACTGGTCACCGGTCGCGGCATTGCGCAGTTCCAGGCGCACCTCGAAACCGAGGCGCACGATCCGCTCCACCGTGGCCCTGGTGACGCCCGCCGATTCGGCGGTGCCCTCGTGTTCGGCCATCGCCATGCTCGGATCGCGCCCGACGCGGATGTCGTGCGGGCGGACCAGGTGGCCGTTGAGCCGGGCGACCGCGCCGAGGAACGACATCACGAACTCGTTGGCGGGCCGGTCGTAGACCTCCTCGGGCGAACCGACCTGCTCGATGCGGCCCTTGTTCATCACCGCGATCCGGTCGGCCACATCGAGGGCCTCCTCCTGGTCGTGGGTGACCAGGACGGTGGTCACGTGGACCTCGTCGTGCAGCCTGCGCAGCCACTGCCGCAGATCGGTGCGCACCTTCGCGTCGAGCGCGCCGAACGGCTCGTCCAGGAGCAGCACCTGCGGGTCGACGGCCAGTGCGCGGGCCAGTGCCATGCGCTGACGCTGACCGCCGGAGAGCTGCGCGGGATAGCGGTGCTGGAAACCGTCGAGTCCGACGATGCCGAGCAGCTCGTCGACGCGCTTGTCGATCTCCTTCTTCGGCCGCTTGCGGATGGTCAGGCCGAAGGCGACGTTGTCGCGCACGGTCATGTGCTTGAACGCGGCGTAGTGCTGGAACACGAAGCCGATATCGCGCTTCTGCGGCGCCACGTGGGTGACGTCGTTGCCCGCGATCACCACCACGCCCGAGTCGAGGGACTCGAGGCCGGCGATCGAGCGCAGCAGCGTCGACTTGCCCGAGCCCGACGGGCCGAGCAGGGCGGTGAGCTGGCCTGCGGGGATATCGATGCTGACATCGTCGAGGGCGGCGAAGGAACCGTAGTTCTTGCGCGCGTTGGTCACGGTGATCATTCGGTGCCCCGCTTGCGTTCGAGGAGAGTCATCAGGAGAAGGACGATCAGCGCCATACCCATGAGCAGGGTGGCCGCGCTGTAGGCGCCGAAGGTGTTGTGGTCGTTGATATAGCGCCCGTGCACCAGCAGGGTGAGTGTCTGGGACTTGCCGGGAAGCGCCGTGGAGACCATGATCACCGCGCCGAATTCGCCCAGCGCGCGGGCCACGGTGAGCACGACGCCGTAGGTCAGGCCCCAGCGGATGGCGGGCAGGGTGATGCGCCAGAACGTCTGCCAGCGCGAGGCGCCGAGGGTGGCCGCGGCCTGCTCCTGATCGTCACCGATCTCGTGCAGCACCGGCTCCACCTCACGCACCACGAACGGCAGCGTGACGAAGATGGTCGCGATCACCATGCCGGGCAGGCTGAAGATCACCTTGAATCCGAGTGATTCCAGCCCGCCGAACCAGCCGCCCGCGCCCCACAGCAGGATCAGTGACACACCGACGACCACCGGCGACACCGCGAACGGCAGGTCGACGATGCCCTGCATCAGACTGCGGCCCGGGAACTTGCTCCGGACCAGCGCCAGCGCCGTGACCACACCGAACACCACGTTCAGCGGCACCACGATGACCACGATGATCATCGACAGCTGGAACGCCGAGATGGCCGCGGGCGTGGTGATCGACTCGATGAACGCGCCGATCCCCCGCTCGAACGTGCGCAGCAAAATGATCACCAACGGCAGCACCAGCAGGATCAGCAGGTAGCCCAGCGCGACCGTGCGCAGCGAGATCCTGGTGAACGCGGACAGTTTCATCGGGCCGCCTCTTCTTTGCGCGAGGTGCGTTCGGCCAGGATCCGCAGCACGAGCAGGCTGACGAACGAGATCACCAGCAGCGCCACCGACACCGCGGCCGCGTTGACCGGCCGGTCGACCTCGATCTGCTGCTGGATGTACTGCGAGGTCATCTGCGTCTCGCGCGGGATATTGCCGCCGATCAGCACCACCGACCCGTACTCACCGATCGCCCTGGCGAAGGCGAGGCCGCCGCCGGAGATGATCGCCGGCGCCAGGGTGGGTAGCACGATGCGCCGGAAGGTGATCCAGTTGCTCGCGCCGAGTGACAGCGACGCCTGCTCCACTTCCTTGTCGACCTCGATCAGCACCGGCTGCACCGAGCGCACCACGAACGGCAGCGTGACGAAGGCCAGCGCCACCACCAGACCGGGCTGGGTGGCGTTGAGGTGGATGTCGACCGGGCTGTTCGGGCCGTAGAGCGAGAGCAACACGATCGAGGCGACGATCGTGGGCAGCGCGAACGGAAGGTCGATCAGCGCGTTGACGATGCCCTTGCCCGGGAACTCGTCACGAACCAGCACCCAGGCGATCAGCGTGCCCATCACGACATTGATCACGGCGACGATCACCGAGACGCCGATCGTCACCTTCAGCGAGTCGAGCGCCGAGGGCGCGGTGACCGCGTCCCAGAAGCCGGACCAGCCGTCTTCGAAGGAGCTGACGGTGAGCGCCGCCAGCGGCAGCAGCACGATGAGGCTGAGCCACAGCACGGCGACACCGATGCCGAACGGGCCCACCGACCCGGTGACGCGCAGCCAGGCCCAGCGAGGTCCGCGCGAGGTCGGCGGCTTTTTGTCCAGTTTCACGGCGCCGCCGGGATCGGAGGTATCCCCGGTCCCGGCGGGCCCACTGCTGTCAGTCACAGTTGTCCAGTATCGCGTGTGAGCCGGGTCACGGCCTACTTGGTGGCCTTGTCGTAGATGACGGCGACCTTGCCGGTGCCCTGCGCGAACAGATCCTTGTCGACGGCCTTCCAGCCACCGAGGTCATCGATGGTCCACAGCTTGGCCGGGGTCGGGAAGTCCTTGGCGAACTCGGACGCGACCTTCGGGTCGACCGGACGGAAGCCGGCCTTCGCCCATGCCTTCTGGCCCTCGGCGGTGAACAGGAAGTCGCGGAACGCGGTGGCCTTGGCCAGGTTCTTCGAGTTCTTCAGCACCGCGACCGGGTTCTCGATCTTGAAGGTGGTGGGCGGGTTGATGTGCTCGATCGGGTCGCCGTTGCGCTCGGAGAAGATGGCCTCGTTCTCGTAGCTCAACAGCACGTCGCCGGTGCCCTGCAGGAAGGTCTCGGTGGCTTCACGGCCCGACTTGGGCTGCACCTTCACGTGCTCGGGCGAGACCAGCTGCGACAGGTAGTCCAGACCGGCCTGCTGGTTCTTGCCGCCGTCGCTCTTGGCGGCGTAGGGCGCGAGCAGGTTCCACTTGGCCGAGCCCGAGCTGAACGGGTTCGGGGTGACGACCTCGACACCCGGCTTCAGCAGGTCGTCCCAGTCCTTGATGCCCTTGGGGTTGCCCTTGCGGACCACCAGGGTGACGACCGAACCGAAGGGGATGCCCTTGGTGGCGTCGGCGTTCCAGGTGGACTCGACCAGACCGGCGTCGACCAGGCGGGTGATGTCGGGTTCGACGGAGAAGTTCACGACGTCGGCCTCTGCGCCGTCCTTGACCTTGCGCGACTGGTCGCCCGAGGCGCCGTACGAGGCCTGGACCTGCACACCCTTGCCCGCGTCGGTCTTGTTGAACTCGGGCACGACCTTGTCGAAGCCCGGCTTCGGGACCGCGTAGGCGTAGAGGTTGAGGGTGCCCCCGCTGCCGTCGGCCACGGTAGCGCCGCCGTCGGTCGAGTCGCTGGCGCCACCGCCGCAGGCGGTCAGGGCGACCGCGGCGACAGCAGTGAGAGCGATGGCGGCGGCGCGACGGCGCGAGCCGATCCAGGTGTTGCGAGACATCGGGGTGTACCTTTCGGGAAAGGACCTGCGGCGCAACGATTTTCGTGGCGGCAGGGAAGATCGTGTCGATCGGTAGACCTGTCGTACGTGGATATACGACAGTTGGCGCGACTCGGGCCCAACGGCCCCCGGAGTGACGGACTACGACTGCGAAAGGAAAGCGCGCGCCAGTCTACTGGGCAAGAACGCGCAGCCGGGTCCGGTGGCCGATCATCGACAGAGAATGTCTGCGACCGCGAGGTTGCCGACAGCGATCAACGCCAACTCATGGCGGATCTGCGGGGCGACACTCGACGACACAGGCAGACTGTAGCAGATTGCGCCATGATGATCGCAATCGACGAGAGTTCTCTAACCAGGGGGGATTTCATCCTATGACCATGGCTCCAGACCGGGTTCGCACGCGTTTTCCGGAGATCAGCACGCGCACTTGGGAACACCCGGCCGACCGCACCGCACTCGTGGCGCTGCGCTCGCTGAGCGGCTTCGACACCGTGCTGCGGGCGCTGTCGGGATTGTTGCGGGAGCGCCAGCACCGGTTGATGTACCTGGCGACCGCCGTGCGGGTCGACGATCGGCAGTTCCGCACCCTGCACCAGTTGCGCGCGGACTGCGTCGGCGTGCTCGACGCGCAATCCACACCGGAGATGTTCGTGCTCCAGGACCCCTCGGTGAACGCGTTCACCATCGGGATGGACAAGCCGTTCATCGTGCTCACCACCGGCCTGCTCGAACTGATGGACACCGAAGAACTGCGGTTCGTGGTCGGCCACGAACTCGGCCACGCACTGTCCGGGCACGCGGTGTATCGCACGATGCTCATGCACCTGATGCGGCTGTCGGCCTCGGTCGGCTGGATGCCGGTGGGCGGCTGGGCGTTGCGCGCGATCGTGGCAGCGCTGATGGAGTGGAGCCGCAAGTCGGAGCTGTCCGGCGACCGGGCGGGGCTGCTGTGCTGCCAGGACGTGGAGGCTTCGGTACGCGTGCACATGAAGACCGCGGGCGGTGCGTGGCTGCACGAGATGAACCACGGCGCGTTCCTCGACCAGGCCGATGACTACCTGCGCTCGGGCGACCTGCGCGACGGCGTGCTCAAGCTGCTCAACCTGGAACTGCAGTCGCATCCGTTCTCGGTGCTGCGCGCGGCCGAGCTGCGCCGCTGGATCCAGTCCGGCGAGTACGAGCGGGTGCTCGGCGGCAGCTATCCGCGTCGCGAGCAGGACAAGAACGCGCGGATCAGCGAGGAGGTCAAGGAGGCGACCCGGCACTACCGCGAGTCGTTCGACCAGTCCGAGGACCTGCTGGTCCGCACGGTGCGCGACCTCGGCCGCGACGTGGGCTCGGCGGTGAACACGGTGGGTCAGGAAGTCGGCCGCACGGTATCCGACCTGGGCAAACGTTTCGACGACTGGCGCAAGAACTAGCCGCAGTGTCGGCGCGGGCTGGTGCTCGCGCCGACTAGCGCGTGAAGAACCACGCGATGACGACCAGGACCAGTAGGGCGATGAGCGCGAGCTGGACGCGAGAACGTGGCATCAGCGGGCACCGCTGCCGACGGTCGGGCGTTCGGCGAGGGTGACCGGCATCGGTGGTTCGGTGCGATCGTCGCGGCGCAGCAGGCGGAAGGCCATACGCAGGCTTCGGTCGAGCAGGAAGGCGATGGCGAAGCTGATCGGGACCATGCCGACCAGCACCACGAGAAACTGCGGAATGAAGGGCAGCCCGGCTACCCAGAGTTCGAACCCGTCCCACCAACCTGCGATGCGTTGCACGCCGTCCAGCCTAGTCGGTCGCCGTGAACGCCCTCGCCGTCCGCATGGCCGCGGGCGAATTCCCGGCCGCGACCGGCCGATACGCCGAGATCGCCGCCCCCAGCGGTGGACGCGCGCCCACACCGCCGTGATGATGGGGTATGGAGTCTTCCAGCGCTGACAGCCTGCCGATTCTGAGTCCGGTGTCCTCCAGCGGCCGTCGCGGCGCGTTTCCCCCGATCGACGACTATGCCTTCCTGTCCGACTGTGAAACCAGCTGCCTGATCGCCAGCAGCGGTTCGGTGGAGTGGATGTGCGTGCCACGCCCGGACTCCCCCAGCATTTTCGGCGCGATCCTCGACCGTAGCGCCGGGCATTTCCGGATCGGCCCCTACGGAACGAACGTGCCCGCGGCGCGGCGCTACCTGCCGGGCGGGATGATCCTGGAAACCACCTGGCAGACCGAAACCGGCTGGCTGATCGTGCGCGACACCCTGGTACTCGGCCCGTGGCACAACAACAACGCCCGGTCCAAGACCCACCGGCGCACCCCGATGGACTGGGACGCCGAACACATCCTGCTGCGCACGGTCAAGTGTGTGAGCGGCACCGTCGAACTCGAAATGAGCTGCCAGCCCTCGTTCGACTATCACCAGCGCGGAGCCAAATGGGAGTACACCGGCAAGGTCTACGAGCAGGCGACCGCGCGGGCGTCGAGCGATCCCGACAGTGGGCCGTCGCTGATTCTCACCACCGATCTGCGCCTCGGCCTGGAGGGTAGGGAGGCACGCGCCCGCACCAGGATGGCCGAGGGCGACCAGGTGTTCGTCGCGCTCACCTGGTCGGAGCTACCCGCGCCCGCCACCTACGACGAGGCCGCGCAGAAGATGTGGGCGACCACCGAGTGCTGGCGGCGCTGGATCACCCAGGGTGATTTCCCCGACCATCCGTGGCGCAGCTACCTGCAGCGCAGCGCACTCACGCTCAAGGGGCTCACCTACGCGCCGACGGGTGCACTCCTCGCCGCCGCCACCACCTCGCTTCCGGAAACCCCTGGCGGAGAACGTAACTGGGACTACCGCTACACCTGGGTGCGCGACGCGAGTTTCGCGCTGTGGGGCCTGTACACCCTCGGACTCGACCGCGAGGCCAACGACTTCTTCGCCTTCCTCGACGATGTCACCACCGGCGAGAACGGGGACGCGGTCCCCCTGCAGGTGCTCTACGGAATCGGCGGCGAACGGCAGATCACCGAATACGAGCTGCCGAATCTGTCCGGCTACGACGGCGCGCGCCCGGTCCGCGTCGGCAACGCCGCCTACGACCAGGACCAGCACGACATCTGGGGCACCATGCTCGACGCGGTGTACCTGCATGTGAAATCGCGCGGGCAGGTGCCGGAATCGCTGTGGCCGCTGCTCGAACGCACCGTGCACGCGGCGATCGCGAACTGGCGCAAACCCGATCGCGGGATCTGGGAGGTCCGCGGCGAACCGCAGGACTTCACCTCGTCGAAGGTGATGTGCTGGGTGGCACTGGATCGCGGCGCCCGGCTGGCGGAGTTGCACGGCCAGCACGAGCGCGCGGCCGAGTGGTTCGAGATCGCCGAGGAGATCCGCGACGACGTCCTCGAATTCGGTGTCAGCCCGGAGGGCATCTTCACCCAGACCTATGGTGGCAACACGCTCGACGCCTCGCTGCTGCTGGTGGTGCTGACCCGATTCCTGCCGCCCGACGATCCGCGCATCCGCGCGACGGTGCTCGCCGTCGCCGACCGCCTCACCGTCAACGGACTGGTGCTGCGCTACCGCACCGAGACCACCGACGACGGCCTGGAAGGCGAGGAGGGCACCTTCACGATCTGTTCGTTCTGGCTGGTCTCGGCGCTGGTCGAGATCGGCGAACTCGAACGGGCCACCAATCTGTGTGAGCGGCTGCTCGGACTGGCCAGCCCGCTGCGCCTCTACGCCGAGGAGATCGACTCACGCACCGGGCGGCACCTGGGCAACTTCCCGCAGGCCTTCACCCACTTGGCGCTGATCAACGCCGTGACCCACGTGATCCGGGCCGAGGACCAGCGCAACGCGGGTCAGTTCCAGCCCGCGCACTCACCTTCGCACCGATCATGAGACCGGGGCGGCCGGCGCCTTCGCCCGGTGCCGGACACAGTGTTTCGCCCCACCGGGCGCCCGCTCAGTAGGCGAGGCGTTCGGCGCGGGCGCGTAGCCCCGCCACCGTGCGCAGGCCCGCGTCGATCTCGGTGATACGCAGTTCCCGATGGTCGCCGTAGCGCAGGCCTGTCTCCTCGGCGGCGCGCAGGGCCTCGTCGGCGGTACGGCCCACTTCGGCGGCGATCTCGGTGTAGTGGTCGCGCAGCACACGTTGCAGGGAGCGAAGGCGGTTGCGCGATTCCTTGCCCACCTGGAAGATCACGTCGTCGGCCAGCCGGGCGACGGCCACTTTGGCCTCTGCCTGCCTGCGATGCTTGCGGTTCTTGCGGTCGTCCCACAGCGCGTTCACACCGAGCAGCACACCCGCGCCGGCGGAATACCAGTTCACCAGCGACATCCCGAGCAGGCTGGTGGCCAGACCGACCATCAGGATGCCGCCGTAGGAGCCACGCAGCGCGGTGAGCAGCTGCTGTCCCACTCCGGCTTTGGCACTTTCGAGGGGTTCCAGCGGCTGCACCGGCTCGAGAACCTCGCCGGGGTTGGTCAGCCGCAGTTCGGGCAGCGGCGGGGTTCGGTTGTCGGGCGGGAACTTCGAGGCCACCTGCTCGGTGAGCTCGACGGCACGGTAGTGCGCCATCACGAAGTTCTCCTCGACCGCCTCACAGATCCGCGCGTCCAGTTCGGAGGCGAAATCGGACCACTTGCGGGCAGGGTCGGTGCGGGTGATCTCGGCCTCCGCCTCGCGGACCAGCGTGCGCAACCGGTGCCGCAGGTCGTGTTCGATGTCGGCGCTGAGCTCGGAGCTGCCGTCGACGAGGGTGACCTGCCAGGTGGCGGTGCGCTGTCGCAGCTGATCGGCGGTGGTGCGCGCGGCGGCGAGGCGCTGGGTGATCTCGGCGCGCCTGCGCGGGTCGCGCAGTGTGTCCGACTCGGCCCGCAGGGTGACGGTGAGCTGATCGGTGATCAGCGCGATATCGCGCACCGCGGCCGCCACGGCCACCGAATCAGCCTGGGCGACAACATATTCCCGCAGGTGATCGATGAGCTGGGGCACGCCCGACTCGGCATCACGCTGCTGGTCGCCGCGCTCGGCGGCCTCTCGGTGCAGCAGACCCGAGACGGGAGCCACCGCGAAGTTCAGCCCGGCACCGTCGAGCAGCGCGCGATTGCGTCGCTGGGTGAGCGACCAGTGCGGGTTGCGGTCGATCTTGGTGAGTACGCAGACCACCGACGGGCACACCTGCTCGACCCGGCGCAGATAGTCCAGCTGCGCCTCGGTGAGCTCGGCGGCGGAGTCGGCGGCGTAGAGCACGACATCGGCGGCGGCGATCATCGACCAGGCGGCCGCCTCGTGCGCGGTCGAGCCGGGCGCGTCCATCACGACGAGCCCGTCGGCCAGCAGCCCACTCGGCTCGGCGAACTCGGCGCGCAACACACCGAGCGAGGTCAGGGCGGGAAGCGGATTCAGCGGATCGACGGGCACCCGTTCGACCCGGCCACCCGGCGCCGACTTCACCAGCGTCGCCTTCGGCGCCTGGCCGTATTCGACGATCACCGGAACGCTCGGCTTGCCCTCGGTGGCACTGACCGGCGACCCGACCATGCTGTTGACCAGCGTGCTCATCCCCGCCTGCGGTTCGCCGACGACGACGATCCGGACCCGCGGATCGCTGAGCCTGGCCCGCACCATGCCCAGCCGGGCATCGAGGTCGTTGCGGCCGCCCGAGCGGACCAGTTCCCGCAGTTCGTCGACCAGCGCGACAACGGGAGCCATCACATCCGGATGCTTCACCGTCGCGGTCTGCAGTCCGGCTGCGGCAGACACCTGTTCCTCACTCTCGTCGCATCGACACGGCCGAAATCGTCGTGTCAGACCACGAAGTCATACCCGTGGTGCTCGATGGGAAACGCGGCTGCGTGCAAATCACCGCCACCCAAGCCCGTATCGAACAATCCGGCCGAGACGCCATGGTAACCGCTGTCGTGCTGGTCGAACTCGGCGGCGATCGGCTTGGTCTCGATGACCGGGGGTTTTACCGGCGCGACGGTCGGCTGCACGGTGACCGGCGGCGGGGTGACCACCGTCGGCGGGTCGATGTCGACGGTGGGCTGCTTGGTCGGCGGATCGATGGTCGGCTGCTTGGTCGGCGCCGTCGGCTGCTGGGTGGGCACCGTCGCACTGGTGTGCGGGGTGGTCTGGCTGGGCACATCGACGGTCGGCGTACTCCCACCGGTCGAGGGAGTCGTCACGCCGCCGGTGCTGGTCCCCGGCTTGGTGGTGAGGTCGTCGTCGGGAGTGGTCGGCATGGTCGGAACGGTCGAGCCGGTGTGGCCGGTCGGCGGCACGGTGATCGGCACCTTGGTGACGTCGGGCGCGGTCGGCGCCGTGACCGTGGGCACCTTCACCGTCGTCGGGGTGTCGAGGTCGACCGTCGGGACCTTGGAGGGAACCGTCACCGGCACGGTCGTCGGGGTGTGGCCGCCACCGGAGACTTCGGGGGGCAGCACAACGGGTTTCGTCGGGGTGGGTGGGGTGAACAGCGCGGGCACCGAGGCCGCGGGCGCGGTCAGCGGCGACACGGCTTGGTGACCGAACACATTCGCGATCGGGGTGGAGGCCGCGTCGGGCTGGATGGTGGTCTGCAACGGCGTGCTGACCACGGGGTTGACCGCCACCGGCGCGGGCGCTGCGGGGGCGACAGGCACGGGCGCGGGAGCGATCGGGGCCGGCGCGTGCGCGGGAGCCGCGGCGAACGGTGTCGCCGGGGCGGGTGCGGGAGCCGCGATGGCCGGCGCGGGTGCCGCGAGCGCCGGGGCGGGCGCAGCGGGTGCCGTCGTGCCGGGCAGGCCGATGCCCGACGAGGACGAACCGGGCAGGCCGGGAGCGCCCGACGACGAGTTGCCCAGACCGGTTCCGCCGGACGCGGAAGTGCCGAGGCCGGATCCGGCCGGCGTGGTGCCTGCCGTGTCGCCGGGGACCTTCAGTCCGTCACCGAGCCACTGGCCGTAGTCGTCGAGCTGATCGCCGACCTGGCCGACCTGCACGTCGACCTTCATCTGCGACGTGGCCCACACGCCGTCGAGCCCGACGTGGACGTCGACCTGCCAGTCGGTGGTCACCATCGCGCCGACACCGTCGAACATGCCACCGATACCGTCGAATGCGCCGTCGAGGTTGCCGATCCCGTCGAACATGCCGCCGGGCGCGTTGGCACCGGCCGAACCGCCACCGGGCAACCCGACGCTGTCGTAGCCGGGGAGTCCGAACCCGTTGCCGGGCAGACCGTCATAGCCCGGAATGCCGATACCGCCGCCGGGCAGACCGTCGAAACCGGGCAGACCGTGGCCGGTGCCGGGTAGCTCGAAACCGGGAAGGTTGCCGTGGCCCGGAAGACCTTCGAAACCGGGCAGATCGAAGCCGGGGTCCGGGGTGGTGCCGGGCAGCGGGTTCGGGGTGTCGTGGTACCCCGGTCCGGCGGGCGTGTGCCCGTAGCCCGGTATGCCGATACCGCTGGACGGCTCGTCGCCGCCGGGGATCCGGAATTCACGATCACCGTCGGAGCCGGGAACCTCTGGGCGCCGGGGGGATTCGTCCGTCGCCGCGACCATCGACACGTCGGGCTTGGGCGGCGCGGCGAATGCCGTGTGCGGAATCACCGGGGCAGGCGGGGGCTCGACGGCCAGGTCGGGGAAGGTCACGATCGGACTCGGTGCGTCCGGGCTCGGATCGGTGGAAACGGTCTGCTGCGACCAGCCCGCGTACCTGCTGTCGGCATTGCTGGTGCCCGGCTCGCGCGTGGTCCCGTTGGCCGCGACCAACGCGCCACCGGTGACATAGGCGCCGGCCCTGGCCACCCGGGCTACGCCGTTGGCGATCCGGTAGGCCGTGTCCGACCCCTCCGACCCCTCTGCGCGCGCGGCACCGTCATCGAAAGGCAGATCACGCGTCATCAAAGCTCCAACACTCGCATCGCTGTGGTTCCCCACCACAAACAGCGGCGAAGTGAGGCCCATCCAACACTATTTCCCGGACATCGGCCTGTCATTTCGTGCAGGCCGGTTGGTACCCCGCTCACCTTATGGCGAGCAACATCTTTCGGCGAGCCCGGGGAATCAGGGGCGCGCACGATCCCAAGAGAACTCTAACGAATGCTCAACGGAGCGCGAAGATCGGAACCCTAGCGTCGGTGCGGTCCACCGAGAAGGTCGGTGAAACGCACAGTCAGGAGCCCGATCATGACCGCACTCTCCACCCGTCACCGCGTCAAGGCCGCCGCACTACTCGGCGGTGCCGCCGTGATCACCGCCACTGCGGCGGGCGTCGCATCCGCCGATCCGGGCGAGCGCCCCGACGACGGCCGGGCAACCACGATCATCTGCACCGCGCCGGGCGGCGGGGACGCCCCCGGTCTCCCCCCGCTGCCCGCCGAGCCCGGAGTCCGTTTCGAACGCGTCGTTCCCGGTGTGCCCGGCCAGGAACCCGGCCGGATCCACATCGAGCGCGCGGCCCCGGGCACCCCCGCACCGTCGATGGACGGTCCCGTGGAATGTCAGCGGATCCACCCCGATGGCGAGCGCGCCATCGTCCCTGCGCGACCGTTCTGACCAGCGTAAACAGCGGAAAACACTAGGGTGAGTGCATGACGGGACAGCAGATCTTGGTCGTCGACGACGAGGTCCGCGTGCTCGCGTCGCTGCGGCGCGGCCTGGAGCTCTCGGGCTTCGAGGTGATCACCGCGCCCGACGGCGCCCGCGCACTCTCCCTGGTGGGAACCGCCGCACCCGACGCCATGGTGCTCGACGTGAACATGCCCGAGCTCGACGGCGTGGGGGTGGTCACCGCCCTGCGCGCGATGGGCAACGACATCCCCATCTGTGTACTCAGCGCGCGCAGCGCGGTCACCGACCGGATCGCCGCGCTCGAGCGTGGTGCCGACGACTATCTGACCAAGCCGTTCGATCTGGGCGAGCTGGTCGCGCGGCTGCGCGCGCTGTTGCGACGCAGACCGGTCACCGCCGCCTCGCCGGCCGACACGATCCAGGTCGGCGAGGTGATGATCGATCTGACCGGGCATCGGGTGCACGCGGGGCCGGCCCTGGTCGACCTCACCAAACGGGAGTTCGAGCTGCTCGCGATGCTGGCGCGCAATGCCGGGATCGTGCTCGGGCGCGAACAGATCCTGTCGACCGTCTGGGGGTACGACTTCAGCACCGACACCAATGTGGTCGATGTGTTCGTCTCGTATCTGCGGCGCAAACTGGAGGCCGAGGGTGTCGCGCGGGTGGTGCACACCGTGCGCGGGGTCGGGTTCGTGCTGCGGGATCAGCCGTGAGGGCCTCGTGGTCGTTGCGGGTCCGGGTCGCGTTGGTGTCGGCGGCGGTGGCCGCGCTGGTCGCGGTCACGCTCGGGCTGACCTATGCCGCGCTGCTGAAGGTGACGGGGACGAGCCAGCTCGATCAGACCGTGTCGAGCATGCGGGTACAGATCGCGCAGCGCTACGACGGCGTGCCCGGGGAACCACCCGAACTTCAGGCTCCCTCGGCCCCGGTTCCGTTGCCCACCACCGGGATAGCGCGTGAGCGCACCATCGTGGTCCCCGGCACCCCACCCGATGAGGCGCTCGCCCAGGTCCAGGGCGCCCCGGGGTTGCTGGTGCGGCTCGATCCCGATCGCGAACTCGTCGACGCCGCCATCACCCGCAGCCAGCTGATCGGCCTCGGCATCGGGGTGGCCGGGGTGATCGTCGCCGCCGTATTGGGTTGGGTGCTGGCCGGATTCGCCGCACGCCCGCTGCGCAGACTCGCCACCGCCACCCACGAGATCGACACACTCGACGAGTTGCCACCACTGTCGGGGCGCGGCGCCAAGGAGGCCGAGGAACTCTCCGACGCGATCAACCGGATGCTGGCACGCCTCGAGACCGCACACGGCGAGACCCGCCGGGCACTGGCCAGTGCCCGCGACTTCGCTGCCGTCTGCGCCCACGAGCTCCGCACTCCGCTCACCGCCATGCGCACCGACCTGCAGGTGCTGTCCGGCACCGAACTGCCCGCCGACCAGCGCGGCGCCGTCCTCGCCGATGTGCTGGCCGCCGAGGGTCAGATCGAGCGCACCCTCACCGATCTGGAACGCCTCGCCGTCGGCGATCTCACCGATCACGGTGCGTTCGAACCGTTCGAACTGTGCGAGACCCTCGACCGCGCGGTGCAGAACGCTCGCCGCGCGAATCCCGGCGTCGACATCTCGCTCACCGCCTGCGATCCGGTCCCAGTACACGGACTGCCCGGCGGGATCATGCTGATCGTGACCAACGCGGTCGCCAACGCGGTCCTGCACGGCCGGGCCACCGAGGTCGCCGTCGCCGCACGGTCCACCGGCAACGGCGCCGAGATCACCATCGACGACAACGGCACGGGCATACCGGAACACCTGTCCCCCAACGCTTTCGACCGCTTCGCCAAACGCCCCGGCTCTCCCGGCTCGGGTCTCGGCCTCGCACTGGTCCGCCAGCAGGCCGAGTTGCATTCCGGTACCGCCGAACTCGCCCACAGCCCGCTCGGCGGCGTGCGCCTGCGGGTGGAAATAGCTCAGGCGCCGGTGAGCACCGGCGCCTGAGCGGTCGTTCTGGGAGCTTGCCTACTTCTTGGGCTTGTCCGAATCCGAGGACAGCGCCGCCACGAAGGCTTCCTGAGGGACCTCCACGCGACCGATGGTCTTCATGCGCTTCTTGCCCTCCTTCTGCTTCTCGAGGAGCTTGCGCTTGCGGCTGATGTCGCCGCCGTAGCACTTGGCGAGGACGTCTTTGCGGATCGCCCGAATGTTCTCGCGGGCAATGATCTTCGCGCCGATCGCGGCCTGGATCGGCACCTCGAACTGCTGACGCGGGATCAGTTCGCGCAGCTTGGTCGTCATCTTGTGCCCGTAGCCCTGCGCGGCATCGCGGTGCACGATCGCGCTGAACGCGTCGACGGCCTCACCCTGGAGCAGGATGTCGACCTTCACCAGATCGGCTTCCTGCTCGCCCGCCTCTTCGTAGTCGAGGCTGGCGTAGCCGCGAGTGCGCGACTTCAGCAGGTCGAAGAAGTCGAAGATGATCTCGGCCATCGGCATGGTGTAGCGCAGCTCGACGCGGGTCTCGGACAGGTAGTCCATGCCGCCCAGTTCGCCGCGACGCTGCTGGCACAGCTCCATGATCGAGCCGATGAACTCACTCGGCGAGATGACGGTGCACTTCACGATGGGTTCGTACACGTGCCGCGACTTGCCCTCCGGCCAGTACGACGGGTTGGTGACAACGTGTTCGGTGCCGTCCTCCATCTCCACCCGGTACACCACGTTGGGCGCGGTGGAGATGAGCTCGAGACCGAACTCGCGCTGCAACCGCTCGCGGGTGATCTCCATGTGCAGCAGACCGAGGAAGCCACAGCGGAAGCCGAAGCCCAGCGCCACCGAGGTCTCCGGCTCGTAGGTGAGCGCGGCATCGTTGAGCTGCAGCTTGTCCAGCGCGTCACGCAGATCCGGATAGTCGGAGCCGTCGACCGGGTACAGACCGGAGTAGACCATCGGGCGCGGCTCGCGGTAGCCGGTGAGCGCTTCGGTGGCGCCGTTGCGGGCGCTGGTGACGGTATCGCCGACCTTCGACTGGCGCACGTCCTTCACGCCGGTGATCAGGTAACCGACCTCGCCGACGCCGAGTCCCTGGGTGGGCTTGGGTTCGGGTGAGACGATGCCGACTTCCAGCAGTTCGTGGGTCGCGCCGGTCGACATCATCTTGATCTTCTCGCGTGGGGAGATCTTGCCGTCGACCACGCGGATGTAGGTGACCACACCCCGGTAGGTGTCGTAGACCGAGTCGAAGATCATCGCGCGGGCCGGTGCGTCGGCGTCGCCCACCGGAGCGGGGACGGCCTCGATCACCTTGTCCAGCAGTTCGGTCACGCCGACGCCGGTCTTGCCCGAGACCCGCAGCACGTCGCCTGGCTCGCAGCCGACGATGTGGGCCAGCTCGGCGGCGTAGCGATCGGGATCCGCGGCGGGCAGGTCGATCTTGTTGAGCACCGGAATGATCGTGAGATCCTTCTCCAGCGCCAGATACAGGTTCGCGAGAGTCTGCGCCTCGATGCCCTGGGCGGCGTCGACCAGCAGGATCGCGCCCTCACAGGCCTCGAGCGCGCGCGAGACCTCGTAGGTGAAGTCGACGTGGCCCGGGGTGTCGATCAGGTGCAGGACGTAGTCGGTGCCGTCGACCTGCCACGGCAACCGCACGTTCTGCGCCTTGATCGTGATGCCGCGCTCACGCTCGATGTCCATCCTGTCCAGGTACTGGGCACGCATGGCCCGCTCCTCGACCACACCGGTCAGCTGCAACATCCGATCGGCCAGGGTCGACTTGCCATGGTCGATGTGGGCGATGATGCAGAAGTTCCGGATCCGGGACGGATCGGTGAACGTCGTATCGGCAAAACTGGAAGCCACTCCACTCCTCGCGGGGTATAGGCGAACTGCGCCCATCGTCCCATGCGCCCAGCTACTCCACTCGCACCGGTGCACCCGACCGCGTCATTCCTGCGAGCCCGGGCCCTGTCACCGGTGCACCGAAGTGCGAGTCGGCGTTATATTTCACAGATGGCCAGCAGTTGGAACAGTCTCGGCAAGCAGCTCGGCGTCATCACCAAGGAGCAGGGGCCCAAAATCGTGCGCAAGCAGGGGCCACGACTGCTCGAGAAGCTGGTGGACGCACTGGCGACCAAGCAGGGACCCGCCGTCGCGGTGCGCCCGACGGCCTCGACCCCCGTGCCGACGGCGCATCGCGCCCGCCAGATCGTCTACTGCCCGCAGCTCGACGGGCGCGCCGACCCCGGGGAGATCGTGTGGACCTGGGTGCCGTTCGAGGAAGACCCGACCAATGGCAAGGACCGGCCCGTACTGGTGGTCGGGCGCGACCGCAAGACTCTGCTCGGACTGATGCTGTCGTCGAAGGCCGACCGCGCCCACGACCACAACTGGGTGGGCATCGGCACCGGCCCATGGGATCACGACGGCAGGCCGAGCTGGGTACGGCTGGACCGGGTACTCGACGTGCCGGAGGACGGCATCCGGCGCGAGGGCGCGATCGTCGAGCGCAAGACCTTCGATCTGGTCGCGCACCGGTTGGTAGCCGAATACAGCTGGAGCTGAACGACAATCGAACCCCGACCCGGAGACATCCGGATCGGGGTTCAACGGTTCGTAGCTAGGAGTGCACGTCCTTGGACCGGCCGAAGATCAGGCCGTAGAGCAGTGCGCCCAGCGCCCCGCCGATCAGCGGGAACACGATGAACGCCCATATCTGCCCCATCGCCCCGTCCTGATACGGCGCGACGCCCAGGCTGCGCGCCGGGTTCACCGAGGTGTTGTCGATCGGCAGCGAGACCAGGTAGATCACCGTGAGCGTGACGCCGATCGAGAGCCCGGCCAGTGGCACGTCGGAGATCTGGTCGGTCGAGGCCAGCACCACGAACACCAGCAGCGCGGTGAGCATCACCTCGATGATGATGGTGGCCGCCAAGCCGTACCCGTTCTGCACCACCACATCACCGAGCGGACCGGTCACCGCCGACGGGCTGTGCGCACCCCAGCCGTTGGCGCCGAGACCGTCGACCGGCCGGTCGTAGGCGGGCAGATTGTTGGCCAACGCGAACACCACCAGTCCGGCGAGGAACGCGCCGACCACCTGGGCGATCACATAGCCGACCGCGCCGATCGCACTGATCCGCCCGAGCAACATGTGCCCGAGCGTGACAGCCGGGTTGACATGGCAGCCCGAGATCGGCCCGATCGCGTAGACCAGGAACAGCAGCGACAGTCCGAAGGCGAAGGCGACACCGAGCGGGCCCACCCGATCACCCGCCAGCACCATCGTGCCGACGCCACAGACCACGAGGACGAAGGTGCCGAGCGCCTCGGCCACCCACTTCTTCGGCTCCGGGACGACTTCGATTTCGACGAGTTCCTGTGCAGTGGGAGACATCGGCCGCCACCTCTCCGGGAGGAATAAACCCCGCGGCGAGCGGGGTCCGCACGAGCCTCTCGGACACTACGCGAGCCGGGTGACCTCCACAACGACCTCCAGGTCTGTCGAGCCGCCGCCGGAGAACACGCCTTTCAACGGCGGCACATCGGCGTAGTCACGACCGACGCCGACCGACACGTGCTGCTCGTTGACGGCGAGATTGTTGGTCGGGTCGTAGCCCCACCACTGCCCGGTCCACGCCTCGATCCACGCGTGCGACTGGCCCGCCACCGTTTCGCCGATCGCCGCACCCGGCTTCGGATGCAGGTACCCGGACACGTAGCGACTGGGAATTCCCATGCTGCGCAACAACACCAGCGTCAGGTGGGCGTAGTCCTGGCACACGCCGCGACGTTCGGCGAAGGCCTGCAGCGCCGAGGTGTGCACCGAGGTCGTGCCCGCGATGTAGTCCATCTCCTTGTGCACCCACTCGGCCGCGCGCACCACCGCCTTGGCCGGCTCCTCACCGCGCGAGAGCTGACGCGCCACCGTCGACAGTTTGCGATCGCGCGGCACATAGGCGGTGGGACTGAGCATTTCGTCGAACCGGTCGACGACCCGCCCGCCCTGCAGTTCGTCCCAGCTCAGTTCCTCGGTGGGTTCGGCGAACGGTTCGGTCTCGACCACCGAGGACCCGGTCACCTCGAGTTCGGTGTGCGGTGCGTGCAGGTCGAAGGCCGTGACGGCGGTGCCCCAGTAGTCGGTGTAGCGATAAGCCCTGGTGGCGGGCACGGTTTCGACGCGATTGAGGATCACGTTCTGCCTGCTGTCGGCGCGCGGGGTGAGCCTGGCCTCGTTGAACGACCGCGTCACGGGCGCGTCGTAGACATAACCGGTGGTGTGCACCACCCTGATCCGCCAACTCATAGCTCTCCCTCTACCTGCACGCGGCTGTCCTGCTTGCTGCGCACGTCGGTCCACGCCACCCACGGGGCGGCATGGAAGTACTGGCGTGACACGGCTTCACTGAGCTCACGGCACGATTTCTGCAGGGCGAGCAGGCGGCTCTGCAGATCTTCCAACAACACTCCCGGCGGCAGGAACTCGAGTTCGCTGCGCGCGCGTCCGAGCACCCGTTGCGCCTCGTGCCGCGCGCCGACGCGACTGCCCGGCCGCTGATCCAGCTCGGTCAGGCAGGCCTCGGCGACGCGCAGCGTGTGGAACACCGAACGCGGGAACAGGCGGTCGATCAGGATGAACTCGGCGACTCTGGCCGCGTCGAGGGCGCCGCGATGGGTGCGCAGGTAGGTGTCGTGCGCGCCCGCCGAGCGCAGCACCGTCACCCAGGCGGGCGAGGAGGTCTTGTCACCGGCGCGCGAGAGCAGCAGGCGCACCATCATGTCCACGCGTTCGATGGAACGCCCGAGCAGCAGGAAGCGGTAGCCGTCGTCACGACTCAGGGTCGAGTCGGTCAGTCCGGTGAACATCGCCGCCCTGCCCTTGATGTAGGAGAAGAACTCGTGCGGACCGAGGCCACGCGCCGCCCGCTCCGCCGCGGCCATGCCGTTGTAGGTGGCATTGAGGCACTCCCACATCTCACTCGAGGTGACTTCGCGTGCGCCGCGGGCGTTCTCGCGGGCTTTGGTGATGGAGTCACTGATCGAGACGCCGTGGTCGTGGCTGTAGGCGACGAGATCGGTGACCGACCACACGTCGAGGCGAAGGCCCTCGGGTGGTTCGATCCCGAGCACCTTCAGCAGCACGCGAGACGTGCGGTCCGCGTCGACAGTGGCGTCTTCGAGCAGTTGGTGCACCGCCACGTCCAGGATGCGCGCTGTGTCGTCGGCGCGCTCGACGTATCGGCCGATCCAGTAGAGGGATTCGGCGTTTCGAGCAAGCATGTCTCTATTCCCCGATCAACCGCTGTGTCTGCTGTTGTTGCTGCTGTTGCTGATTGGCCTGCGGGGTGCTGAGTTCGCGACCCAGCTCGAACGAATCCGCTTGCGGCGGTTCGCTGACGAGCTCGGGTCCGGCCAGTTCCCGGTCTTCGGTCCCCGAGCGCCCGGCCAGCACCCAGGTGTCCTTGCTGCCGCCGCCCTGACTCGAGTTCACCACCAGTGAGCCCTCCGGCAGCGCGACCCGGGTGAGACCGCCGGGCAGCACCCAGATGTCGTCCCCGTCGTTGACCGCGAACGGGCGCAGGTCCACGTGCCGGGGGGCGAGATCGTCACCGATCTTGGTCGGCACCGTCGAGAGCTGCACCACCGGCTGGGCGATCCAGCCACGCGGGTCGGCCTTGATCTTGCGCTTGATCGTCTCCAGCTCGCGCGGCGAGGCGTCGGGCCCGATCACGATGCCGTAGCCACCGGAACCCTCGACCGGCTTGACCACCAGTTCGCCGACCCGGTCGAGCACCTCCTCGCGTTCGTCGTCCAGCCAGCAGCGGAAGGTGTCGACATTGGGCAGGATCGGCTTCTCGCCGAGGTAGTACTCGATGATCTTGGGCACGTAGGTGTAGATGAGCTTGTCGTCGCCGACACCGTTGCCCACCGCGCTCGAGATCACCACATTGCCCGCGCGGGCGGCGTTGAGCACGCCGGCGACGCCGAGCACGGAATCGGGGCGGAAGTGCATCGGATCGAGGAAGGTGTCGTCGATGCGCCGGTAGATCACGTCGACCTGACGCTCCCCCGCCGTCGTGCGCATGTAGACGACATTGTCGCGGCAGAACAGGTCGCGCCCCTCCACCAGCTCCACACCCATCTGCCGGGCCAGCAGCGAATGCTCGAAGTAGGCGGAGTTGTGCACGCCCGGCGTGAGCACCACCACGGTCGGGTCGACCTCGTTGGGCGCCGCGGAGGCCCGCAGCGCGCGCAGCAGGTGGCCCGGATAGTCGCCCACCGCGCGCACCCGATGCGAGGAGAACAGATCGGGGAAGACCCGGGCCATCGTGCGCCGGTTCTCCATCACATAGGACACCCCCGACGGCGAGCGCAGATTGTCCTCCAGCACCCGGAAGTCGCCCTTTTCGTCGCGGACCAGGTCGATGCCCGAGACGTGGATGCGCACGCCGTTGGGCGGGACCAGCCCGGCGGCCTCGCGGTGGAAGTGCTCGCACGAGGTGACCAGACGCTTCGGGATCACCTGATCACGCAGGATGTTCTGCTCGCCGTAGACGTCGGCCAGGAACAGTTCCATCGCGGTGACCCGCTGTTTGATGCCGCGTTCGAGCTTGGCCCACTCCGCGGCGGCGATCACCCGCGGCACCAGATCCAGCGGGAACGGGCGCTCCTGGCCCGACAGCGAGAAGGTGATGCCCTGGTCGATGAACGCACGGTCCAGCGCGTCCGATCGTTTGGCCAGGTCATCGACATCATTGGCGGCCATCGCGGCGTGGATGCCCTTGTAGGGCGCCCGTACCTTCCCCGATGCGTCGAACATCTCGTCGAACGCGTCGGCGAAGCGGCCGGGGCCATATCCCTCGAACAATCCGGTGTGGGTGGCTGCCGGATGGCCGTTCGTTCTCACCATCGCCGGTGATGCAGATCGAGCCGTACTCGGCGCAGTGGTGGAGGTCATGACAAAAACTGTGCATCACCCGGCGGCAGGGTCGTGTGTGACACAGGTAAATTCTTTGCATCACCTGAAACGGGTGAAATCGGCGCCCGCTCGCCCGGCCGAGTGGATCGAGGGCCGATTTCGCCGGGGGATGCCGAGCTGGTAACCTCGATCTTCGGCGCGGTGTTACCCGTAGTTCAGCACCATCTGCTGCATCGTGGGCGCGCGCCCGACGAGCTTTCAAGGAATACCACCCAGCGACAGGAAACCAGAGGATACAGGCGTGGCCAACATCAAGTCCCAGATGAAGCGGATCCGTACCAACGAGGAAGCGCGCAAGCGCAACCAGTCGGTCAAGTCCGCGCTGCGCACCGCGATCCGCAACTTCCGTGAAGCTGCCTCCAGCGGTGACAAGGAAAAGGCTGCTGAGCAGCTGCAGTTCGCGAGCCGCAAGCTCGACAAGGCCGCGTCCAAGGGCGTCATCCACGCCAACCAGGCGGCCAACAAGAAGTCCGCGCTCGCGCTGGCTCTGAACAAGATCTGATCGACGGCGAGCCTGGTGCTCGCTGGCAATACTTCGCAAGACGCAGCCGCCGTGGCCTCGATGACCACGGCGGCTTTTGTCGTTCCCTTCCACCGGCTACCATTCGCGCCATGCTGACGGTGTACGCGAATCAGACGGTGGTACGAGGCGATGACCTGGCCGAGGTGATCCGCGCGGCGGAGATCCTGGGCATCGGTCTCAAGGTCGAAAATGTGATGGTGCCCGACGAGGACGGTGGCTACGGCGCCGCGTGGATCGTCACCCGTGAGGACGAGGTTCCCCTCTACGACGAGTGGGAGGGACGCTACGACGACCTCGACGACGACGAGGATGTGGACGTCTCGCTGGTCGTCGCCGGCGAGTAGTCAGTTCACGCAGGGCACCTGACCCGAGGTGATGTCGCTGCGGACCGGCCTGCCCGCGTCGGGAGTCTGTGGCGCCGACGTGGTCGTGCTGGTCTGCCAAGCGCCCGCTGTCGACTCCGCCGACCAGGCGGCAGGCGGTTCGGTGCGTTGTCCGGTGCGCCTGGCCGTGGTGGAGGCCGGGACCGGCATACCGAAGGCCGCGGCCATCTCGCGGCGGATCGCCGACCGGTCGACGATGTTCACGTCCTGGCCGTTGATCACGTCGTAGCGCAGCACCGGCAAGGTGCGGAACTCGACCTCGGGATCGTCGGCGGCGCCCAGGGTGCGGACGAATTCGGTCATGTTCCAGCCGTCCGACAGCACGATATTGCGATGCGCCACATCCATCAGTGCCGAGAGCTTGCGCGGGTCGGTGAGGGTGCCCGCGCTGCGAAGCTGGCGGGCCACCGAGGTCAGGAACGCCTGCTGGCGGTGGGTTCGGTCCAGATCGCCGTTCTCCAGCCCGTGCCGCTGCCGGACGAAAGCCAGCGCCTGTGCGGGATTCAGCTGCTGGCGGCCGGCGGGAAAATCGGCGCCGGAGAACTCGGAGTCCTGGACCGGCTTGTTCAAACACACTTCCACGCCGCCCAGCGCGGCGGCCAGCTCGTAGAAGCCCGCCAGGGTCACCTCGGCGAACCTGTCGATCGGCACGCCTGTCAGATCCCGGACCGCGGCCACGGTAGCGGCCCGCCCCGCCTCCCTGCCCGCCTGTTCCAGCTTCCGCTGATCGGTGATGCCCTGCGCGATCAGCCGGTCCTGCACGGCCGCCTTCTTCAACCCGTACGCCTCCTTGATCTTGGCGTGGGTGTAGCCCGGGATCCCGGTGACCGGCACATAGTCGTCGCGCGGTATCGACACCGCGACGATCTTGTCCATCGACGCCGGAATATGCACCAGGATCAGGGTATTGGCGTTGTATCCGCCTTCGTCACCGTCGCCGGCGTGCAGTTGCTCGAGGACCTCGGCCGGTAGCTCGTTGCCGTTCTGATCGCGGCGGGTATCCAACCCGATCAGCAGGATGTTGAGATCGCCCCCGAGTGAGTGCGGGGCGTCGTCACCGATCGCCCGCGACCGCAGGAACCCCGCATCGAAACTCCCCGCCGTCGACCACCCATATGCCGTGACCACCACCACCGTGGCCGACAACACCGCCGCGACCACCTGCACCACCCGCCGAGCTACCCGCCCCGCCGATCCCCGACCGCGTCGACCGCGCCCGCCTCGTCCATCCCGGCTACCACTCGGCTCAACCATCTCATGATCAACTGTGCCAGCCGCGAGAGCGACCGGACATCGCGATTGGATCCCGATTGGATGGCGGTGCGGCGCGCCTGCTCAGCCGCGCTGGTCAGCCGGTGGCGCGGAGGTCGAGGATGCGGGCGAGGGCGTGTTCCACCGCGTAGGTGGCGTCGGCGGCGCCGCCTTTGACGTCGGCATTGAGGGTGGCTACCACCTGTAGGGCGGTGCCGATGGTGGTGGGGTTCCAGCCGCGGGCTTGGGCTTGGGCTTTCTTGATCTTCCAGGGGGGCATACCCAGCTTCTGGGCGAGGGCGAACGGGTCGCCGCGGCCTGCCGAGCCGACTTTGGCGATGGTGTGGACCGAGTCGGCGAGCGCGTCGGCGAGCAAAACGTGGGGAACGCCGCGGTCGGTGGCCCAGCGCAGGGCTTCCATCGCGCCGGGACGGTCGCCGGCGACCGCGAGGTCGGCGACGTCGAAGCCGGTGACCTCGGCCCGGCCGGAGTAGTAGCGGCGGACCGCGTTCGCGTCGACCTTGCCACCGGTATCGGACACCAATTGTGAACAGGCGGCGGCCAATTCACGCAGCTCCGAACCGACCGATTCGAGCAAGGCTTGCACGACTTCGGTCGAGACCTTGACCCCGAGGGCCCGGAACTCGCCTCGCACGAACTCCACGCGCTCGGCGCCCTTGTTGAGTTTGGTGCACTCGTGGACCGTCGCGCCCTTCTTCTGCAGTGCGGGTGCCAGCGCTTTGGCCCGTCCGCCGCCCGAGTGCAGAACCATGAGCACCACACCGTCGGGCGGATCGGCCGCAGCCTCGGTGATCACCGCGACCGCGTCCTTGCCCGCTTCCGCTGCCGACTCGAGCACGATCACCCGGTCTTCGGCGAACAGCGAGGGGCTGAGCAACTCGGCCAGTTCCGCCGTGCTGGCGTCACCGGCGCGCAATCGGTCGACGGGTACCGAATCCGGATCGGGCGCACAGGCCCGCACCTGCGCGGTCACCATCGCAACCGCACGTTCGACCAGCAGTTCCTCGTCGCCGAGGACCAGATGCACCGAGGCAGGGCGTTCGCTCACCAGGCGATCCTACGTACGCCCACCGACATCCCTTGGCGCCGACCTCGGGCATGTTGCCGAGCACCGTCGTCCCGCTGCGCCTGGCCGAGTTCGACCAGCTCCCGAGGCGGCCGGACGCGACTCGCCCACCGGGAATCGACGTGCTGCTCGTTCTTCACGGTGACCTTCGAGCATCGGTCCGAGACGTCAGTCGTGATGGGTATCAACGTGCCCACCGACCGGATCGCGATCCTCGACGCCATCCAGACGTGGGGCCGTGCCGCGTCTGCGGTGCTCGTCGACGAGACGTGACGGTCCGCAGATCGGCGGCGGTACCCACGATCACGACGTCACCCTCGAGGTCGGTCCGAGCCACGGTTGCGCCGAGCGCGGCGAGGGTCGAGGTCACCGTGGGGTGCGGATGCCCGAAGGTGTTGTCCGACCCGGCACTGACCAACGCCAGACGTGGTCCGACGGCACGCAGGAATGCCGGGGTGGTGGTGCGTGATCCGTGATGGGGCACCTTGAGGACGTCCGCCCGGACATCCTCACCGCGCATGATCCGGGCCTGTCCCTCGGCCTCGATGTCGCCGGTGAACAGGATCGTTCCGGCCGGCGTACGTGCTCGCATCACCAGTGACCGATCGTTGGCCGCATCGGCCGACAGCGACGTCGGCAGGTCCCGGCTCGGTGCCAGCACACGCAATCCGACTGCGCCGAAGGTCATTTCGTGCCCCGCGTGCAGTTCCATCAACGGAATATCAGCCGCACCAGCCAGTTCCGTCACCCGCTCCACTCCCTCGGTGTCGTCACCGTGGCCATGCGATTCTCGTTGGGAAACAGTCTGTTCCGCGGAACGGCGACCACTTTTCGCCGGCCTCTCCCCCGGCGTCCCACGCGGGCACACGACATGATCGTCTCCCGTCGGCCGCACCTCGGCGCCCACCGTCGACGCTCGCTCCATCGGATGTGAGGTTGCGGTCGGCTGCGGTCGCCCTGGCATGGTCGGCGTCGCCGAGCGCGACGGCGGTCCGCCCGAGTCGTCCGGATGCAACGGTGGGACAGCCGAATCCACAGAGGGCACCCGCGCGGCGACTACCCCCTGCGCAGGTGGTGACGATTCCGCTGTTCGCGATGGGTATCTCTCGATTTCTGTGGGATGCGAGGGAGTTCCGGTCGATGGGGTGAGGTTCGGCGGTGTCGGCGCAGTGCTCGGCGTCGGCGCAGTGCTCGGCGTCGGCGCAGTGCTCGGCGTCGGCGCTGCGCTCGGCGTCGGCGCTGCGCTCGGCGTCGGCGCTGTGCTCGGTGTCGGCGCTGCGCTCGGCGTCGGCGCTGTGCTCGGTGTCGGCGCTGCGCTCGGCGTCGGCGCTGTGCTCGGTGTCGGCGCTGTGCTCGGTGTCGGCGCTGTGCTCGGTGTCGGCGCTGTGGTGCGGTCTGCGGCGGCGCAGGTTTCGGCGATCGCTGAACGGAGTTCGCCCGGGGCGGTAGCTATAGCGTCGACAGTGCGGCCTCGGAGAGCGCCGGCGAGTCCGTTGATGTGATCGGCATGGGGGTGAGTGAGGACCAGAAGCGGGATGTGGGTGATTTTCAGGCGATCCAGGCAGGCCCGGATCGGGCGTGGGTCCGGGCCGACGTCTACGACGACCGCGGCACCGGGAGCAACAGACAGAGCCAGGCCGTCGCCCTGCCCAACGTCACACATCGCGAGCACCCAGCCCGATGGTGGCCATCCTGGCTGCAAGAAGCGCACCGGGAGCAGCACAATCGACACTCCCAGCACCACTACCGCGAGGAGTCTGCGGGTGTGCGACCAGCGCAGTGCCGCCACGACCACGACAACGATCACCGCCGCGACCGATCCTGCGACCACGCCGCCAGGCACCGTGATCGTGGCGCCCGGCACCGCGGCCGCGCGATCGGCGACGCCGAGCAACCACCACATCGGTGGCCGCGCGCACCACAGCACCCATACCGCGGCATCACCCCATACGCAGGCCACGACCGCGCCCACCGCGCCGATCACCGTGATCAGCCCGACCACCGGTGCGACGAGCGCGTTGGCCACGATCGCCACCAGGCTCACCCGCCCCGACAGGGCAACCATCAGCGGCACGGTGACCACGAACGCGGCCGCCGACACCGCGACGATCTCCGCGGGTGCGCGCCACCAACCATGCGCCCGCAACCAGTCCGCCCAGCTGGGCGCGAGCAAGATCAGCCCCGCGGTCGCGAGCACCGACAGCGCGAATCCCGCGCTCACCGCCAATTGCGGTGCAACGGCCAGCAATCCGATCACCGCCGCACACAACGCCGGCAGCGCCTGCTTGCGTCTGCCGGTAAGCAGGGCGAGCACTGTCACCGAGCCCATCGCTGCCGCACGCAGCACACTCGGGTCGGGGCGGGCGATCACGACGAACAGTGCGACAGCCCCCGCCGCCGCGGCAGCACTGGTCCGCGGGCCGGCCGTGAGCAGGCGGGTGAGTGCCAACAGGGCCGTCAGCAGGATGGTGAAATTGGCTCCACTGACCACACAGAGGTGCTGCAATCCAGCAATTTCGAATGCGTCACGCACTTGTTCCGGCAGCGCGACAGTGTCACCGACAACGAGCGCGGGGAGCAACCCCGCCGCAGCAGGTGGCAGTGCCTCGGCGGACGCGTCCACCAGATCCGTTCGCACGCTCGCCGCGACCCGCTGCCACCACGGCGGCTCACCGATCCGCTTCGGTGCGTCGGCGGCGTGCAGGGTGGCAACCGTCAGATCGGCTCGGTTCGGCTCGCTGACCTCAGCCCGGAATCGCACCACTTGCCCAGGCGACAGCTCAGCCCACTCACTGCCCTGCGCGAGCACCACAATCGAACCGCCTGCCTGCGTCCATGCCTGGCCATGACCGAACTCGCGCAGACCCGCACGAACAATCCACCGCCGCTCACCGCCGAACCCACCGGCGCGCAGGGGCTTCGCGTCATCGGTGACCACCGCGAGCACGTTCACCGACCGGCCGAACGATTCTCGCAACGGATGTGACTGGACATGGTGCTCCTGCCAAGCACCGGCCGCCGCGAACCCCGCACCGAGCAGCATCGTCGCCAACCCGGTCACCGCGACAACCCGCCACCGCTCCCGCCGATGCGCCATCGCCCACAGCAGCACCACCCACAACCCGATCGCGACCACGACCGACGCAGCAGCCAGCACCAATCCCGCGACCCACCCCACAGTCACCGCGACAATCGTCGCCACCCAGCACCCGAACGCCGCAGGAACCAACCGCATATCGAGTACCTGTAGCTCCGGTTCCCCCTTGCCCGTCACTCCTTGTTGTCCCACGCCAACCCGGCGTCCCGGCCCCCGCCCCGCCGACTCCCAGAGCTCTGCTGCTCGCGTCCACCGACGCCGACCCGACCTTTCCTGCGAAGCGCCCTCGCGTTCAGCCGTTCCCAGCCGCCCACGCCGGTCCGAATCTCCTGGAATCGTCCCCCCGTGCTGTACGGCTCTCGGTCGCCGGCGCGGTTCCTCCCGAACCGCTCCCTCGCCCGGCTCGTGTCTCATCCGCCTGCCGTGTCGTCAGGTCGGGGCGTACCGATGCCCAGGTCAACCACATTGTTCGCAGAACGAGGTTTTTCGCCCGATCCGAGTGGACATGCGAGGCGACGGAGATCGCCTGATCCCGGCGCGCAGTCCTCCACTGTTTCGATGGGTTGAGCTGTGGCGGGTCCGGTACCGAGCCGTGCGCAGGGCCACACCGGGCAGGTCACGCGATCACCTCCGCGCGGGGCGTCTTCGCGTGGATCATGCCGTCACCAGGTCGCGGAGTCGAGCCAGACGGGCGGGACCGATGCCGTCTACCTCGCCGAGTTGAGCGACATCGGTGAAGCGGCCGTTGGTGGTGCGCCACGCGAGAATTGCCTTGGCGGTGACCGGTCCTACGCCGGGCAGTGCGTCCAACTCGGCTTCGGTCGCGGTGTTCAGATCGATGCGCGAATTGCCGGACGAGACACCGCCACTGAGGCCTGCGGTGCTCGAACCTGCGGTGCTCGAACCTCCTGGTTTCGAGCTCGCGGTGTTCGAGCCGCCGGTACCGGGCGTGGTCACAGGTGCGCGACCAGCACCGATCGTGATGCTGCCGAGGCGTGGTTGACCGGTTTGAGGATCGGTGGCTCCGACTATGACCTGGTCCCCGTCCACCAGTCGTTGAGCCAGGTTCAGGCCTGCCAGGTCGGCACCGTCACGAATCCCTCCTGCCTTCTCCAAGGCGTCGGCAATCCGGGAACCGTCCGGCAATCGGTGCAGCCCGGCTCGTTCGACCAAACCGACCACGCTGACGACGACATCGGCACTCGAGGTCGGACCTGGACCGGACACGGCCGCGACCACCGTGGTCGGGCCGGGCTGTACCGCAACGCTTTCCGCCCGCAGTACAGGTACCGGCGGAACCGCCCGCGCCACCGGCTGATCGCGTAGCACCATCACACCGGTGAGCACCACAGCGATGACCCCGACCAGCCCGAGTACCAGCGCGCCGCGACGACCCGGATCCAGCCGTGCGTGTTGGAAGCGCGCCGGCACCAGGCGGTTTCGTCTGCCCGATCCACCATCGTCGAGCCACCCGGGTGTCCCCACTGGACCTGCCGGTCCGGCCGACGGCGCGAGTTCGTCATCATCCCACTGTCCTTCGCCGTCGTCAGGGCGCGCAGCACTGTTCCCGGCCTCCAACCCGGACGCGCGCAGCGGCTGACTACTCGGTCGCGCTCGCTCGCGGACCGCCAGCCCGCCCAGCCGCTGCCGTACTCGCTCGTGCTCTTCGTGTCGTGACATGGCAGCGACGCTAGGTCGACGCCGACCTGACGAACCCGCGCCGACCTGGGCTTCGAGGAAACCTGTGGATAACTCCGAACCTGTGGACAACTCACCGGTCAGCGTGGCTTCGCACCCGGAATCTCGTCTGCCCGAGTGGATACCGTGCGCTCATGGCCGATTCGACGTACCCAGGAACCCATGGAACTCGCACAACGATTCCGCGACTTCGCACTTCTCGAAGCGCGCGGAAATTCCCCGCTCTATCACCGGCGAGCGCTGGATATCAGCGTGGACGCGGAGGTACTGGCGCTGATCGCCCAATTGCCCACGGACAAACAGCAACCCAACCTGATCCTGGCCGCCGCGCGAGTGCACGGCGCGACTGCGGTTCCCTATCACGAGTTCCGCGACCAACTGCGCGAGAACTGGTCGGCGATCTCCGCGACCGCGCTGCGCAGACGTACACAGACGAACGAGGCGGGCCGGGCGGCCACCCTGCTGCCGGTGCTGGCCCGCCTGCCCGGACCCCTGTCGCTCATCGAGGTCGGAGCATCGGCCGGACTGTGCCTGTACCCGGACCGTTTCAGTTATCGCTACAACACCGCCGCGCTGGATCCGGCAGACGGTCTGTCATCGGTTGTGTTGACCTGCAAGACAACCGGAGCGGTGCCGATCCCGGACCGGCTCCCCCGGGTCGTCCATCGGGCTGGAGTAGATCTGAACCCGCTCGATGCCGGCAACAGCGACGACCGGCAGTGGCTGTCCGCGCTGGTCTGGCCGGGACAGAACGAGCGGCTGTCGCGCTTGCGTTCGGCCTGCGCGATCGCGGCGGCGGAACCACCGGCCATCGTCACCGGCGACCTGAACGAGCAGGTCACCGAGCTGGTACTCGCGGCGCCACGCGCCAGCACCGTAGTGGTTTTCCACAGTGCTGTGCTGAGCTACCTCTCCCCTCAGGCGCGGGCGGACTTCCGGGCGACGGTGCGGGACCTGCCCTGCCACTGGGTGTCGCAAGAGGGCACCGGGGTTCTCAGCACGCTGGCCGACCGGTTGCCCCCGCGCGAGAGCACAGCGGCCCGATTGGTGCTCGCCCTCGACGACGAGCCGTTGGCTTTCGCCGGGCCGCACGGCCAGTCGCTGGACTGGTTCGGCCCGGCGTAGCGACCTCAGAGTCGGCGCATCACCGACACGACGCGGCCCAGGACGACGGCTTCGTCACCGTCGATCACGGAGTAGGCGGGGTTGCGCGGTTCGAGCTGCACGTGCCCGTTGCGGCGGCGGTACACCTTGACCGTAGCTTCCTCGCCGATCATCGCCGCGACGATATCGCCGGAGTTGGCCTCGCGCTGGCTACGGACCACCACGAGGTCGCCGTCGCAGATCGCGGCATCGATCATGGAGTCGCCACGCACCCGCAAGCCGAATACCTCACCACGGCCGACCAGTTCACGCGGGAGGGTCATGACGTCGTCGGGGTTGTGCTCGGCCAGGATCGGAGTGCCCGCCGCGATGTCGCCGACGACGGGCACCGACACCGAGGCGTCGGAGTCGGCGGCGGAGGCGCCACGCAGGAACAGGCGCACGTCGATGGGTCGGGTCATGGTGGCGGCACGGCGCAGGAACCCGTCCTCCTCCAACGCCTTCAGGTGTTGGGAGACCGTGGATGTGGAGCGCAGGCCCACCGCGTCGGCGATCTCCCGCGTGCTCGGCGCGTAGCCGTGGGCGAGCACCGAATCCCTGATCACGGCGAGGATGTGTTGTCTGCGGGGAGGCAGGCTCGCGGCGTCGAGGTGGTCGAAGTCGTCGTATCCGGTCATCGGGGAATCGTAGATCCCCCCGCGATCATCACTTCAGTCCAGGTTCCTCGCGAAACAGTTCGACTGCGGCAGGACGTGATACGGCGCGAACAGCGGAATCCGGTGATAGCCACTGCGCTCGTAGAAGCGCACCGCTTCCGGCTGCAGGTGCCCGGTCTGCAGGATCATCCGCGGCCGGCCGGCCGCGCGCACGGATGCTTCGGCGGCCTGCAACAGCGCGGTCGCGGTTCCGGTGCCACGGTAGGCGGGACGCACGAACATCCGCTTGAGTTCGAGGTCACCGGCGTTCCAGCGCACCGCGGCGTGTCCGACAGGCTCCGCGCCCGCGTACGCGACGAACGTCTGGTGCACGGTCGCGTGATCGACCGCGATCGGCGAGGGACCGCGCAGGGCGAGCTCGAGGTGGGCGTAGCGGGGACGGACCTCGGCCGACATCTCCGCGCGCAGCGACTCGGCATCCGGGTCGTCCCAGTCGACCACGAGCACTCGTGGCGAAACGTCGGTCTGTGGGGAAGTGTGGCCAACCATGACAACCACGGTAGGCACCGGATCATCGTCACCGGACTGTTTGCCCTCAGCGAGATTCTGAACCGGCAGCGATCAGACGCATCCGCCGGGCAACACCGCGACACCGAGTGCGCCGACACCGAGGTGCACACCGAGTGCGGGGCCGAACTCGGCGACGTAGAGCTCTTGCACCTCCGGCAGCTGCTCACGCAATTGCGCCGCGATGTTTTCGGCGGCCTCGGGGGCACCGAGATGCTGGATGCCGAGCGCCGCACCATCGGATGCGGCCGCCTCCACCGCGGCAGCCACCAGCTTGGCGTAGGCACGCGATCTGGTTCGCACCTTCTCGCGCATTTCGAGCTTGCCCTCCACCAGCTGCAGCAGTGGTTTCGTCACCAGTTCACTGCCGAAGAACGCGGCGGCGCTGCTCAGCCTGCCACCCTTGCGGAGTTGCTCGGTGCGGTTGACCAGGATGAACGTGCGCGAACGGGTCGCGGCCGACACCGCGCGCTCATAGACATCGTTCAACGCCTCGCCTGCCCTCGCCTTACGCGCGGCGGCCAGCACGGGCAGACCGGTCGCCAGGCCTGCCCCGAGCGAATCGACAACGCGCACACGATCTTCGGCGCCCATGTCGCGCACCGCCTGGCGGCCCGACTCCCACGTCGCCGACAATCGGCGCGACAGATGGACGGCCACGACACCGTCGCCGTCGCTGAGGCTCAGCGCTCGTTCGTAGGCTTCGCGCAGTTCTCCGGGCGAGGCGGCCGACGTGGTGACCGAGTCGGCGGTGTAGTCGATCTCGATCGGGTCGACGCCTTCCCGGATCTCGTGCTCACCGACGAGCACATGCAAGGGCACCACTTCGATACCGAGCTCGGCGACGAGATCGGCGGACAACCCCGCCGCCGAATCGGTGACCACCACAACGGCCACGGACTACCGGACCTCCTGCAGCGCCTTCGTCATCGCCGTCGCCACCGCCGCGTGCCCGGCCCAGCCCCAGTGGATGCCATCCGGGTTCGCCGATCCCGACTCGATGTCGTCGCGCACGGCCTCGCCGAGGTCGACGAGCGGCACCGACGTACGGCCCGACCACGCCTGCAATGCCTTGACCGCCCGCGCCCTGCCCCGGTGGACGCGCCCGTAGGCGTCGCACTTGTGGACCGACGGCAGCACCGCCACGACAGGCAGCTCCGGACGCAGATGATTCAGCGCGGTCCGCGACTGCTCCAGGTAGTCCACGCTCACCTTGGGCGGAAGGGCAACCGGGCGACCGAGTTTCGACAGCTTCGGCTGCAGCCAGTTGTAGGACGCCCGCACGCCACGGCGCAGACGCGGCGGACGGATATAGCGAATCATCTCTCGCAGCGCGGTGGGCAGCGGGGACGGCAACGTGTCCATGCCGCCGACTGCGAATACGACCGCCCCGGCGCGCGGCACCGCAGCCCACACGCGCGGATCTCCGATCAGCGCCCAGTAGGCATCGCGACAGGTCCAGCCGATCCGGGCGATCAGTTCGACATCCCAATCCAGTTCCGCGGCAACCATATTCGGCCAGATCCGTGGATCATCGGCAGGCAGCCCGCCCTTCGGCCCGTAGTAGGCGAGCGAGTCGGCGATTACGAGCAGCACTGGACGCGGTGCGGCCGACTCGACCGGCCTGGGCGACACGGCTTCCTCTACGAGCAGCGAACCGGAGATCTCCGCAGCGCCCGATTCACCGGGCGAGACAGCAGGTTTCGCGGACACCTCGACCGCGGGATCCGCGACAGGGGTTGCCGAGGATGTCAGCAAGCTGTCCGCGATATCGAGGTCCACGTCCGGAAGTGCGGCGGGAGGATCGACCTGCGCATCAGCAGAACCGGTTTCGACGGCGGTCGCCACCTCAGCCGAAGAAACTTCGGACGAGGTAGCGGCATCGACCCGAACCGGATCGCTCGCCTCCGGCCGGAGTGGTTGCGGCGCAGCCGTATCCGTAGATCCGGCGGCATCCACGATCGACTCGGCGACTGCCGGGTCATCGACGGACTGCTCCGTGGGCTTCTCACTGCCGGCAGCCGATACCGCATCCGCAGCAGCGGTGGCGATCTCCGCAGCGGACTCGACGGTATCGGTCTGTGCAGCACCGGAATCCACATCGCCGAGTTCGTCTGTCGAACCGTCATCTGCGACAACATCCACCGATGCCGTGGCACCGGAAGTCTCGCTGTCTGCTTCCTGCACAGCGGAACTGGATGCGACGTCGACAGCGCCGCGTGCGGCCTCGGCATCGTCACCGATCGAGGTCACCGCACTATCGCCGTCGACACTGCCGTCTGGGGAAACATCGGCGGTCGGGGACCCGGAATCCGCTGTCCCCGAGCCGGACTCGACGACGTCTGCCGCCGAGTCGACCGGCTCGGGTTCCGCGACGACCGGCGGGGGCACCGGGCCGAACAGGGCATCGGGCAGCGATCGCGCGCTGCGTGCGGTGACCTGCTTGAAGAGCTCGTCCGGTACCGAACGGATCGGCTCCTCACGCTCTGCGCGCGCGGGCCGAGCGGGTGGCGGACCGAATAGCGCGTCCGGCAATTGCCGTCCGGCTTTGGCCGTCACCTGCTGGAACATCTCATCAGGTACTGATCGGTCGGGCTCTTCATTGGACATCGGGAGCTACCTTCGCCGCTGCGTTCCACACATCGAGGCGCCAGCCGGGTCGATCGATGTCCGGGCCGTGGCTGGAAAGCTGCACCCAGCTGGTATTGGCCAGCCCACCCAGGGCAGGCCAGTTCTCCGGTGGCAGTTCCAGCAACGCGGCCGTCAGAGCAGCGATCAGCCCGCCGTGCGCAACCAGGATGATAGTCCGACCGGGCCAATCCTGCCGCTCGTTGTACAGTTCGCGCACCACAGGCAGGGACCGGGCACCCACCTCGAGCTTGCTCTCGCCGCCGGGCGGTGTGTAGGTCGCATCGAGACGCCACTGCACGCGCGCGCCGGGGTAATCGGCGTCGACTTCGAGGTGGGTCAGGCCTTCCCAGTCGCCCAGGTTGGTTTCGCGCAGTCGCGGATCGGTGATGACAGGCAGATCGCTGATGTCACCGAGTGCCTGCGCGGTTTCCTTGGCGCGACGCAGATCGGAGGCGTGGATCGCGATGGCGTTGCGTGAACCCAGTTCGCGCGCGGCCTCTTTGGCCTGCTGGCGACCGAGTTCGGTGAGATCGGTGTCGATCTGACCCTGCATCCGGTCGGCCGCGTTCCATTCGGTCTGCCCGTGCCGCAACAGGATCAGGTTGCGCACATGGGCGTACTTGCTCACTCGTTGATTCCCTCTACCTGCGCGTCGTCGTCCGCGGCCGGAGTCGGGAGTGCGGCGATGCCTTCGACGGGAACCGCCGGGCAGTCACGCCACAGGCGCTCGAGTGCGTAGAAGTTGCGCTCGTCGTTGTGCTGGACGTGCACGACGATATCGACGTAGTCGAGCAGCGCCCAGCGACCCTCACGGGTGCCTTCGCGACGGACCGGCTTGTGGCCGGCTTCGCGCAGCTTGTCCTCGATGTTGTCGACGATCGCGTTGACCTGGCGCTCGTTGGGCGCCGACGCGATGACGAAGCAGTCGGTGATCACCAGCTGCTCGGAGACGTCGAGGACGACGACATCGGTGGCCAGCTTGTCGTCGGCGGCGAGTGCGGCGACCGTGGCCATCTCGATCGCTTCGGTAGAGGCACTCATACGGTCTCCTCCTGCGGGGTCAGACCCTCGCTCATGTGGCTCAACGTCAGCTACCTTCCGTTCCTGCGGGCACGTAGAGGTGCCGCTTCGATATGTACTGCACCACGCCGTCGGGGACGAGGTACCAGACCGGCCGACCCTCCGCGGCGCGGCGGCGGCATTCGCTCGACGAGATGGCCAGCGCGGGGATCTCGACCATCGTCACGGCGTCGGCGGGAAGGTCCCGCAAATGCTCCTCGAGATGATCGGTGTTCAGTTCGTAACCCGGTCGGCTCACCCCGACGAACTTCGCCAGTTCGAACAGTTCGGTCCAATCCTGCCATGTCAGGATGTTGGCCAGCGCGTCCGCACCGGTGATGAAGTACAGCTCCGCGTCGGGATGCGCGTTTTGCATCTCGCGCAGGGTGTCCACCGTGTAGGTGACCTTGTTGCGTTCGATGTCGGCCCGGCTGACGGAAAACCTCGGGTTGGACGCGGTGGCGATGACCGTCATCAAATAGCGATCCTCGGCGGGGCTGACCTGCTTGTTGACCTTCTGCCACGGCTGGCCGGTCGGCACGAAGATCACTTCGTCGAGCTCGAACCGGTTCGCGACCTCGCTCGCCGCGACCAGGTGGCCGTGGTGGATCGGGTCGAAGGTGCCGCCCATGACGCCGAGCTTGCGGCGCGGCCGAGCTGTTTCGTGCATGAGGTCTGAGCTTAATCCGGCCCATGAGATCGGGGCGGACCGGACTACTCCGCGCCATCGCGACGCTCGCGAGGTCCCGACGCCTGGGCGCACATCTGCGCGAACTGGGCACGGGTGCGTTTCAGCTCCTCGACGAGGTGTGCGGCCGGCTCGGCGGCTACCCGGCGGTCCAGCTCGGTCAACAACACATCGATCGTTACCCACCAGGGCCCACGCACACGCCCCTGCGGTCCGCGCAGTTGCAACCAGGCGGCGGCACGCAGGCAGCGGGCCCGCGGCACGATCTTGTCCTGTTCGCCCCACAGGCCCGCGGCGCGCAGGTAGCCGCCGAGCGCCTCGGTCTCCTGTCCACAGCACTCCCGGGCGACCGCGGCCGACCAGACAAGATCGGCATGGCGGCGGCGCAACGAGGGCGTACCGCCGATCAGCCGTGCCGCCTCGGTGAACTGCCAGGCGGCCTGGCGGTAGCGACCGACGTGGTTCAGCGATTCGGCGAACTGGGCACGTACCAGCGCGAGCTCGGCAGGTGGGTAGCCGACGGGGCCGGTGAGCAGTGGGCGGTCGAAGGCGACCACCGCTTCGCCGTGCCGACCCGCACGATGCCAGGCACGACCCGCGACCAGCCACAGGTGGACCGAGTCCGCACACGAGATCGGCTGCCAGCAGGCAGCGGCCGAGGCCGCGGCGCGGGCTACGTCGCGGTCACGGCCCGGCTGGGCGGCGACCGCGGTCACCAGCTGCGTGCGCATCGCGGCTAGTTCGCGCCCGGCCAGCTCACCCGCGCCGACAACCAGGGCCCGACGCAGTTGCTCCTCCGCTGCCGCGGGAGCGTCTGCCAGCCGAGCGGCGGCGATACCGGCCAGTCGCCGCGCCGCCCGCGCCCCTGAACCCGGCGCCAGCGGACCGGCATCCGCACCGAACGAACCTGCCGCGAGCGCCGTGGCCTGCCCTGCGCCGGCCGAACCCACCTCGAGGCCACCGGCAGGCGGAAGGTGAGGTTCTTCTTCTCGAAGCGAATCGTTCTCGTTCGCGAACGCATCGTTCACCGGGCGGAGCTCGCCGACCGCGCGAGCGCACAGCCCGGCAGAACCACCACTGCATCCGATATCCGTCGATCGGATCGCTCGTCGTCGCGCGACGCCCCTGCCAGCATGGGCGTGATCTTGGTAGCCGTGCCATGCGAGCCGCTTAACGTCGGCTGAAGTACTCAGGCGGTGGGGCGCTTCGACTTCGGGAGCTTGGCGACGACCGCGTCGTAGGAGGCGTCGATCAGTTCGCGTAGTTCGTCGTCCGGCACCGCGCCGCCGACGCGGATGCTGTTCCAGCCGTAGCGGCCGATGTAGGCCGACACGGTGACGTCGTCGGGGTAGATGTCGACCAGCTCGTCGGCTTCGGTGCGGTCACGCCCGCACTTGAGCCCGATCGACGTGCCCGCGCCGAGGAACGCGAAGACTTTGTCGCCGACCTTGGCGACGGTGTCGCCCTCCCACGGCTCGTCCTCCCAGGCGCCCGGTTTGGCCAGGCAGTAAGCCAGGACGTCGACACTCATCGTCAGCTCCTTCAGACGGGCAACAGTCGGGAGACCACCTCGGTCAGCTGCCGAGCTGATCGGCATTCGTGCATCTCGATCACCGAACCGTAGTCGCGGGCCGCTGAATCGCCTGTCCCCCACAGGTTCTGGGGTTCCGGATTCAGCCAGTGCGCGTGCCGGGCGGTGCCGACCAGTTCGCGCAGGGTATCCAGCTGCGGGTTGCGGTAGTTGGTGCGGCCGTCGCCGAGAACCAGCAGCGAGCTGCGGCTGGTGACGGCCTCACCGAAGTTCTCGGCGAAGCTGGTCAGCGCGTAGCCGTAGTCGGAGTGCCCGTCGGCGTCGATGATGCGCGACTCGGTGAAGATCCGGGTCATCACATCGTCGAGACCCGCGTACGGCTCGAAAAAGCTCGTCACCTCGTCGGTGCGGTCGACGAACGCGAAGATCCGCACCCGGGAGAACTGCTCCCGCAGCGCGCTCACCAGCAGCAGTGTGAAGTTGCTGAACCCGGCCACCGAGCCCGAGATATCGCACAGCAGCACCAGTTCCGGTCGACCGGGACGCGGCTTGCGGTTCACCAGATCAATCGGCACCCCGCCGGTGGACATCGAGGCACGCAGGGTCTTGCGCAGATCGATTTCGCCGCGCCGCGCTCGTTTGCGCCGCACCGCCAGCCGGGAGGCCAGGATCCGGGCCAGTCGCTGGGTGCCGCGCCGCAGTTCGGTGAGCTCGCGTTCGGACGCGCGCAGGAAGTCGGCGTCCTCGGCCTGGCGCGCGACACCGTAGGTCGCGACGCGTTCGCGCCCGATCTGCTCTGCCACGCGCCGATTGGTCTCGGCTTCCACGCTGGCCCGAAACCCCGCGATGCGTTCCCGTGCGACGCGGCGGGCAACCTCGGTGTCGCGCTCGCTCGCGTCCGGCGGGAGAGCGAGACCCGCGAGCACCTTGGCCAGCAAGGACTGGGGCGCGAGATCTTTGAGAGCCTGGTACGCGGAGAACGACGGTCCACGCGCGGACTGGTACTGCCCCAGCTGTTCGACCACCTGTCCGGCCAGCATCTGCAACTGCTCGCCACCGCCGTCGGCGGCGAGCATTTCGGCGAGCTGCTCACGGAGGGCGGCCAGGTCGATCTCGCCGTCCGGGGTGCGTGGCAGGTCCGGAGTCTCAGCGGTGCGATCACCCACGGCAACGGGGAACCACAGATCGAACAGGCCGTCGAAGGTGGCGCGATGGGTAGGCCTGCGCAGCAGCGCACAGGCCAGCCCTTCGCGCACAGCTTCGCGATCGAGCAGATCCAGCACGGTCAGTACCCGGCCCGCATCGACGGTTTCCGAGGGTCCCACCGGCACGCCACGGGCGCGGAGCGCACCGACGAAACCGGCGACGTGGCCGCCGATTCCGTGGGGTGCTGGCGCAGTCACGATCAGGCCAGTTTCAGCTCGGCCAGCGCGCGCTGGTGATCGCTGCGGTGCTTGAGCACCACGCCGAGCGTGGCGCGCACGGTCGCGTCGTCGAGGTCGGCGGCGCCCAACGCGAGCAAGGTGTTGCCCCAGTCGATCGTTTCGGCGACCGAGGGCAGCTTCTTGAGTTGCATACCGCGCAACACGTGCACGACCCGCACCAGTTGCTCGGCCACGGTGCTCGGGAGTTCCGGCACACGGCTGGCCAGGATGCGGCGCTCGAGATCTTCGTCGGGGAAGTCGAGGTGCAGGTACAGGCAGCGGCGTTTGAGCGCCTCCGACAGTTCCCTGGTGGCGTTCGAGGTGAGCACCACGAACGGCTTGCGCGTGGCGGTGATGGTGCCCAGCTCGGGCACGGTCACCGCGAAATCGCTGAGCACTTCGAGCAGCAGACCCTCGATCTCGACGTCGGCCTTGTCGGTCTCGTCGATCAGCAGCACCGTCGGCTCGGTGCGGCGGATGGCGGTGAGCAACGGGCGCGAGAGCAGGAACTCCTCGGTGAAGACGTCGGCTTTGGTTTCGGCCCAATCATTTTCACTCGACGCCTGGATCCGCAGGATCTGCTTGGCGTGATTCCACTCGTAGAGCGCGCGAGCCTCGTCGACGCCTTCGTAGCACTGCAGGCGGACCAGTTCGGCATCGGCGACCTGGGCTACCGCCCGCGAGAGTTCGGTCTTGCCGACACCGGCCGGTCCCTCGATGAGCAGCGGTTTGCCCAGCCGGTCGGCAAGGAAGACCGAAGTGGCCGTTGCTTTGTCGGCCAGGTAGCCGGTGGTGGCGAGGCGGGAGATGACATCGTCTACCGACGTGAAGATCGGTTCCTGTACGAGAGTCACGATCACACCGGCCGAGTCTGGCCGTCGCCCCACACGATCCACTTCGTGGAGGTGAGTTCGGGCAGTGCCATCGGGCCGCGGGCGTGCAGTTTCTGGGTGGAGATGCCGATCTCGGCGCCGAACCCGAACTGCTCACCGTCGGTGAACGCGGTGGACGCGTTCACCATCACCGCGGCGGCGTCCACGCGGGCCGTGAACTCGCGAGCGGCGGCCAGATCGGCGGTGACGATGGCCTCGGTGTGGCCGGTCCCCCAGGTGTTGATGTGGTCGACGGCGGCATCGAGGTCGTCGACCACCTTCAGCGCGATATCGAGGGTGAGGTACTCCTCACCCCAGTCGGCATCGGTGGCCGGGACCTGACCGGGCAGGTCGCCGTGGATGGTGACGCCCGCGTCGTCGAGCGCCTTGCTGAGCCGCGGCAGCGCGGTCTCGGCGACGGCGGCGTCGATGAGTACGGTCTCGGCGGCGTTGCAGACGCTGGGTCGGCGGGTCTTGGCATTGAGCACGATGGCCTCGGCCATGTCCAGATCGGCGGCCGAGTGCACGTAGACGTGGCAGTTGCCGGTGCCGGTCTCGATGGTGGGCACCTGCGCGTCGCGGACGACGGCGTTGATCAGGCCCGCGCCGCCGCGCGGGATCACCACGTCGACGAGGCCGCGGGCCTGGATCAGGTGGGTGACGCTGGAGCGGTCGTTGCTCGGCAGCAGTTGCACGGCATCGGCCGGAACATCCTGGGCGACAAGGGCCTCGCGCAAGACCTCGACCAGTGCGGCGTTGGAGTTCGCCGCCGAGGACGACCCGCGCAGCAGCGCCGCATTGCCCGATTTGAGAGCGAGACCGAACGCGTCGACGGTGACATTGGGCCGCGCCTCGTAGACCATGCCGACCACACCGAGGGGGACGCGGGTCTGGCGGATCTCGAGGCCGTTGGGCAGCGTGGAACCGCGCACGATGACACCCACCGGGTCGGGCAGAGTGGCGACCTGCCGCAGCCCCGAGGCGATGCCGTCGATGCGGGCCTTGGTGAGCCGCAGCCGATCGAGCAGATTCTCCTCGGTACCGGCGGCCTGCGCGGTCGCGATGTCCTCGGCGTTGGCCGCGAGTACGCGATCGGCGGCGGCGAGCAGGGCGTCGGCCGCCGCGTGCAGGGCGTCGTTCTTCTGCGCCGTGGTCAGCTGAGCCAGCACACGGGACGCGACGCGAGCCCTGCGGGCGGCGTCGTGCACCGCTGCGCGGATGTCCAGCTCGGGGGTCACTTCTACCGTCATGGCTATCAGCCTACGCAGGCCGCCTCGCGCGCTCGACGCCACCCGGGACCCGGAATAGCCCTCCGACCGGCACCGGGACCGAGTTGTGCACAGGTTCGGCGACGCCGTCGACAAAGTTGTCCACAGCAACGCCGTCGCCGCTAGATTCGGCGTCATGGATCGCACCGGTTCGCCGACCGTCGTCGTGCTCGGCAGCGTCAATATGGACCTGGTCACGACGGTCCCACGCAGGCCCGCGCCAGGTGAGACGGTGCTCGGGAGCGACTTCGCGACCGTGCCCGGCGGTAAGGGGGCGAACCAGGCGATCGCGGCCGCGCGATCCGGGGCGCGGGTGCGATTTCTCGGGGCGATCGGCGACGACGCGTTCGGGACGGACCTGGCGGCCACGTTGTCGGGGGCCGGCGTCGACATCACTTTGCTCCGCAGGGTCGACGGCGCCAGCGGGATCGCCTCGATCGTGGTCGACGAGGCAGGCGAGAACAGCATCATCGTGGTGGCGGGGGCCAACGGGCGGGTAACCGATCTGACGGCAGCCGAACTCGCCGCGATCGCGCGTGCCGACATCCTGTTGTGCCAGTTGGAGATTCCGATCCACACGGTGCTCGCCGCGGCACAGCACGCCCGCGCGTCGGGCACCGTCGTCGCGCTCAATCCGTCCCCGGTTCAGCCGCTGCCCGACGAATTATGGGCGGCCGTCGATGTCGCGATCGTGAATTCCCTGGAGTCCGAGCAGTATTCGGACGAGCTGACGCACGTCGCGCATCTCGTGCGCACGCTCGGTGGGGACGGCGCCGTTTATCGCGACGCCGACGGAAACGAGCGATCCGTCGGCGGTCGCACCGTCGACGTCCTCGACACGACGGGCGCGGGCGACGCGTTCACCGGCGCACTGGTCGCAACCTGGAATCAGGGCGTGTCTACCGCGCTGAACTGGGCGAACACCGCCGGAGCTCTGACGACCACCCGGCTCGGCGCGAGCTCGGCGATCCCCGGAAGCGACCGGATCGCGGCGGCCCTCACCGCCGACTGACCTGTCGGGCGCGGCGAAAATCAGGTGCGCCGCCTCCACCCCATCCCTACCGTTGGTCCTTCATCAAGGAGAGGACCGACCATGTTTCCCGTCGAGCTGCGCGGTACGCGAGCGCAGACGCTCATGTGGGCCGACGAGCACGAGATCGAGCAGTCAGCGCTGCGCCAGCTTCGCAATATCGCGAACCTGGAATGGGTGCACGGACTGCGCGTGATGCCCGATGTGCACCTGGGCAAAGGGGCGACGGTCGGGTCCGTGATCGCGATGCGTGATGCGGTGGCGCCTGCCGCGGTCGGGGTGGATATCGGATGCGGGATGGAGAGCGTGAAGACCGATCTCACCGCCGCCGACCTGCCGGATGACCTGCGCTCGTTGCGCAGCCGGATCGAGAGCGCGGTACCGGTCGGCTTCCAGGCGCACAAGGACGCGGTGAACGTCACGAAGCTGGGTGCGGAGTTCGCGGGGTCGCATGGGCAGGCCGCGTTGCGGGCCAACAGCTGGGAGCGGTTCTGGCGTTCGTTCGGCGAGCTGCATCCCGGGGTCTCCCAGCTGGAGTCCAAGGCGCACAAGCAGATCGGATCGCTCGGGTCGGGCAATCACTTCATCGAGGTCTGCCTCGACCAGGACGATGCCGTCTGGATTCTGCTGCACTCCGGTTCGCGCAATATCGGCAAGGAGCTCGCCGAGCGGCACATGGCGGTGGCCCGCGCGCTGCCGCACAACCAGTCGCTGCCGGATCGCGATCTGGCCGTCTTCGTCTCCGGGACAGCGGAAATGGACGCTTACCGGCGCGACCTCACCTGGGCGCAGGAATACGCCGCGCGTAATCGTGCGGTGATGCTGTCGCTGGTGTGCCGTGCGGTGCGCGATGAATTCGCCGGGCGCGAGGTGCGTTTCGACGAGCCCATTTCCTGCCATCACAACTATGTGGCCGAGGAGATCATCGACGGTGAGCCGATGCTGGTGACCCGTAAGGGCGCGGTGCGGGCCGGATCCGGTGAACTCGCGTTGATTCCGGGTTCGATGGGGACGCGGTCGTATGTGGTGCGGGGCAAGGGGAATCCGGCGTCGTTCCAGTCGGCCTCGCACGGGGCGGGGCGGCGGTTGAGCCGGTCGGCGGCCAAGCGGCAGTTCACGGTCGCGGATCTGGTCGCGCAGACCGAGGGTGTGGAATCGCGTAAGGACGCGGGCGTGGTCGATGAGATCCCGGCCGCGTACAAGGACATCGATCAGGTGATCGCGGCACAGGCCGATCTGGTCGAGGTGGTGGCGACGCTGCGGCAGGTGCTGTGCGTGAAGGGCTGATTCATGGTCGGCTGTCTGTGTTGCCCATCGAACCTGTCGGAGGTGTACGGCACGATAGGCGCATGACCTCACCCGCAGGCAACGATGTGCTCGACCTGACGGCTCCTGACCTGCGCGAACGAGCCGAACAGCTGCTTCGTGAGCTCGCCGGACCCGATGCGCGGCTGCGGGAAGATCAGTGGATCGCGATCGAAGCGCTGGTGGTGCAGCGCAGGCGGGCGCTGGTCGTGCAACGGACCGGGTGGGGTAAGTCGGCGGTGTACTTCATCGCGGCCAAGTTGCTGCGCGGAGCGGGGCGTGGGCCGACGGTGATCGTGTCGCCGTTGCTGGCGTTGATGCGCAACCAGGTGGCGGCCGCCGAGCGCGCCGGGGTGGTAGCGGCCACGATCAACTCGGGCAACGTCACCGAGTGGGACGAGATCCATCAGCAGGTGGCCGACGGTGCGGTCGACGTGCTGCTGGTGAGCCCGGAACGGTTGAACAACCCCGACTTTCGCGATCAGGTGCTGCCGCGCCTTGCTGCCGACGCCGGGCTGGTCGTCATCGACGAAGCGCACTGTGTATCGGACTGGGGCCACGATTTCCGGCCCGACTACCGCCGCATCCGCACGTTGATCGCCGACCTCGGGTCGGAGGTGCCGGTCCTGGCGACCACCGCGACCGCCAACGACCGGGTGGTCACCGACGTGGCCGGACAGATCGGCACCGATACGTTGGTGCTGCGCGGCACTTTGGATCGCGAATCACTGCACCTGTCGGTGGTGCGGTTCGACGACGCGGTGCAGCGCACGGCGTGGCTGGGCGAACAGCTGCATCGGATGCCGGGCTCGGGCATCATCTACTGCCTCACGGTCGCGGCGGCCAACGATCTGGCCGACCTGCTGAATTCACACGGCCACACCGTCGCCGCCTATACCGGCCAGACCGACCCGGCCGAACGCGAGGTGCTCGAGGCCGCGCTTCTGAACAACGAGGTGAAGGCGTTGATCGCAACGTCGGCACTGGGCATGGGTTTCGACAAGCCGGATCTCGGTTTCGTCGTGCACGTCGGTGCGCCGTCCTCGCCGATCGCCTACTACCAGCAGGTCGGTCGCGCGGGGCGCGGTACCGAACGCGCCGAGGTGGTCCTGCTGCCCGGCCCCGAGGACGCGCGGATCTGGAGCTACTTCGCCTCCGTCGCCTTCCCGCGTGAACACATCGTGCGCTCGGTGCTCGCCGCGCTGGACACCGACCGGGCGATGTCGACGGTGGCGCTCGAACCGCTCGTCGAGCTGAACCGATCGCGTCTCGAGATGGTGCTGAAGGTGCTCGACGTCGACGGCGCCGTTCGCCGGGTGCGCGGCGGGTGGCTCTCGACCGGCCAGGACTGGACCTACGACACCGAGCGCTACGAGGGCCTGGCCGCGGCACGCGACGCCGAACAACAGGCGATGATCGATTATCAGTCGACGGCGTCGTGCCGGATGACCTTCCTGCGCCGCCAACTCGACGACCCCGGCCTGGGCGGGCTCGCGACAGCGGAGCTGGATTGCGGCCGCTGCGACAACTGCACCGGCACCCGCGCCGACACCACCGTCGACGACGCCGCGATCGCCGCGACCCGAGCCCGCCTCGATCGTCCCGGCCTCGACCTCGCCCCCCGCAAACAGTGGCCCAGCGGCATGGCGAAATTGGGAATCCCGTTGTCGGGCAAGATCTCCGGTGGTGCCGAGACCGGCCGTGTCCTCGGCCGACTCACCGACCTGGGCTGGGGAATGCGGCTGCGCGCCCTGCTCGACACCACCGACGCGCCGGTCCCCGACGCGGTCTTCGACGCCTGCGTCGCGGTACTGCGTGACTGGACCTGGACCGCCCGTCCCACCTCGGTGCTGGCTCTCGAATCCCCCCGATACCCCCAGCTCACCGCCAGTCTCGCCGAACGCTTGGCCCAGATCGGCCGACTCGACAACCTCGGTACCCTCCGCACCAAACCCGACCGTCCCCCGGTCTCGGCGGCGAACTCCGCCCATCGGGTCGCCGGGCTGTTCGACTCCTGGGAGATCCCCGACCTGTCCGGGGTCGACGGACCGATCCTGCTCGTCGACACCCTCACCGACACCGGCTGGACCATGACCGTCGCCGCCCATGCCCTGCGCACCAGCGGCGCCGACGCCGTCCTCCCCTTCGCCCTGGCTACCCCGACCTGACCCGGCCCGAGCTCCCCGACCCCGAGGGGCGGCCGGGTCGCCCCTCGGAGCCGCGAACACGTGTGCCCCGGCGCGCCGAAAACACAGCCCAACACGCCGCCCAGATTGTGGGCACCCATCACCACCAGTGCTTGAATGCGCCTATGACCAGGACCACATTTGCTCGAACCCTGATGGCCGTTGCTGCGGGCTGTGCGGCCGGATTCACCCTCTTGACCGTTCCCGCCCAGGCGTCGAACGAGAACCCGCTCGACTGCGCCGGCGTCCCCGGCGCCCAGGCCGCCGCCGACCGTGAGAGCGCGATCCGCGGCATCGCCATCACGCCGCTGTGCTTCAGCGGCGGGCTCTACAGCGGCGTCCACGCCGGTATCCCCCTGGCGGTGCTCAATCCGTTGACGATGCCGGGCACCGCGAGCGTGTGCGTCGCCGAACGCGAAACCGTTGAGGCGGCAGCGAGATTCGAATGGACCGACCGGGTCCACGTGATGCCGATGTGCATCCAGAATCGGGCGTTCGGCGTGTACGAGCTGTAGCTCGCCCCGCACGGAGCGGTCCGCACGGAGTCGATCCGTGCGGACTTTTTTTGCCTCTTGCCCTATACGTATACATCTACTTATAGTGAGTCGGACGGAACGAGTACCGCTACCGCACAACTGAACACAGACCCACGACGACGGCCCGAAACGCAGGGCACGCCGCTCGTATACCCATGCCCACATGCGCACTGCCTTATCGAATCGGAGCAATCGATGACCATCGAACCCGCATACGACACTGCCGTAGACACCACCGAGCCGAACACCGACAACGACGGGTTCGCCCCGGTGCTCGTCAAGGTCGGTCCAGGTGGCGGCCGCACCCAGCGCTTCACCGGCCGCGAGGTCGGCCGGTCACGCCGGGTAACCCGCAAGACCATCGAAACAGTCCGGGTCTACCTGACCCGCAAGGGCAACTTCCTGGTGCACAAGCAGACCTCCGCATGGTCGGACTACAACGAGCTCGGCGACTGGACCGTGGACTGGAAGAACTGGCGCTCGATCCTCGGCAAGGGCGAGCAGAGCTGGGGCGACTACACCACCGAGGTGGTCGATTCGCTCGACGCTGTGCGCCCACTGGTCTCCCCGAAGGTGCACCTGATGATCGTCGACCGCGTCCAGCACCCACGCAACCACGACCTCGACATCTGACCAGCCGGGCCGGGAAAGGACCTACCACTATGTTCGCCAGACTGGGACGCGTCGTCGTCCACCATCCCTGGAAAGTGATCGGGCTGTGGGTGCTCGCGATCGTCGCCGTGTTGTCGACGGCGCCGACGCTCACCGCGACGACCGACCAATCCGAGTTCCTGCCTTCGCATTACGAGTCGATCCAGGCGATGAAGTTGCAGGAGCAGGCATTTCCGCAGCATTCCGCGCCCGCCGCGCTCATCGTGATGGTCCGCGCGGACGGCGCGGCGCTCACCGACGACGACTCGACTACGGTCGGCGCGGCAGCGGCAGCGCTCACCGCACGCAATATCAAGGGGGTCACCGGCATTCAGGTGACACCACCGTCGGAGAATCGCCTGGTTCAGGTCGTCGCCGTGCAGATGACCAAACTCACCGACGCCGCCGACAAGACGCAGGGCGAGGCGGTGAAGAGCCTGCGCGAACAGCTGAAGGAACAGGTGCGTGACACCGGGTTGAAGGCAGGCATCACCGGCACCGCGGCACAGACCCTCGATCAGACCGAGGAGGGCGAGAAGGGCATGGCGATCATCGGCATCGCCACGATCGTGCTGATCCTGGTGCTGCTGCTGATCATCTTCCGCAGCCCGGTCATCGCCTTGCTGCCGGTGATCACCATCGGCGCGATCTCGAGCACGGTCAGCGGCCTGATCGCCATGGCGGCCAAGGCATTCGACCTCGATATCGACACCTCGATCAGCGCCATCCTGCTGGTCGTACTGTTCGGCGTCGGCACCGACTACATCCTGTTCCTGATGTTCCGCTACCGGGAACGGCTGCGAGCGGGCGACGATCCCAAGACCGCGATGATCAACGCGGTGGCCCGCGTCGGTGAGGCCATCACCTCGGCGGCAGCCGCCGTGATCATCGCGTTCATGGCGCTGACCCTGTCGAGCCTCGGCATGTTCCGGGCGATGGGTCCCGCGCTGGCGATCGCCGTCGCGGTGGCGCTGCCGGCCGGTCTCACGCTGGTACCCGCGATCGTCTCCCTGCTGGGCACCAAGGTGTTCTGGCCCTCGAAGGCGTGGCAGGTCGAACCGAGAGGCGCGCGGTTCGGCGCGATCGGCGCGGCGATGGGCAGGCGGCCGGGCGTATTCGCTGTCGCCTCCGGCGGAGTGCTGGTGGCGCTCGGGGTGTTCGCGGTCGGCTTCAACCCGACCTTCGATCTGAGCTCGGGTTCCACCTCCGACGCCTCCGAGTCGGTGGTCTTCACCACCGAGCTGCTCAAGGGAATGCCGGCGGGCGCCACCCAGCCCTCCGACGTGTTGCTGCACTCGCCCGGCGGACCGCTGAGCGAGGACCAGCTCACGACCTACCGAACGGCGTTGACCCAGGTCGAAGGCGTCGGGCAGGTCGGGCAGGCGCAATTGTCACCGGACCGCACGATCGCCGACTTCCAGGTGACGCTCGCCGACGCACCGGAATCCGATGCGGCGCTCGACACGGTGGCCGGTCCGCTGCGTACGGTCGCGCATCAAGCGGCGCCCGCGGGAGCCACGGCGGCGGTCGGCGGCATGACCGCGGTGTTCGTGGACTTCAAGGACGCCATGAACCACGACTACGCGATCGTTTTCCCGGTGGCCGCGATCCTGATCATGCTCGTACTGGCGCTGCTGCTGCGCAGTCTCGTCGCACCGTGGTACCTGATGGCCTCGGTGTTCCTCGGCTTCGCCGCAACCTTGGGTGCCACGGTGCTGGTGTTCCAGCAGATCCAGGGGGAGAACGGCCTGATCTTCACGCTGCCGGTGATCATGTACCTGTTCGTCGTCGCGCTGGGCACCGACTACAACATCCTGATGGTCGCCCGGTTGCGCGAGGAAGCCCGCGAGGGACACACGCCACGCGAAGCGGCGGCGCTGGCCGTGCGGCACACCGGGCCGACCGTCGCGGCGGCCGGACTGATCCTGGCGGGCACCTTCGCCTCGATGATGCTGGCGGGCAACGGCACCCTGTCGCAGATGGGCTTCGCCATCTCGGTGGGCATCGCGATCGCCGCGTTCGTGATGGCGCTGTTCTTCACCCCCGCGGTGACCGCCCTGCTCGGGCGGCGCGCGTGGTGGCCCGGCCACGGTGGTGACAGCGACGCGGACGCGAAGTCCCGCTGGGCAGAGCACTCCTACGCCGAGAGCTACTACACCCCGCCGACGGAGCACAGCCGCTGGTAACGGCCACACCGACGCAGGCTCGCTCCCCCACGGGGGCGGGCCTGCTCGTCTATCGTTGGGCGGGTGGCCAAGTCTGCGGCGCCTGCGGTCGAACTACCGGTGGGTGAGCACACCGTGCGGGTCAGCAATCCCGACCGGGTGTATTTTCCCGAGCTCGGCGTGACCAAGCTCGACCTCGCGCAGTACTACCTGAGCGTCGGGGACGGGATCGTCAACGCCCTGCGGGATCGGCCCTGCATGCTGCACCGATTCCCCAAGGGACTGCCGGGCGGAAAGGTGCACCAGAAGCGGGTGCCCGCGGGTGCTCCGGACTGGATACCGACCGTGCGCGTGTATTTTCCGCGCTACGGCAGGCATGCCGACGAGCTCTGCGTGCACGAGCTCGCCGAGGTGATCTGGGCTGTGCAGATGTCCACCGTGGAGTTCCATCCCTGGAATTCGCGGGCCTCCGATACCGAATCGCCCGACGAATGGCGCATCGACCTCGATCCGATGCCCGACTGCCCGTGGTCGCGGGTGCAGCGGGTGGCCGGAGTGGTGCACGAGGTGCTCGACGAGCTCGGCGCGGTCGGCTGGCCGAAGACCTCCGGTGGGTCCGGACTGCACGTGTACGTGCGGATCGCGCCGGAGTACGGGTTTCAGGAGGTTCGCCGGGCCGCGCTCGCGTTCGCGCAGGAGATCGAACGGCGTGCGCCCGAGGATGTCACCACGGCCTGGTGGCGCAAGGACCGCGATCCCGCGCAGCTGTTCGTCGACTACAACCAGAACGCGCGCGACCACACCATCGCCGCCGCCTACTCCGTGCGTGGCGTGCCGGAGGCCACCGTGTCGACACCGGTTCGCTGGACCGAGATCGACGACATCGTGCCCCGCGACTTCACCATCCAGACCGTGCCTGCCCGCTATGCCGAACTCGGCGACCTACAGGCCGACATGGACAACGCCGTCTTCGACATCGCGCCCCTGCTGGAACTGGCCGACCGGCACGGCGTCGAAGAACTCGTCGACCTCGACGAACAGTGAGCAGTCCCGGACCACTTCGCGAGACCGGGAGGGTGCGGGGGCGCCGTCGACAGCGACGAGGAAGAATCAGGGTCCGGTACCGCGTGCGGTGCTCAGGACAGCGCTCGAGCCGCAGTGCGGCACCGGCAGCCGATCGACCCAGGAGGTCTCTGTGCAGGAATCCGCGACCACGATCGCGATCGCCCCGGATCAGCCGGCGCCGCGCTTGCTCGAGAAAGCGGTCGTCGGAGCGGGCGCTCGGGTGGGTGAGGTGGCGGAGGCCGACGCACTGATCTGGACCGGCAAACCCAGCGATTTTCCGGCGACCCTGCCGTCGTCGGTGCGCTGGGCGCAGTTGCCCGCCGCGGGGATCGAGGACTTCTTCGACGCGGGCGTGTTCACCGCGCATCCGGACGTGGTGTTCACCTCCGCGGCAGGGGCGTTCTCGCACAGTGTCGCCGAACACGCGCTGATGCTGTTGCTGGCCGGGGTGCGGTACCTGCCCGAACAGTTACGGGCGACGTCGTGGCAGCAGCGGGAGTTCTTCCCGCACGTCGGATCGCTGCGCGGCAAGACCGTGACGATCGTCGGTGCCGGCGGGATCGGTCGCGCGCTGATCCCGATGCTGGCGCCGCTGGGCGCCCATGTGATCGCGGTGAACCGGTCGGGACGTCCGGTGACCGGCACCGGCATTCCCGCCGATGTCGAGACGGTGCCGACCGATCAGCTCGCGCGGGTGTGGTCGCACACCGATCATGTGGTGGTCGCGGCACCCGCGACGGCGCAGACGCGCCACCTCATCGGCGCCGACGAACTGTCCAGGCTCAAGCCGTCGTCGTGGGTGATCAATGTGGCCCGTGGCAGCCTGATCGACACCGACGCGCTGGTGGACGCGCTGACCGGCGGGGTGATCGGCGGCGCCGGACTCGACGTCACCGATCCGGAACCGCTGCCCGACGGGCACCCGCTGTGGACATTGCCGAACGCGATCATCACCCCGCACGATTCGAACCCACCGCAGTTGCGGTTGGCGGCGTTCGCCGATCATGTCGGCGCGAATGTGGCGCGGTTCGTCGCGGGCGAGCCGTTGGACGCGATCGTCGACACTGCGCGCGGTTACTGAGAGGTCCGGCCGCGGACCCGGACGGCGATCGTAAAAACGTCGGCCGACCTCAGCGTCCGCCGGAACAGTCAGCTGAGGTACTCAGAGCGGGAAAAGATTCCGTTCGGAGATATGAGGCTCGATCGGCACGCCGGAATCGGACAACGCGGGTTAGGCTGTCCCCGTCCTGGTTCGGTAAGGATGGGATCGGCAATGGGATGGACCTTCACCGCTGACGAATTCGCGCACGTCTGGCGGGAATCGGGTCAGGATCGCATGCCGTTTCCGTTGCGCGTGCTCGAGTCGCCGCACACCGAGAACGACGCGGCGCGGCTACGCGCGGGACTAGACGACCGACTACGCGGGGGTGACCCCGACCTCGCCGCCTGTCTGCGGATCATCGCCGAACCACACGCCAGGATCGTGCTGGTCGGCGGCGCCCATACCCCAGGCAGCGAAATCCGGCTGCTGGCCTGCGCGGTCTACGACCATGCGGTGCTGGTAAGGCAGGAACCGAGTACCCGGCCCGATTACGGTGGCAGCGTGCGTGTTTCGATCGGGCACACCGCGGGGATCGGCGCGCGCGTCACCGCCTGCCTGCCCGATACCCCACCCGGACGCGAACCCGCGCGCGAGGCCGCGACCGAGGCGGTGCGCGACGAGGAAACTGTGCTCGCGACCCATCCCGCCGTGCCCCGCATCCAGCGATTATTACGCAGGCCGCACACCGCCGAGGGCCACATCCGCATCGAAACCGGGCTCGACCGTCCGGTGCCGAACCCACCGGTGCACTACAGCTGGATCGACGTGGCCAACGACGGCCGCTACCTGCTGCGAGCGGGCGAAACCGTGCACGTGGTGCCCGCGTCCACTGGGCAACTGGCCGCGCAATTGCAGCGCAGATTGGTGCCGGCGCACAGTTCGCACAGCAGAAGGTCCGGCTAACCTGGACTCCACCGCATCATCTGGAGGGGAGACGCGATGACGATCGAGAGCAGCAGAGCCGAGATCTCCCGGTTCCGCAGCGCCGCCGTGGCGGGGACACTGACATTCGACCCCGATGCCGCGCGCCGATGCGCCGACCTCTACGAACAGCAGGCCGAGCATCTCGCCCAGCTGCGTCAGGGGCTCGAGAACGCTGCCGAGGCAGCGGGATTCGGCGGCTTCGTCTCCGCCCAGCAGTTGCAGGCGGGCTTCGCGCACAAGGCACGCGACGCCGCCGAACTGCTCGATCGCTACATCGAGGCGGCCTACCGGATGAAAGAGGCGTTCCTGCTCAGCGCGGGCCTCTACGAGGAAGCCGACGCCGCCGCGGCCGCCGCCCTGCGCGCCGTCGATACGCGGGTGCGCGGATGAGCACCGACCCCACCTACATCAGTGCGATGGAACATTTCGAATCCATGCCGCACGAACAGATCTACACGCGCGCCCAGCAGATCGACGCCGGTGCCGTTCTCGGCGCGTCGATGACCTGGCTGGAGACAGCCGCCACCCTCTCCACCTCGATGCCGCTGACCAAATCCGGCGCCGAGCGGGTGATCAACGACACCGGCTGGTCCGGCGCCGCCGCCGATGCCGCCGCCGCGAGCACCCGCAGCTTCGCCGCCTCCATCGACGAACTGGCCACGGTGATGGCCGAAGTCGGCGCCCGCCTCGGCGGTGTCGCCGCGGCCGCCGAAGCCGTGAAGCTGGCCGTGGTGGCGCCGGGTGGTTCAGGCCCGATCGGGGCGATCGCCCGCTTGCTGGAGAGCGCGCAGGTGATCGACGCGCAGATGGCGGCCGAGGCGCTACGCCAAGAAGCTGTGCTGGCGATGAACATGATCTACAAGCCGGCGTATTCGCTTGCCGGAACCGGTGTCCCAGCACTGCCCACCGCACCAGGGGAGACAGAAACGCCGTCGGGCCGAGGTGGTTCACCCTCGCCGGGCAACGGGTCGACTCCGAGTCCCTCCGCACCACAAGGCAATTCGCCCCAGGAACCAGAATCCGGCGCGGCGCCTGGTGAAGCCCCGGCACCCGGCGCCACCGTGACGCCAGGCGAAGCCCCCGCACCGTCGGAAACCCCTGCACCGGCAGGCCAGAGCTCCACCCCACAGTCTCCGGCATCCGAGACCCCCTCGCCCACCACCGAAGCGCCCGCACCGTCTTCCGAAGCGCCCGCACCTACTACCGAAGCGCCCGTGCCGTCTTCCGAAGCGCCTGCACCCACTACCGAAGCGCCAGCGCCACCCGCGCCGCCTACCGAAGCGCCCGTGCCGTCTTCCGAAGCGCCTGCACCCACTACCGAAGCGCCAGCGCCACCCGCGCCGCCTACCGAAGCGCCCGTGCCGTCCTCCGAAGCGCCTGCACCCACTACCGAAGCGCCAGCGCCGTCTTCCGAAGCGCCCGCACCCACCACCGAACCGCCAGCGCCGCCTACCGCAGCACCCGCGCCGCCTACCGCAGCACCCGCGCCCACCACCGAAGCGCCCGTGCCGTCCACCGAACAACCCGCTCCACAGAGCCAGAGCCCGACCGTTCCGCCGACGAGTTCGCCCAGCGAGGCGCCCGCTCCCCCGCCCACGCAGCCGAATCAGCTACCGACACAGCAGGATTCGAATCCACCGGCACCGAGGCCCCCGACCACGGAAACCCCGCGGCCGACCGAAGCGCCCGCACCGACCTCGGAACAACCGGCCTCCCCGGCACCACCCGGCCGCCAAGCGCCACAACCACTTCCGCTGCCGGGCATGCCCGACATGTCCGACCCGGGCGGTCAGCCCGGCGTCACCGGCCCGGTTCCCGGATCCGACGTGTCCCCGTCACAGCCGGCCACACCCAAGGCGCCCCCGCCCGAGACCGATCAGCCAGGAGTGGTCCCGCCGCGGTAGATCATCGACCGCGATACGTCCACCGCCCTTTCGTCGGAGTGCCCACCTCGAACCCGGGTAATCACGCCCCGCAGCCGCGTGAACACCCCGAACGAAGGTCTCCGTTCAGACCTTCACCAGATCGTCCGCGTGAATCACCGGACGTTGCATCGTGTCGGGGAGATCTGTCGTAGACCGGCCGAGCATAGAGACGAGCTCGGCACTGTCGTATTCGATAACCCCCCGAGCCACAACCGCGTCATCAGGGCTGACCAGATCCACCACATCCCCCCCGAAGAAGCGACCACGAATCCCGGTGATACCCGCCGCCAACAACGAGTGTCGTTGAGCCACCGCATCAACCGCGCCCGCATCGAGCAGAACCGCGCCCCGCGGATCAGCGGCATGGCGAACCCAGAACTTACGACCGGAGAGCCGGATCGGGCGAGCAGCGAACGCCGTACCCACGGTGCCGCCGGTGAGGGCAACCGCAGCATCAGCGGCCGAAGCCAGCAGGACAGGAATGCCCGCATCGGCGGCGAGGCGGGCAGCGGAGAGCTTGGAGGCCATCCCGCCGGTCCCGAGCGCGCCACCGCTACCCGCGATCACGCCGTCGAGGTCGGCACTGCTGCGCACCTCGGGAATGAAGTTGGCGGCGCCCTTACGCGGGTCGCCGTCGTAGAGCCCCGCCACGTCCGACAGCAGGATCAGGGCGTCGGCGCCCACCAGGTGCGCCACCAGGGCGGCGAGCCGGTCGTTGTCGCCGAAGCGGATCTCCTCGGTGGCGACCGTATCGTTCTCGTTCACCACCGCGATCGCGCCGAGCGACCGCAACCGGTCCAGCGTGCGCTGGGCGTTGCGGTGGTGCTCCCGGCGGGCGAAATCGTCGGCGGAGAGCAGGATCTGGCCGACGGTGCGGTCATAGCGGGCGAACGATGTGCCCCACGCGTGGGCGAGAGCCAGCTGTCCGACGCTGGCCGCGGCCTGCTTGGTCGCGAGATCCTTGGGCCGTTTCGACAGACCGAGCGGAGCGAGTCCCGCGCCGATCGCGCCCGAGGACACGACCACCACATCCGAACCGGCCCGCATCCGCGCCTCGACCGCGTCGGCCAGCAGATCGAGGCGGGCGGTGTCGAGGCCACCTTCGAGGCTGGTCAACGCCGACGAGCCGATCTTCACCACCACGGTGCGCGCCGACACGATCGCCGCGCGTCCCTGACTCAGCTCCGAACCCACCTGCATCGTTCAACTCCCTGCACCACGATCACCGAGCTACCTCGTCAACCATCGCAGTATGCCGATCCAATGGCCGCGCCCGACAGCGATTTTCGCCGGGCGCGACCCACCTCACTCTTTGCGTTCGCCGTTTTCGTCGAGCAGACCACGTCGCGCCTGCGAGGCGAGCTTGCGCTCGGCCGCACCGATACGATCGTTGGTCTCGAGCCGGAGGTCGGTTCCGCGGCCGGTCGGCTGCATATCGACACCCGCCGAGATCATCGGCTCCCATTCGAAGGTCACACCGGCGATGGTGACCGGGCAGCCCGGTTGCGCACCCTGTTTGACCAGCGCGGCTTCGACACCCAGGCGAGCCAACCGGTCGGCCAGGTAGCCGACGGCCTCGTCGTTGTTGAAGTCGGTCTGGCGAATCCAGCGCTCGGGGCGAGTGCCGCGCACGATGAAACCACCCGCCTCCTCCGGGTCGGCGATGACGCTGAAACCGGTCTCGTCGGTCGCGATCGGGCGGATGATGGTGCGCTTGGGCGCGGCCTTGGGGTGATCCTCGCGATACTGACGAACCATGTCGGCCAGCGCGAACGTCAACGGGCGCAGGCCCGCGCGGCTCACGGCGGAGATCTCGAACACCGGCCAGCCACGCTCGGCGAACTCGGCGGACACCATTTCGGCCAGCTCGGCCGCATCGGGCACGTCGGTCTTGTTGAGGATGACCACGCGCGGGCGGTCGGCCAGATCACCGAGGCTGGCGTCACCTGACAAGGCGGGCTTGTAGGCGGCGAGCTCGGCCTCGAGTGCATCGACGTCGGAGACCGGGTCGCGGCCGGGTTCCAGGGTCGCGCAGTCGACGACGTGGGCAAGCACCGCGCAGCGTTCGATGTGGCGCAGAAAGTCCAGGCCGAGGCCGCGGCCTTCGCTGGCACCGGGGATCAGGCCGGGCACGTCGGCGATGGTGAAGGTCGTGTCACCGGACAGCACGACGCCCAAGTTGGGGACCAGCGTGGTGAACGGGTAATCGGCGATCTTCGGCTTGGCCGCGGACAGCACCGAGACCAGCGACGACTTGCCCGCGGACGGGAAGCCGACGAGTCCGACGTCGGCGACCGACTTCAGCTCGAGTACGACGTCGACCTCGTCGCCCTCTTCGCCGAGCAGCGCGAAACCGGGCGCCTTGCGTGCCTTGGACGCCAGCGAGGCGTTGCCGAGGCCACCGCGGCCGCCACGGGCGATGATGAACCGGTTGCCCGCGCCGACGAGGTCGCAGACCACCTTGCCGTCGTCATCGACGACGACCGTGCCGTCGGGGACCTGCAGCACCAGATCGGCGCCGTTCTTGCCCTCTCGGTTGCTGCCCTCGCCCGGCTTGCCGTTGCCGGCCTTGGCGTTGGGGTGGAAATGGAAATCGAGCAGGGTGTGGACGTTGGCGTCGACCTCGAGGATCACGTCGCCGCCACTGCCGCCGTTGCCGCCGTCGGGCCCACCGAGCGGCTTGAACTTCTCACGATGCACCGAGGCGCAACCGTGTCCACCTCTACCGGCACGAACATGCAGCACGACGCGGTCGATGAATTTGGACATGGGTTGATCCTCCTCCTTCTGACTAGTCGTTTGCGGTAAGGGGTGGGGAGAACACGACAGAGCGGGTCAGGGAATCAACCCTGACCCGCTCTGGTGTCTGTGGGGAGCGAAGCTCCAGGCGGTCAGGCCTGGACCGGCTCCGGAACGACGATGTTGACGGTCTTGCGGCCACGCTTGGTGCCGAACTCGACCGCGCCCGCCTCGAGGGCGAACAGCGTGTCGTCGCCACCACGGCCGACGTTCACGCCCGGGTGGAAGTGAGTTCCACGCTGACGGACCAGGATCTCGCCCGCGCTGACCTTCTGGCCGCCGAAACGCTTCACGCCGAGGCGCTGGGCGTTCGAATCGCGGCCGTTCCGGGAGCTGGATGCGCCCTTCTTATGTGCCATTGCTTCGTCTCCTCGGGAAAATTCTTACTTGATGCCGGTGACCTTGATGACCGTCAGCGGCTGACGGTGACCCTGGCGCTTGTGGTAGCCGGTCTTGTTCTTGAACTTGTGGATCCGGATCTTCGGGCCCTTGGTCTGGTCGATGACCTCAGCGGCCACGGAGATCTTGGCCAGCTTGTCGGCGTCGGTGGTCAGATCGGTGCCGTCGACGACGAGAACCGGGGTCAGCGCCACGGCGGTGCCGACCGCGCCCTCGATCTTCTCGACCTTCACCAGGTCACCGACCGCGACCTTGTACTGCTTTCCGCCGGTCTTGACGATTGCGTACGCTGCCATCGGTCGGCTTCCTCCACTCACATTGGTCCTGCACATGTCCACGCCGCAGCTGCGACGCGTATTCCTGGGCTCATCCCCGCACGAGCGGGGGAAGAACGTTTGCTGCCTGCGGTATCACCCGGCCTGCTCGGCTGGATGCTCAATCACTGGGCAGCGACCGACCTAGGTTACCAGAATGGTATCCACTCCCCCAATTCGGCCGGTCAGGGGCCGAATCGGGGCTTGCGTGCGCGGAGCGATCCGCGCACGCAAGCATCGGGTTACTTCGATTCGGCGGCCGGCGCGCCCGCGGGACGACCCACGGCGCGACGACGCGGCTTGCGCTCCGGGACGACCACCGGCTCCGCCGCGAAGTCCACGACGGCCGCCGCGGGCGGCTGCTCGTTCGCCGACAGGACGAACACGGCTCCCGCGCTGTCCGGCGCGGGCGCTGCCGTCGACCGGGCTACGCGACGCCTACGCGGTGCCCGCGGTGCGGGTTCCGCGGCGGCGGCAGCCGGTTCGGGCTCAGCGACCGGGGCCGGCTGCGCGGTCTCGACCGCGGCCGGTTCGGGCTGCGAGGTCTCGACGACCGGGGTCTCGGCGACAGCGGCGGTATCGGCAGCTGCCGAGATCACCGCTTCCTCCTCGGCCTCGGGTGCCTCGGGTTCCGCCTCGCCGGAGATGACCCCGGTGAGCGGCCCCTCGGTGCTCTGCTCGGTATTCGCCGCGGCGGCACCACGACCCGACCGGCGCGACCGCGAACGCGACCGCGACCTGGTGGGCTCGGCGGGCGCTTCCTCGACGACCTCGGTGTGCTCGTCGCTGGACTCGTCGTCGTGATGACCTGCCATCGCGAGTACCACCGGGTGGGCCCGCTTGACCGCGATGTCCTCTTCGGCGTGCTCGGCGGCCGGTGCGGTGCCGTTGGTCGCGGGCGCCGCAGCGGCCGCGGGCTTGTCGCGATCCTTACCGCGACGACGACGCGAACCGCCCTCCTTCGACCGCGGCTCCTCGACCCCGGACCCGGAATCCACCGGGTAGGAGTGCACGAGAATGCCGCGACCGTGGCAGTGCTCACAGGTGGTGGAGAACGCCTCGACCAGCCCGGTGCCCAGCTTCTTGCGGGTCATCTGGACCAGGCCCAGCGAGGTGACCTCCGACACCTGGTGGCGGGTGCGGTCGCGTCCGAGCGCCTCGGTGAGACGACGGAGCACCAGGTCACGGTTGGATTCGAGAACCATGTCGATGAAGTCGACGACGATCATGCCGCCGATATCGCGCAGCCGCATCTGGCGCACGATCTCCTCGGCCGCTTCCAGGTTGTTCTTGGTGACGGTCTCTTCGAGGTTCGACGAGCCCGAGCCGGTGAACTTGCCGGTGTTGACGTCGACGACGGTCATCGCCTCGGTGCGGTCGATCACCAGGGTGCCGCCCGAGGGCAGCCACACCTTGCGATCGAGCGCCTTGGCCAGCTGCTCGTCGATCCGGAAGGCGTCGAACACGTCGACACCGTTGTTCTCGTGCCGGTTGACCCGCGGCAGCAGGTCGGGCGCCACCGTGCGGACGTAGGTTTCGACGGTGCTCCACGCGCGGTCACCTTCGATGACCAGCTTGGCGAAGTCCTCGTTGAACAGGTCGCGGATGACCTTGACCAGCATGTCGGGCTCTTCGTAGAGGGCCTTCGGTGCGTTGGTCTCCTTGGCGGCGGCCTCTTCGATGGTGCGCCAGGCGGCCTGCAGCCGCTCGACGTCGCGAGCCAATTCGGGCTCGCTGACACCCTCGGACGCGGTCCGGATGATCACCCCGGCGTCGGACGGGACGATCTCGCGCAGGATCTCCTTGAGCCGCTTGCGCTCGGTATCGGGCAGCTTGCGACTGATCCCGGTGGACGTGCCACCGGGCACGTACACCAGGAAGCGACCCGCGAGGGAGATCTGGGTGGTGAGACGGGCGCCCTTGTGACCCACCGGGTCCTTGGACACCTGCACCAGCACCTGATCGCCGGGCTTGAGCGCCTGCTCGATCTTGCGCTCGCGACCGCCGAGACCGGCGGCTTCCCAGTTCACCTCACCGGCGTAGAGCACACCGTTGCGGCCGCGGCCGATGTCGATGAACGCCGCCTCCATGCTGGGCAGCACATTCTGGACCTTGCCGAGGTAGACATTGCCCACCATCGACGCCTGACCGGAACTGGTGACGAAGTGCTCGACGAGGATGTTGTCCTCGAGGACCGCCACCTGGGTGGTGGTCTGGTGACCGGGCGCGTGCTCGGCGGGGTCGAACGCCTTCTCGCGCACGACCATCACCCGGTCGACCGCCTCGCGGCGAGCCAGGAACTCCGACTCGGTCAGGATCGGCGGACGACGACGCCCGGCTTCCCGGCCGTCACGGCGACGCTGACGCTTCGCTTCCAGCCGGGTGGAGCCGGAGATGCCCTGTACTTCGTCGGGGTTGCTCGCGCTGGAACGACCGCGGCTCTTGTTGCGGGGCTCGCGCTCGTGCACCACGGTGTTCGGCGGATCGTCTTCGGTCGCCGACTCGGCGTCGGCGGACTCACCACCCACCTTGCGGCGACGGCGACGACGGCGACGACGGCTGGCGCCATCGGAGGAGCCGTCTTCGTCATCGGTATCGGAGTCGGTGTCCTCGGCCTGCTCGGCTTCGGCGGTGACCTGCTCGGCCGGCTGCTCGGCCTCGTCGGTGTCGTCGTCATCGCTGTCGGAGTCGGTGTCCTCGCCGTCGGCGGACTGCTCGCCACGACCACGACCCCGGCCACGACGGCCACGACGGCGGCGGCGCGGCTGGCCGTCGGCGTCGTTGTCACCGGACTGATCGGCGGACTCGTCCTCGGCCTCGGCGTCGAGCTCCTCGGCCTTGGGCGCGACGGTTTCCTCCACCGGCGGCGCGGTGGGCTCTTCGATCTTCTTCGGAGCCCGTTCGGCCCGACGGCGTTTGCGGGTCTCCTCGGCGGCGGTGGCGTCCGGCGGGAGGAACAACGGCATATCCACCGAGGCGGGCGCCTCGAAGGTCACCGGCTCGGCCCGCACGGGGGATTCCGACGCCCGGTGGGTGAACAGATCCGTGTGCGCGTCCTCGCGCATCGCGGCGAACACCTCGTCGGTGCGCGCGACGTGGGGCGCGGAGAACAGCGACGCGGGCGCCGCGGACGGGTCGGCCGGCTGCTCGGCGACGGGGGTGGACGCGGCGCTCTTCTTCGCGCGCGTCGCGGGTGCGGGTGCGGGTGCTGAAGGTTCGCCGGGTTCGGCGTCAGCGGCGGCGATCGCGTCGCGCACCGTTTCGGCGACCGAACGGTCGACATTGGATTGAACGCTGCGCGCCTCGGCGCCCAACTCGGCCAGTTTGGCCAGGATGCGTTTGCTGGTCACTCCCAACCGCTTGGCCAGTGCATGAACTCGAATTCGCTCCGGCAATTGATCGGCATCCTGTTGTGTTGTGTCCAGCGGCTCTTTTTCGGCCACGAAGTCTCCTCGGGCCCCCGGGCGCGTCCTTCCCCGGTACGGGAGTGACGCGGCCGACGCGGGGGCATCGTCCGTGCACCTCGTACCCGATGGTACGAGGGTCATCTGGTCTCGCCCCGCGTGTCCGGTCGCACCTTGATCGATCATCTGGCGGGCCAACCGGTCACACGGCGCCTGGCTGTACGGCGTGGCACCGCGCTTTCGAGCGCTCATCCAGCGTGCCTGCGCGGGCGGCCCCAGCAACAGGGCCATCCGTGGCAGCGATGATCGGCATCAACCGCGGTGTCATCCGGTCATGTCCGACACCGCGTCACGTACCTGCGCGACAGGTCGGCGTCGAACACATCCGTAATCAGTATCCCATACGGTTCGCGCGGGGATCGCCATCGGCGCAACTCACGCGAACTCCGCCCCGCTCACGGCCGTGGTATCACCCGGTGGATCCGGCAAGCGAGGGCGCCCCGGCCGAGCGGAGTTCGATACCGCCTGACCGGGTGTCCTTCTACCTTTGCTGCGCTACCGACCGCTGCCGGTCAGGCGGGAAATTCGGGGAACCAGAGGGCGATCTCGCGCTTGGCGGACTCGGGCGAGTCGGATCCGTGGACCAGATTGAACTGGGTCTCGAGGCCGAAGTCGCCGCGGATGGTGCCGGGCACGGCCTTCTCCACCGGGTCGGTGCCACCGGCGAGCTGACGGAACGCCGCGATCGCGCGCGGGCCTTCGAGCACGGCCGCGACGACCGGGCCGGAGGTGATGAATTCGATGAGCGAGCCGAAGAAGGGCCGCTCGGCATGTTCGGCGTAGTGCTCGGCCGCGAGTTCCGCGGACACGTTCTTCAGCTCCAAGGCCTGGAAAGTGAGGCCCTTGCGCTCGATGCGCGCGAGGATCTCGCCGGTGAGGCCCCGGGAGACACCGTCCGGCTTGATGAGTACCAACGTCTGCTCAGTCACGGGGTAACCCTAGCGTCGGCCGTGTCAGGACGCCGATCGGGCCCTCGAGCGGTCAGGACTTGGTGCCCATTCGCTGGCTGGGGAGCAGTCCCGCGTCCATTCGGCGCTGGACATCCGAGCGCAGGACGAGGATGAACGCCCAGACCGCGATGAACACCACCGCGATCACGCCGATCGACAGGTGGATGAAGGCGCCCGCGAGCAGCAGCACCTGCAGGCCCAGGTTGAACGGGATCGCCCACGGTTTCCGCTGTACACCCGCGCCCAGGATCATCAGCACCGAGAGCACCACGAGATAGGTTCCGGAGAACCACGTGACACCGCCGCCCACGTCGGCGACCACCGGCAAAGCCAGCAACACCACGATCGCCTCGAGGATCAACGTCCCCGCCATGACGCCGCGCAGACCCTTCCACGGATCGTTGGCGGGAGGAGGCACTTGTTCTTCACTCACGCCGGAGCCTTTCCGAACAGGGCGCGCGCCGCGCCCGCGGTGACGACCGACCCGGTGACCACCACGCCGGCGCCGGAGATCACGTCGCCCTCGTCGCCGGCCTGCTCGGCCAGCGCGATCGCCGACTCCAGCGCGTCGGGCAGGGTCTCGGCGGTGATCACGCGTTCATCGCCGAACCGCTGCACGGCCAGGTCGGCCAGCGAGTCCACGTCCATGGCCCGCGGCGAGCCGTTGCTGGTGACGACGATTTCGTCGAAGACCGGTTCGAGCGCGTCGAGGATCCCGGCCGCGTCCTTGTCGGCGAGCACCGCGACCACCCCGACCAGCTTGCGGAAGTCGAACTCGCCCGTGAGCGTCGCGGCCAGCGCCTGCGCACCCGCCGGGTTGTGGGCGGCGTCGACGAAGATGGTCGGCGCGTTGCGCATCCGTTCCATCCGCCCCGGGCTGGCCACCGTCGCGAAACCGGCGCGCACGGCCTCGATATCGAGCTGACGATCCGCGCCCGCCCCGAAGAACGCCTCCACCGCGGCCAGCGCCAGGGCCGCGTTGCGGGCCTGGTGCTCGCCGTGCAGCGGCAGGAAGATCTCGTCGTAGACGCCGCCGAGCCCCTGCAGGGTGAGCAGCTGCCCGCCGACGGCGACGCCCCGTTCCAGCACCCGGAACTCCGCGCCCTCGCGGGCCACCGCGGCGTCCTCGGCGACGGCCCGGCGCAGCAGCACGTCCATCACCTCGGGTTCCTGCTCGGCGATCACCGCGACGGTGTCGGTCGGGATCAGCGCCTCGGGTGCGCGCTTGATGATCCCGGCCTTCTCCTTGGCGATCGACTCGAGGTCGGGACCGAGGTACTCGGTGTGGTCGAGGCCGATCGGGGTGATCACCGCGACCTGCGCGTGGATCACATTGGTGGCGTCCCAGGTGCCGCCCATCCCGGTTTCCACGACGGCCACATCGACCGGCGCCTCGGCGAACGCGGCGTAGGCCATGCCGGTGAGCACCTCGAACTTGCTCATCGCCGGGCCGTCGGATTCGGCGGAACGCTGGTCGATCATGCCGATATAGGGCGCGAGCTCGTGATAGGTCGCCACATAGCCGGCCGGGGAGATCGGCGCGTTGTCGATGCTGATCCGCTCGGTCGCCAGCTGCAGGTGTGGGCTGGTGATCCGGCCGGTGCGCCGATGCAGGGCGGTGAGCAGGGCGTCGATCATCCGGGTCACCGAGGTCTTGCCGTTGGTGCCCGCGACGTGGATCGCCGGATAGTTGTTCTGCGGGTTGCCCAGCAGATCCATCAGGGTGGCGATCCTGGTGAGCGAGGGTTCGATCTTGGTTTCGGGCCAGCGCTTGTCGAGCTCGGCCTCGACCAGCGCCATCTCGGCGAGGTCGACCGGCGACGGCCCGGTGCTGAGCTGGGCCGCGCTGTAGTCGCTGCCGCCGAAGTCGGCGTCTTCGGGGTCGAGGTCACCGGGGCCCATGTCGCTCACTTGGCGCTCAGCTCCGCCAGACGGGCGCCGATGCGCGTGACTTCGGCCGCGGCCACATCACGTCGACCGGTGATCTTGTCGACGACCGGCTGCGGCGCCTTGGCCAGGAAGGCCTCGTTGCCGAGCTTGGCCGTGGTGGTGTCGAGGTCCTTCTGCGCGGCCGCGAGATCCTTCTCCAGCCGGCGACGCTCGGCATCGAGGTCGATCGCGCCGGAGGTGTCGAGCTGCACGGTGACGGTGCCGCCGGACAGCCGCACCTCCACCTCGGCGGTGGTGGCGAAGTCCTCGCCCGGTTCGGTGAGCCGGGCCAGATTGGCCACCGAGTCGGCGAACCCGCCGAGCCCGACCTCCTCGATCCCGACGAGCGTGGCCTTCACCTTCTGCTTGTCGGCCAGGCCCTGATCGCCGCGGAACCGGCGGATCTCGGTGATCAACCGCTGCGTATCGGCCACGCGCTGCGCGGCGAGTTCGTCGGTCGCCACGCCACTGGCCTGCGGCCACGCGGCGATCACCACCGATTCACCGCCGGTGAGCGCCTGCCACAGGGTCTCGGTGACGAACGGGATCACCGGGTGCAGCAGACGCAGCACCGCGTCGAGCACACTGCCGAGCACGACCGCGGTGCTCTCGGCGCGCGCGTCGGATTCGGCGAACTGCACCTTGGACAGCTCCAGGTACCAGTCGCACAGCTCGTCCCACGCGAAGTGGTAGAGCGCCTCGCAGGCCTTGCCGAATTCGTAGGCGTCGAAGGCGGTGTCGACCTCGGCGCGGACCGCGTCGAGCCGGTCGACGATCCAGCGGTCGGCGTCGGTGAGGGTCTCGCGCGGGGGCAGCTCACCGGTGCGCGCACCGTTCATCAGGGCGAACTTGGTGGCGTTGAACAGCTTGGTGACAAAGCTGCGCGAAGCCAGTGCGTGCGCGTCGCCGACGGACAGATCGCCGCCGGGCTGGGCGCCGCGGGCCAGGGTGAAGCGCAGCGCGTCGGCGCCGTAGGAGTTGATCCAGTCGAGCGGATCGATGCCGTTGCCGCGCGACTTCGACATCTTCTTGCCGTGCTGGTCGCGGATGAGGCCGTGCAGGAACACGTCTTCGAACGGAACCTGCTTCCGGCCGCCCTTACCGGCGGTGAGCACCGGATCGTCGCTCACGTACATGCCGAACATCATCATCCGGGCCACCCAGAAGAACAGGATGTCGTACCCGGTGACGAGGACGCTGGTCGGATAGAACTTCGACAGCTCGGGGGTCGAGTCGGGCCACCCCATCGTGGAGAACGGCCACAGACCCGAGGAGAACCAGGTGTCGAGCACGTCCGGGTCCTGCACCCAGCCCTCGGGCGCTTCCTCGCCGGGGCCGAGGCACACGATCTCGCCTTCGGGGCCGTACCAGATCGGGATGCGGTGGCCCCACCACAGCTGACGCGAGATGCACCAGTCGTGCATGTTGTCGACCCAGTCGAACCAGCGCGGTTCCTGGCTGGCCGGGTGGATCTTCACGTCGCCTTCACGCACGGCGTCGCCCGCGGCCTTGGCCAGGGTGTCGACCTTGACCCACCACTGCATCGACAGGCGCGGCTCGATCGGCTCGCCGGAGCGCTCCGAGTGACCGACCTGGTGCTTGTAGGGGAACTTGCGGCCGACGATGCGACCTTCGGCCTCGAGCCGTTCGCGGATCTTCACGCGGGCCTCGAAGCGGTCCATGCCGTCGAATTCGGTGCCGCTGTCAGCGATCCGGCCGGTCTTGTCCATGATCGTCGGCATCGGCAGGCCGTGGCGCAGGCCGAGTTCGAAGTCGTTGGGGTCGTGCGCCGGGGTGATCTTCACTGCGCCGGAACCGAATTCGGGGTCGACGTAGTCGTCGGCGACGATCGGGATCTGACGGCCGGTGATCGGGTGGTACAGCGTGGTGCCGATCAGCGCCTTGTACCGCTCGTCGTCCGGGTGCACCGCGACGGCGGTGTCACCGAGCATCGTCTCCACGCGGGTGGTGGCCACGATCACGTGCGGTTCGTCGTCGTTCAGCGAGCCGAACCGCATGCTCACGAGCTCGCCGTCGACCTCCTTGTGGTCGACCTCGAGGTCGGAGATGCCGGTCTGCAGCACCGGCGACCAGTTCACCAGGCGCTCGGCGCGGTAGATCAGCCCCGAGTCGTAGAGCCGCTTGAAGATCGTCTGCACGGCGCGCGAGAGGCCGTCGTCCATGGTGAAGCGGTCGCGGCTCCAGTCGACGCCGTCGCCGAGGCGACGCATCTGGCCCTGGATCTGCCCGCCGGACTCCCGCTTCCAGTCCCACACCTTGTCGATGAAGAGCTCACGTCCGAAGTCCTCTTTGGACTTCCCGTCGACGGCGAGCTGCTTCTCCACCACCGTCTGCGTGGCGATACCCGCATGGTCCATGCCCGGCAGCCACAGCACCTCGTAGCCCTGCATCCGCTTGCGGCGGGTGAGCAGGTCCATGATCGTGTGGTCGAGCGCGTGGCCCATGTGCAAGGTGCCGGTGACGTTGGGCGGCGGCAGCACGATCGAGTACGGCGGCTTGCTCGAGGAGGCGTCGGCGGCGAAGTACCCGGCGTTGACCCAGCCCTCGTACAGGTCGGCCTCTACCTCGCCGGGGTTCCAGCTCTTGGGCAGGGCATCGGCACGATTACGCGAGTTGTCAGGGGCTGCGCTGGTCACGTCCCAATCCTAAGGGGAGCGGCAACCAGCTTTTTCCCCGCCTACCCGAGCACAAAAAAAGACGGAATCTTCGGTGGATGAGGGACACCGAAGACTCCGTCTACAGCTCTGATACTACCGGCGATCGACCCCACTCAGCAGAATCCATATGGAATTCTCAGCTTCTACCCGGCCCTGGTCAGCATGGTCTGTGACGCGCCACGACGACACGCGGAAACCGTTGTCTCCCAACCCTCCAGCCGAAATATCCGGGCAACCCCCGATTGCCGTTTTGTCCGTTTTACCGGACCCTGGAGAGGGTGACGCCCCCGCTCGAATCCTCGTCTCCCGTTCCCGCGTCGGCACCGAGGATCATCACCCCGATCGCCCTGCTGGACCTGCGCGCGAGCGAGGTCCAAGAACTGCGCTACCCGAGCACCACCGTTCTGGTCTTCGCCGGTGTCCCCGGCGCGGGAAAGTCCACCGCACTACACCGCTTCTTCGGGTCGGGACCCGATGCCGAGCAACCGGTGCGGACCGCGTCCGGCGCCCTCGTCCTCGACTCGAATCACACCCGCAATCGCCTGCGTCACCGGTTGGGCTGGGCGCCGTATTCCCTGTGGCGCCCGCTGGTCCACCTCGCGCACTACCGCGCGATCCGCGACGCGGTCCGCGACAGCGACGGACCGGTCGCCATCCACGACTGCGCCACCTTCCGCTGGAGCCGTCGCCTGATCGCCCGCTGGACCGCGCAGGGCCGCCGCGAACTGCACATGGTGCTCATCGATGTGCCCGCCGAGCAGGCCAGATCGGGTCAGATCAGCCGAGGTAGAAGCGTCAACAGCCTGGCCTTCACGGGACACTGCCGCCGCTGGGAAACGATGATGGACTCCCTGGGAGCCCGCGGCACCGCCCTCGCGCCGGACCCGCAACCGCTGTCCTCGACCTCGGTGGTGATCATCGACCGCCCGACACTGCACGCGGTGTCCCGGATCGCCTTCGACCCGGCCTGATCAGGGCACCAGCACGCTCAGCGCCCCGGGCATCGCCTGCACCGTCACCGGCAACATCCCCGCGGGCTCACCATCGGCCGTGGCGTATCCGCCCTCGGCACCGACCGTGATCCGCCGGGCCCGATAACGCTTGGTCGCCGGATGGTCGATCCGTTTGCCCGCCGACAACGCGGGCAGCAGCCGCGCCATCTCCAGCCGTGACACCGCGCCGACCACCGTGATGTCGAGGTACCCGTCGTCGGCGAGTGCTTCCGGACACACCAGCATGCCGCCGCCGTAGGTGCGGGTGTTGCCGATCGGCGCCATCACCGCGTCGGTCAGGATCACCACGTGGGAGTCGGGCGGATTGTCCAGCGCACCGGGCGCGAGGCCGGACAGCTCGATCCGGAACGGCAGTGTGTAGCCACGCATCAGCTCGACGACCGCGGCAGCGGTGTAGCGCAGCGGGCCACGGGGATAGCGCATCTTGTTGGCGCGCAGCGTGACTCGCGCGTCGAAGCCGGTGCCGACCACGGTCGCGAACCAGGTGGGTGCGGCGTCCGCCGATTCGATCCGCCCCAGATCGATGGTCCGGGCTCGACCGCCCAGCACGATCTCGACGGCAGCCCGGGGGTCACCGGTCGGTATCCCGAATTCGCGCGCCAGGTCGTTGCCGGTGCCCGCGGGCACCAGCCCGAGCGGCACCCCGCTGTGCGCGACAGCGGCCAGCAGCACGTTCATCAGCCCGTCACCGCCGACGCAGATCACCGCATCCGGCCGGTCCTCGCCGGCCACGAGCGTCCTGACCTGTGTCACCGACTCGTCCGCGCTCGGGGCTCGCACCTCGACCACCTCGACACCGCGCGCCAGCAGTTCGGCCAGCACCGCCTCGGCGACGTCGTCGCCCCGGCCCGACCCGGAACGCGGGTTCGTGACGACGACAACGCGCCGCATCGAATGTTCGCTCACGGCACCAGCTTCCCAGGGTTGAGCACTCCGGTGGGGTCGAGTTCGCGCTTCACCGCACGCAACACCCGAACCCCCAGGTCACCGATTTCAGCGCCCATCCACGGCCGGTGGTCGGCGCCCACGGCGTGGTGGTGGGTGATGGTGCCGCCCGCGGCGACCATCGCGTCGCTCGCGGCGGATTTGGCGATGCGCCACTGCGCGATCGGATCATCGAGCTGCTTGGCGACGACGGTGAAATACAGCGACGCCCCGGTCGGATAGGTGTGCGAGATGTGGCACATGACCAGCGCGGGCGTGCCCTGTGCACCGAGCGCGTCCATCAGCGCGCCGGTGACCTTCACTTTGAGATTCGCCAGATTGGCCCAGCTGGTAGCGGTTTCGAGCGTCTCGCACAGCACGCCGACATCGAGCAGCGCGTCACGCATGTAGGGCGCGGCGAACCGGCCGTGCTCCCACTGCTGGGCAGGCGCCTCGCCGAGTGCGGTGCCGCCCGCGGCAGCGAGCAGTTCGCTCGCCTCGGCGGATCGGGCCGCGACATGGGCCCGGCTGCCCTCGAAGGTGGTGATGGCGAGACAGCCCGATACCGGATGGCCGCCGACATCGGCGGAGCGCGCCAGGTTCAGACCCGTTTCGGCCTCGTCGGACAGCCGCATCACCGTCGGCGCGGCGCCGGCCTGCACCACGCTGCGCAGTGCCGCGGCGCCGGTGGCGAAGTCGGGGAACGACCAGGCTTGGTAGCCCACGGTTTCCGGCACGGGATGCACCCGCAGGGTGACCGAGGTGATGATGCCGAGCGCGCCTTCGGATCCGACGAACAACTCGCGCAGGTCGGGTCCGGCTGCCGACGCGGGCGCGCGCCCGAGGTCGAGGGTGCCCTGCGGGGTGGCGATCACCAGGCGCTCGACCATGTCGTCGAACCGGCCGTAGCCCGCCGACGCCTGACCCGACGACCTGGTCGCGGCGAACCCGCCGATGCTGGCGAATTCGAAGCTCTGCGGAAAGTGCCCGAGCGAGAGACCGTGCGCACCGAGCAACTCCTCGGCCTGCGGGCCGGTGAGTCCGGCGCCGAGGGTGGCGGTGCCGCTGGCCGGATCTACCGCGGTGAGCGTGTCGAGCCTGCGCAGATCGAGTGCGATCACGGTGCCGAACTGCCCGCGCACGGGATCGACGCCACCGACCACGCTGGTTCCGCCACCGAACGGTACGACGGCGACGCCGTGTTCGGCGCAATACTCCAGCAGCGCCAGGACCTGCGGGTGATCGGCGGGGAAGACGACGGCGTCGGGGGCGTCCTGCGGGGTGTTCGCGCGTCGGCGCAGCAGGTCGGGGGTGCTCTTGCCGCCCGCGTGCCGCAGCCGGTCGAGATCGGCGGTAGTGAGATGTTCGTCACCGACGATCGCCGCCAGGCCTGCCCGATCGGCGGCCGTGAGCGTGGTGGGGATCAGCGGCACATCGTTCTCGTCGCGGCGCACGACCGGCTCACCCGAGATCCCGAACACCTGCGCGAGCAGGCCACGGATCTGCGCCGACAGCGGCTGGTGACCGGCGGCTACGCCCCAGGCGTCCCACACCATGCTCGGTGCCACGGTGGCGGACCCGGTTTGTTCGTGTTGCGTCTCGACCATGCGTTACATAATGACATATAGTGTCAAGCAGTAACCAACGATATGTCCCAGAGTCGACATCCGTACCGCTGTCGGATGTCACTACCGACCCTTCGCGACGGAAACCCCGCTGGTCCGCTCGATACCCTTGGGCGGTTCCAGCCCGACCACGGCGCAGCTGTCCCGGCGCCACCGAACCCACCGGCGGTGAAGCACGATGATCGATCTCGCGACCCACGCTGACCAGCTTTCGCCCACCGACGTGGCGATTCTCGATGCCACGCGGGCCTGCGTCGTCGACTTCGGGGTTCGCCGAACCACGCTCACCGAGGTGGCGCGCCGGGCCGGGGTGAGCAGGCCGACGGTCTACCGCCGCTGGCCCGACACCGGATCGCTGATCGCCGAACTGCTGGTGCGTGAACTGCGCACGATCGTCGCCGAAACCATGCCCGACACCGGCCTCGGCCGGGATCGGCTGGTCCACGGCATCGTGACGGGCTCGGCGGCGATTCGGTCGAACGCGGTGTTCGCCAAGATCTTCCGCACCGACACCGACCTGATGCTCACCTATGTGTTCGGCCGGCTCGGCCGCAATCAGCGCACGCTGATCGGGCTGTTCGCGACCGTGATCGAGCTCGGGCACCGAGACGGGTCGATCCGGTCGGGTGATGCCGAGCACATGGCCACCATGCTGCTGCTCATCACCCAGTCGGCGGTGCAGTCGGCGGGCACGGTGGAGTCGCTGCTGGCCGGTGCGGAGTTCGACGCCGAATTGTCCAGGGCTATCGAGGGTTATCTGCTCCCGCCACCCGAGAAGGACTCCTGATGCCTGCTGACTTCCCCATTTCCGGTGCCACCCTGAACGCCGCGCGCCGCACCACCGACCTCACCGCACTGGGCGAGAACCCCGAGGTCGACGTGGTGGTGATCGGCGCCGGTGTGACCGGAACCGGCGTCGCCCTCGACGCCGCCGCGCGCGGACTGCGCACAATCCTGGTGGAGCGCAACGACTTCGCCTTCGGCACCAGCCGCTGGAGTTCGAAGCTGGTGCACGGTGGGCTGCGGTATCTGGCGAGCGGACGGGTCGGGATCGCGCACGAGAGCGCGGTCGAACGCGGCATCCTGTTGCGCACCACCGCACCACATCTGGTGCGCCCACTCCCCCAGCTCGTTCCCTTGCTGCCCGGCATCAAGCTGGGCCAGAGCTCACTCATCCGCGCGGGCTTCGCCGCCGGTGACGCCCTCCGGATCGCCGCGCACACCTCGGTCGACACGTTGCCGCGCTCGCGCCGGGTGGCCGCCGCCGAGGCCCTGCGCTTGGCACCGACCGTGCGGCGCGACGGGCTGCGCGGTGGATTGCAGGCCTGGGACGGTCAACTCGTCGACGACGCCCGCTTGGTCGTCGCGCTGGCTCGCACGGCGGCCGCGCACGGCGCGACGGTGCTCACGCGCATGGAGGCGGTTGCCGCGAAGGGTGATTCGGTCCAGCTGCGCGACAGCCTGACCGGCGAGACCTTGACGGTTCGGGCGCGCGCGGTCGTGAACGCGACCGGAGTCTGGGCGGGCGAGGTCGACCACAGCATCGAACTGCGGCCCAGCCGCGGCACCCACCTCGTCTTCGACGCCGCGGCGTTCGGTGGCCTCAGCGCCGCGTTGACGGTGCCGGTACCCGGCAGCATCAGCCGGTTCGTCTTCGCGCTGCCCGCCGCGCACGGCCGCGTCTACCTCGGTCTCACCGACGAGGACGCGCCGGGCCCGATCCCCGACGAGCCACAGCCCACCGAGGCCGAGATCGACTTCCTGCTCGACACCATCAACACCGCGCTGCGCGAACCGTTGACCCGTGCCGATATCCGCGGCCGGTTCGCCGGCCTGCGCCCGCTGCTGAAGACCGCCGACGACAGCACCGCCGACATCTCCCGCGAACACGCGGTCCTCACCGCTCCCGACGGCCTGATCACCGTCGTCGGCGGCAAGCTCACCACCTACCGCCAGATGGCCCAGGACGCCGTCGACGCCGCGGTCGCCCAGGCCGCCCTCACGGCAGGCCCTTGCCGCACCACCCGGATCCCCCTGGTCGGCGCGGTCGCCGGTGCCGCCCGCGACCGGATTGATGCCCCACCGGTCCTCATCGAGCGCTACGGCAGCGAGGCGAGCCAGATCGTGTCCGCCTGGCTGGCCGATCCCACCCTCGCCGAACCGGTCGCCCCCGGAATCGACGTCACCGCCGCCGAATTCGACTTCGCCATCACCCACGAGGCCGCCCTCACCGTCGACGACCTCCTGGACCGCCGCACCCGCATCGGCCTGGTCCCCACCGACCGCGAAGCCGCCACCCCCGCCGCCGAAGCCGCCTTCACCAGACACGCCGCCATCACCACCTGATCAACCAAGCCTTCCCCCGACCGCACTCCCAACCACACGGTCCACCCAACCCCGTCCCCGTCTCGAACAACCACCGCGCGCACCCCAGCCAGTCCCCTCATCAAAAACCACCGCGCGGACACCAGCCAGTCCCCCTCGTCAACAACCACACCGCACACACCCAGCCTGTCCCTCGTCAAAAACCACTGCGCGCACACCAGCCAGTCCTCCTCCTCGTCAACAACCACACCGCACACACCCAGCCAGTCCCCCTCCCCACCAACCACACCGCAAACCCAGCCTGTCCCCCTCTTCAACAACCCACCCAACCCAGCAACCGCACTCCCGACCCCTAGGGAGGGACGGCCACGAAGTGGCCGGTCCGCGGCCGGGTCGCCGGTCAGGCGCCGCGGAGATGCGACGAAGGAG
>NZ_JBSGVG010000036.1:0-72865 GCF_053608345.1 Nocardia sp. NPDC055050
TCTGTGGGGGGGTCTTTTTGTTTTTAAACCCACCCACACTATAAACCCGGGGGGCCCCCCGCCCCCCCCGCGCGCCCCCCCACACTGTTTCGACTACCTCAACAGGCGGGCGAGGTGCCGCCCTGAATCGCCATCAGCGCGCAGTAGGTGGCCGCGGCCACCTTCCACTGGCCGCCCTGACGCACTGCCTGACCGGTCTGGTCGGGCAGTACCGGCGTGCCGTTCATGAGCAGCGAATAGGTGACGTCGGCGTTGTCCGCGTCGATCAGCTTCACCCCACCCACGGTGACCGAGGTGCTCTGAGCCTGCGGGTTGGCCGCTTGCGCCTGCAGCAACGGGGTGAACTCGGCGCCCTTCTCGACCACCGCGACCTTCTTGTCGGCCCCCGCCTTGCCGTCGAAGAACAGCACATAGGCATCGGTGATGGACTTGACCGCCGCCGGGTCCGCCGCCGCGGCCTTGGCCGAGGAGGTGGCCGCCGACGTGGTCGACGAACTACTCGAAGCCTCGTCGTCGGAGCCGCAGCCGGTGACCGTGACGAGGGCGATCGCCACGAGACCACAACAGGCCATTGCCTTGCGGCGCAGTGTATTTCGCATTGGTGGTACCTCTCTTCATGAGCGACGAATCACTCGATCTTCTGTTTCATCTCGTCCAGCGCCATCAGGATCGGAAAGCCGTTCACGCTCAACGCGTTCCCGTGACCGGTCGAGTGCACGTCGAAGACGGACTGAATGGCGGCGTAGAAGCCCTGGACGTCGAGTGTCTGATTGACCGCGCGTTTGGCCTGCCGCAAACCGAACGACGGCATCCCGGCGATCCGGGTGGCCAGCGCACGGGTCTGCTCGTCGAGCTCCGCGCGCGGCACCACCTTGTTCACCATGCCGACCTGCTCGGCCTCGGTCGCGGTCACCGCGCGACCGGTGAACAGGATCTCCTTGGCCTTGCGCGCGCCGAGTTCCCAGGTGTGCCCGTGGTATTCGACGCCGCCGATACCCATCAGCACCACCGGATCGGAGAACAGCGCGTCATCGGCGGCCACGATCAGATCGCACGGCCAGCACAGCAGCAGTCCCCCGGCGATGCACCGCCCCTGAACCGCGGCGATGGACGGCTTGGGCACATTGCGCCAGCGCAGCGAGTACTCGAGGTAGCGGCGGCTCTCGTTCTGGTAGATCCACTCCAGCGTGATGTCCTGCGGCGAAGGCCAGCGATCCTTCAGGTCGTGACCGGCCGAGAAGTGCTTGCCCTCGCCGCGCAACACGATCACCGCGACCTCGGGGTCCTGGGCGGCGCGGGTCCACGCCGCGTCGAGTTCGTCGAGCAGGTCCGAGTTCTGGGCGTTGGCCGCCTCGGGCCGATCCAGGGTGATGGTCGCGATCTTGTCGGCGACCTCATAGCGGATGTACACAGCGAGCTCCTCAGCTCCGAGGGAGACCGAGCACACGCTCGGCGATGATGTTGCGTTGGATTTCGGACGTGCCGCCCGCGATGGTCCCCGCGAAGCTGCGCGCGTAGCGCTCGAACCAACTGCACGAGAAGTTGTCCAGATTCAGCGGATTGAACGGCGCGGTGACGGCCGGGTGCACCAGCCCGTCCGCGCCTGCCGCGAGCAGCGTCTGCTCCGCGGCGCTCTGCACCGCCTCCGAACCGAAGACCTTGAGCACCGACAGCGCGGCCACATCCTGATCGCCGCGGGCCGCGCGGGCCAGCGCCGCCGAGCCGAGCAGGCGCAGGGCCTGGTTGTCCATGACCATGGTCGCGTAGGCATCACGCTCGAGCACGGTCTCGGGCCGGAAGTCCTCGATCAGTTCCCGCAGGCGGTCGGCGAAACTCAGCCACAGCAGCGTGCGCTCGTGCCCGAGGGAGCCGTTGGCCACGCCCCACCCGCCGTGCAGCGGGCCGACCAGATTCTGCGCAGGCACCACGACGTCCTCGAAGAACACCTCGTTGAAGTCCAGATCGTGCGGGCCGCAGATCGACGCGAACGGGCGTCGGGTCACGCCCGGGGTGTCGGTCGGGATCAGCAGCACGCTGATCCCCTTGTGCTTGGGGACGTCGGGGTCGGTGCGGACGAAGGTCAGCAGCACGTCGGCGTCGTGGGCCCCGGAGGTCCAGACCTTCTGGCCGTTGACGACGAAGTGGTCACCGTCGAGCACCGCGCGGGTCCGCAGGCCGGCCAGATCGGACCCGGCGCCCGGTTCGCTCATTCCCAGCGCCGCGGTGATCTCGGCGCGCAGGATCCGCACCGCCCAGTTCTGCTTCTGCTCCTCGGTACCGAAGGACAGCAGCGAGGCGGCGATGATGCCGAGCCCCTGGGGGTTGAAGCTGTGATACATGTGCCGCTTGGACAGCTCCTCGAGGTGCACGTACTGCTGCACGAGCGTCGCGTTGCGGCCGCCGTATTCCGGGGCGTTGCCGGGAAGCAGCCAGCCGCTGTCGAACTGGAGGCGTTGCCATTCGCGGGCCCAGCCGGGAATGTCGGCGCTCGACGCCGCCCGGTCCGCGCCGGCGACCGCCGCGTCGGGCAGGTTCTCGTCCAGGAACGCCACGAATTCGGCCCGGAAGGCCTCGACGTCGGCGTCAAAAGTCAGTTGCACGGTACTCCTCGGCGATCAGCGCCCGATGCGTGTGCGCGCCGCCGAGCAGCAGCTCGCCGGCCTTGGCCCGCTTCAGCGCGAATTGCAGGTCGTTTTCCCAGGTGAAACCCATTCCGCCGAACAACTGCACGCCGTGGCGGAATACCAGGGACTGGCACTCGCCGGACGCGGCCTTCGCCATCGAGGCGGCGATCCGGCGGCGTGGATCATCGGTGGCGATCGTCAGCGCCGCGAAATAGGCCAGCGCCCTGGCCCGTTCGATCGCGATCTGCATGTCGGCGGCCTTGTGTTTGACCGCCTGGAAGGAACCGAGCGCGACGCCGAACTGCTGACGTGTGCGCACGTGCTCGAGCACCAGGTCCAGAATCCGCTGACACGCACCGACTGTGGTCAACGCCAGCCCGGTCAGCGCGAGGTGGCGCGCGCGTTCGGGCACCGAGGCGACGCGCCGGTCGTCGCGCACGCGCACCCCGACGAAGCTCACCTCGGCGAGGTGCAGGACCGGGTCGAAAACCGCTGTGCGCCGGGCGATCACCTCGGCCGCCTCGACGACGAACACCCCGGCATCGGTGACGACCGCGTAGTGCTGCGCGCGGTCACCGTCGAGGACATGGTGCGCGGTGCCGTCGAGCACCCAGTCCGCACCGTCGCGCCGCACCGTGACGCCGGTGAACACGGCCGTTCCCGAGCGCCCACCCTGCACGAACTCCGGTGCGAGCGGGGCGAACTGGCTCATCGTCGCCAGGTACGGCGTGGGATCGGTCGCCCGGCCCAGCTCCTCGAGCACGATGGCCAGTTCCACCGCATCGCCTGCGTCGACCAATTCGGTCCAGCCCAGCTCGACGTAGGTCTGCCACAGCGGGTCCGGATCGGCGTCCTGGTCGGCGACCGCGCGAATCAGCGTGGGCGGACATTCCTTGGTGAGGACGGCGCGCACAGTTTCCTGCCACAGCCGTTGATCGGAGTCGAACTCCACGAGCATCCGGAGGGCCTCCTTGCCAGCAACCGTCAGTATCGATACGGAGAATAGCATTCTCGTCAGAAGAAAGTAATAGTCTCCAAGATCGCGGACACGCGGGGCTGGTAGCCCTTGGATATGACGTTCTCCGGTACAGTGCATGCATGTTCTGCACACCTGACCGAGGATGGAGGCAACCGTGACCAGCGTCAGCGAAGAGCCCGCGTGGAAACAGCGGGCCGTCGAGCGGTCCATCCGCGGGGCGAAACTGCGCGCCGAACAGCGGGTGCAAAAATTCCTCGACGCGGCGCAGGCGATCATCACCGAGAAGGGCACCACCGACTTCACCGTGCAGGAAGTCGTCGACCGCTCCCGCCAGTCGCTGCGCAGCTTCTACCTGCAGTTCGACGGTAAGCACGAGCTGTTGCTCGCCCTGTTCGAGGACGCGCTGAGCCGGACCGCGGATCAGCTGGCGGCGGCCGCCGAGGGCAAGACCGAGCCGCTGGATCGGCTGCGGGTGACCGTGGAGCTGCTGTTCGAATTATGCAGGCCCGACCCGGTCGCCCAACGGCCCCTGTTCACCGATTTCGCGCCGCAGCTACTGGTCTCGCACCCCGCTCAGGTCAAGGTCGCGCACGCGCCCCTGCTGTCGCTGTTCACCGACCTGATGGAACAGGCCAAGAAGGCGGGTGCGCTGCGCGCCGACCTCAACCCGCACCGCATGGCCGCCGTCGTGATGCAGACGGTCATGTTCACCGCCCAGTCGGCGGGCGGCGCCGACGAGGACAGCGCACACCCCATCACCGCGGGCGAGGTCTGGGACTTCTGCGCGTTCGGGTTCGCCGAATCCTGAACGACCGGGTGGCCGCGGAGGCCACCCGGTATCACCTCAGGGCGCGGCTACCTCGATGACCGTCGCCGAGCCCATGCCACCACCGGCGCACAGCGCCGCGATGCCGAAACCGCCACCACGGCGCCGCAATTCGTGCACCAGGGTGGCGATCATCCTGGCCCCGGTCGCCGCGACCGGATGCCCCAGCGAGCACCCGCTGCCACTGACGTTGACCAGTTCCGGGTCGATGTCGAGCGCCTTGATCGCGGCCAGCGGCACCACCGCGAACGCTTCGTTGATCTCGATCAGACTCACCTGCGACAGCGAGATCCCCGCCCGCGACACCGCTTTCGCGATCGCCTCGATGGGCGCGAGGCCGGTGACGGCGGGGTCGACCGCGACCGACGCCCACGACCGGATGACACCGAGCGCGGGCAGCCCGAGCCGATCACTGGCGATGGCCAGGGCCGCGGCCCCGTCGTTGGCGCCCGCGGCGTTGCCCGCCGTGATGCTGAAACCCTCGATCTCGGGGTGCAGCACCTTCAACCCGGCCAGCTTCTCGATGGTGGTGTCGCGGCGCGGGTGCTCGTCGACCTCGAACAGGCCGTGCGGGGTCTTGATCGGCACGATCTCGTCGGCGAAGCGCCCTTCGTCGATGGCGGCGATGGCGTTGCGGTGCGAACGCAGCGCCCAGGCGTCCATCTCCGCACGCGAGATACCGGCTTTGACCGCCGCGTTCCAGCCGACGGTGATGGACATGTCCAGATTCGGCGCATCCGGACGATCGGGATGCGTCGGCGAGGTCCACGGGTCGAGCCATTCGTCCTCGCCGACCCGGAAACGCAGGCGCGGCGCGGTGGAATCGGCGTTCACGCCGCCGGCGATGATGAGCCGGTCCATACCCGCGCGGATGCTCGCCGCGGCGGACTGCACCGCCGCCATCCCCGCCGCGCAGTGCCGGTTGGTGGCGAGGCCGGGCACCGTGGTGAGCCCCGAGGTGACCGCGGCGTGCCGGGCCAGCACGCCGCCGCCGTAACGCCCCTCGCCCAGGATGACATCGTCGATCTGATTCGGATCGAGGTCGGCCGCCACCGCGGCGACCACATGATCGGCCAGCGTGAAGCCGTCGGTGTCGCGCAGCGTCCCCTTGCGCGCGGTCCCGATGGGCGTGCGCAGCGCGGAGACGATGACTGCTTCAGGCATGGGTGCCCTCCATTTCGGCGACAAGGGTGCGTCGCAATAGTTTTCCGGTGTCGGTCTTGGGCAGCTCGGTACGGAACACGACGGCGTCGGGAGTCTTCGACGAGCGCAGCCGGTCCTTGACCCACTGCTTGACCTGCGCTTCGTCACCGACCCCGACGACCACCGCGACCAGGCGCTGACCCCATTCCGCGTCGGGAACGCCGATCACCGCGGCCTCGGTGATGCCGGGGCATTCGAGCAGCACGTCCTCGATCTCGGCCGGTGCGATGTTCTCCCCGCCCCGGATGATGGTGTCGTCGGCGCGACCGTCGATGAACAGGTAGCCGGCGGAGTCGAGCCTGCCGAGATCACCGGTGGGGAACCAGCCCTCGGCGTCGAGGGCGCTGCGGCCGCCGTATTCGCCCGAGATCTGATCACCACGGACGAAGACCGATCCGGTCTCGCCGACCGCGACGGGTTCGCCCGCGGCGCTGCGGATCTCGAACTCGATGCCGGGCAGCGGACGGCCCACCGAGCCGAGACGATCGCGCACGAGCTCGTCGGCGGAGGCGGCGGCGGCCCGGTGGTCCTCCGGTCCGAGGACCGCGACCGAGGACGCGGTCTCGGTGAGCCCGTAGGCGTTGACGAAACCGGTCTCGGGGAACACCCGCAGTGCGCGATCGAGCACCGGACGCGGCATGCGCGAGCCGCCGTAGGCCAGCGTCGCCAAGGTCGGGGTGCTCGCGTCGGGTCCGTCGACCGCGGCGACGATGCGCGCCAGCATGGTCGGCACCAGCATCGCCTGGGTGATCTGTTCCCGGCGTACCGTCGCCAGCCACTCGGCGGGGTCGAACGCGGGCAGATAGACCACCCGGCGGCCGGCGTAGAGATTGGAGAGCAGGTTCGTCAGCCCCGCGATGTGATACGGCGGCACCGACACCAAGGTCGCGTCGGTGGTCGCGGCGGCACCGAACTCCACGGTGTTGAGCAGGTAGGCCATCAGGTGCCGGTGGCGCAGCAGCGCGGCCTTGGGCGCGGAGGTGGTGCCGCTGGTGTAGAGGATCACCGCCACCGAGTCGGCGTCCCACGGCGTCGCCACCTCGGGCGCGTCGGGCTGCGCGGGGTCGACCACCACCAGGGCGTCGAGGTCCTCCGGTCGCAGGACCAGCGCGCCGGGGTGGCGTTCGAGCAGCGCGCTCAGCTGGGCGTCGCCGAGCCGGTAGTTCAGCGGCACGAACGGCACACCGGCCAGCACGGCGCCGAACAGGGCGATCGGATAGGCCAGGTGGTTGGCGCCCAGATACAGCACCGCGGAGTGCTCCTGGAAGCGCGGGGTCGCACGTCGGGCGCGGTCGAGCAGGTCTGCCGCGGTCAGCGAGCGGTCGCCGACCGTGATCACCGATCGGCTCCCGGCCGAGGCGGCCATGTCTAGGATCATGCCAATGTTCATGAGAACATTATTCTCACAGCAAGAGAGTGTTGATTTCAAGAGAGGAAAACAACATGGATATAAGTGGTAGTTCCGCCATCGTGGTCGGCGGTACCGGCGGGCTCGGGGAGGCCACCGTCCGTCGCTTGCACGCCGCGGGGGCGAAGGTGGTCGTCGCCGATGTCGCCGACGACAAGGGCAAGGAACTCGCGGCCGAACTCGGCATCCGCTACGTGCACACCGACGCCACCAGCGAGGAGTCCGTTCAGGCCGCCATCGACGAAGCGCAAACCCTGGGCCCGCTGCGGATTTCGGTCGATACGCACGGCGGCCCCGCCAGCGGCGGACGACTGGTCGGCAAAGACGGCAGCCCGCTCGCGCTCGACGGCTTCCGCACCACGATCGAGTTCTACCTGACCGCCGTGTTCAATGTGCTGCGGCTCTCGGCCGCCGCCATCGCCAAGCAGGAACCGCTCGACGAAGGCAGCCGCGGCGTCATCGTCAACACCGCCTCGATCGCGGCCTACGAGGGGCAGATCGGCCAGCTCCCCTACGCCGCGGCCAAAGGCGGCGTGGTCGGCATGACCCTGGTCGCGGCCCGCGACCTGTCCCCGCTCGGCATCCGTGTCGTCACGATCGCACCCGGTACGTTCAACACCCCCGCCTACGGCAAGGCCGCCGACCGCTTGGAGGCCCACTGGAGCACACAGGTCCCCCACCCGAAGCGGATGGGGCAGTCGCCGGAGTACGCGCAGCTGGCGCAGTCCATCATCGAGAACGACTACCTCAACGGCGAAGTGATCCGCCTCGACGGCGCGCTCCGCTTCCCGCCGAAGTGACCACGGTCGGCACGCATTGACGCTCGCGACGGTCGATGCGACGACCACCGAGGGCATCCGAACCGGGCCGAGGCAAGCACATTCCCCTCGCCCGGATTCGGCCCACGGGCACGAGCCGACGTTCCCGGTGCACCCACCGAACTGGCTGTGGCGGCAGCCGAATGTCTCAGCGGCCCAGCCAGATCGGGGTTCGCTTCTCCGCGAACGCGCGCGGCCCTTCCTGCGCGTCGGCACTGTCGTAGCACTCGACGGCGGCAGCTCTGGCGGCCCCCAGCGCGTCGGAACGGCCCATCTCGGTGGCGAGCATCACCGTATCCCGCGCCGCCCGCACCGACAGCGGTGCGCCGCGCAGGATCTCGGCAGCCAGCTCCAGCGCCGCCGCCAGGACCGCGCCCGGCTCGGCGAGGCGATTGACCAGGCCCACCTCGTAGGCCCGGCGCGCGGTGATCGGCGCGCCGGTGAGCAGCAGCTCCATCATGATCCGCTGGGGGATCATATGAATCAGCGGCGCGGCCCACGGCGAGCTGCGCCCCACCTTCACCTCGGTGATCGCGAACGTCGCCGCCGTGCTCGCCACACACAGGTCGCAGGCCTGCGCGATCATCCACCCGCCGGCGAACGCGGCGCCGTTGACCGCGGCGATCGTGGGCTTGGACAGCTCGATGGTGTCGTAGGGCAGCGGGAACATCTCCGGCGGGGGCACCCGCATCCCGGTGTCCACCATCTCCTTGAGATCGCCGCCCGCGCAGAACGCCTTGTCACCCGCACCCGTGAGCACGGCCACCCGCAGCGCGGGATCGTGTTCGAACCGGTCCCACGCGGCGTACAGACCCGCGCGCACATCGGCGGCCAGACAGTTGCGGGTTTCCGGCCGGTTCAGGGTGATCACGGCGATGCCGTCGGCCCTGGCGTCGAAGAGCACGGCGTCGTTCATCAGAAACCTCGCTGCTGGATCAGGTGGGCGGCTCGGTCGAGCTCGGCCCGGAAGTCGGGATGGGCGATGGCGATCAGTCGGCGCGTGCGCTCGGCGACCGATGCGCCCGCGAGTTCGGCGGCGCCGAACTCGGTGACGATCACATCCACGTCGCTGCGCGCGGTCGTCACCGGACCGGACAGGCTCGCGGTGATCCGGCTGAGGGTGCCGCCTTTCGCGGTGGCGGGCAACGCGATCACGGCGTGCCCGCCCGGTGAGCGCAGGCCGCCGCGAACGAAGTCGACTTGACCGCCGGTCCCGCCCAGATAGGCCGAACCGCTCTGTTCGGCGTTCACCTGGCCGGTCAGATCGACCTCGAGAGCGGAATTGAGCGACACCAGATTGTCCAGGGTCGACAGCACGCCCGCGTCGTGGGTGTAGGAGGTGGCGCGCATGCCGATCAGCGGGTTGCGATGGGCGAAGGAGTAGAGCCGTTCGGTGCCGATCAGCGCCCCGGTGATCGACACCCCTCGATCGATCCCTTTGCGCGCGTTGGTGATCGCGCCGGACTCGATGAGATCGACGACACCGTCGCCGATCATCCCGGAGTGCACACCGAGATCGGTGCGATCGCCCAGCAGCCGAAGAACCGCGTCCGGCACCGCGCCGACGCCGACCTGCAGCACGGCGCCGTCGCCGATGTACTGCGCGGCATGTCGGGCGATGGCGTCGTCGGTCGGGTCGGCGGCGGTCGGCGCGACGGCGACCGGTGGCCGCGAAACCGTGACAGCACAGTCGATGTCGGCGCTCGCGAGCAGCGCGCCGTGGGTGTAGGGCACGCGCTCGTTCACCTCGGCGATCACGACCCGCGCCTTCGTGACAGCGGCCCGGACGTAGTCGCTGATCAGCCCGAGGCTGTGGTTGCCGTGCGCGTCGGCGGGGCTCACCTGGACGAAGGCGACGTCGCAGCCGAGCGTGCCCGCCGCGATCATCGGCGCGACCCGGCTCACGTGGCACGGGATCACGGTCAGCTTGTGCGCCTTGGTCATCGACCGCAACGTGCCGATCGCGCCCATGCTCGACAGCGCGAAACTGTCGGCCGTCTCGGGGGTGAACAGTCCGGAGAAGCTGGTGGCGATGAACGCGGAGAGCCCGCCGATCTCGCGACCATCCGCGATCAACGCCTCGACGAGGGTGGTCGGCTCGCCGCACGCCTGACCGATGACGATGCGGTCGCCGTGGCGCAGGTAGCGGCCCAGATCCAGCTCTGTCGCCGCGACCGAGACGCTCACGCCCGTCCGCCCGATGCCAGCAGCGCCTGCGCGCGGGCCAGGTGCGGACGATCGAGCATGGCGCCGCGATGACCGAGCGCGCCGACACCGGGATGGGCGGCGAACAGGTCGACGATCTCCTGGGCCGCGGCCAATTCCGCGAGCGTGGGGGTGAACGCCGCGTTGATCACCTCGACCTGGTCGGGATGGATGGCGAGCATGCCGCTGTAGCCGTCGCGACGCACCCGCTCGGCTCTCGCGCGCAGCCCGGCCAGGTCGCGGAAGTCGCCCTGGATGGTCTCCACCGCCGCCACCCCGGCGGCGGTGGCACCGAGCAGACACAGACTCCGTGCCAGCTCGTAGGTGAATCCGTAACTCCCGTCCGGATTTCGGTTCTCGACGGCGCCCACCGAATCGGCGAGGTCCTCGGCGCCCCAGGTCATCGCGACCACCCGGGGCGCGCCGCGGTAGGAGCCGGTGGTGAACATGGCTTCGGCGGTCTCGGTCACCAACACGATGACCTTGGTGGAGCCCTGTTCGATCCCGGCGGCCACCTCCAGCGCGCTCAGATAGTGGTCGAGACGTTCGACATCGGCGCGACCGCGCGACTTGGGCAGCATGATGCCGCCGGGCCGAGCCGCGACGACGGCCGCCAGATCGGCCAGGGTGTGGGGCCCGTCGAGCGGATTGACCCGTACCCACAGCCGGCTCGCGTCCGCGGGCCGCGTGGCGAGCAGATCGGCGATCATCGCGCGGGACTGCGCTTTCGCCGCGTCGAGGACGGCGTCCTCCAGATCGAAGATGACGACGTCGGCCGCGCTGGCCGCCGCCTTCTCCATCTTGCGCCTGCTGTCGCCTGGCGCGAAGAGCCAGGAACGCGCGCGAAACGCTTCTCCGAGACTGGTCATTGCTGCTCCGATGCTGCGGTGGTGTGATGGGTCGTTATCTCGTCGAGTACTTCCGTGGTGTGGGCGCCGAGTCCGGGCGCGCCACCGGCGACCCGACCGGGGGTGCGGGAGAACCAGGTCGGCGGGCCGGGAAAGCGGACCGCACCGTGCTCGGTCTGGACCGTCTCGAAGAAACCCGCCGTGTTCAGGTGCGGATCGTCGAAGAGTTCGTCGAGGGTGCGCACCGGGGCGGCCGGGATATCGAGCGCGCGCAGCAAATCGAGCCATTGCTGGGTCGTGCGCTCGGCGAACGTCTCGCTCAGCAGGCCGTAGACGGTATCGATCCGGGCCGCGCGCTGGGCGAGGGTGGCGAATTCCGTTCCGGCCCACGGTGGTTGGACCGCGTCGACGAACGCCGACCACTGTTTGTCGTTGTAGACCAGCGCGCTGACATAGCCGCCGTCGCTGGTCCGGTAGGGCTTGCGGTTGGGCGTGACGGCGCGGGGGTACACGGCGGGGCCGAGCGGTGGGCTGAACAGCGCGCCGTTGGCGTGTTCGACCAGCATGAACGCGGCCATGGTCTCGAACATGGCGACCTCGACCTCCTGGCCCTCCCCCGTCCGCTCCCGATGGAACAGCGCCATGGTGGTGGCGTAGAGCGCTGTCAGCCCGGCCACCTTGTCGGCCAGGATGGTGCCGACGTAGCCCGCCGTTCCGGTCAGCTGCTCCTGCGCGGAAAGCAGGCCGCTCTCGGCCTGGATGGTGTCGTCGTAGGCAGTGAAGTTCGCGTAGGGCCCACGCCTGCCGTACCCGTAGCAGTTGGTGTAGACGATCGACGGATTGATCGCCGACACCGCGGCGTAGTCGAAGCCGAGTCCGGCGATCGCGGTAGCGCGCATCGAGTGGACGAACACGTCGGCGTCGGCGATCAGCGCGCGCAGCGCCTGCTTGCCCGGCTCCGAGCGCAGATCCAGGACCACGCTGCGTTTGCCCCGGTTCACATTGACGAACACCCCTCCCATCGCCGGGTCGGGGCCGACCGAGATGTAGCGGGTGTTGTCCCCGGCGGGCGGCTCGATCTTGATCACGTCCGCGCCCATGTCGGCCATGATCTGGGTGCAGTAGGGGCCCATGACCATCGCGGTCAGATCCAGGACACGCAGCTCGGACAGTGGTCCCGAGCGCGTCGTTGTTCGAGGTGCCATCACGGCTCGACCTCTCCTCCGTCACAGGGAACCGGCAGCCGAGAGATGTTGGCGGCCGGGCGGATTCGGCATCGGCGGAAGCCACATCCAGGAGCTCGCGCGTGCTCCGGGACAGCGGGACCGAGCCTATAGTATGAATCATTACAAGGATAGTGAGGGGAAGAAGTCGTGGACGACATCGACAACAGCGACCCATCGGGCTCGCACCCACCTCGGCACGCGACCGTCGCCGGGGTATTCGACACCGCCCTGCGCGAGCGCCCGGACACCGCCGCGGTGGAGGCGGTGTCGGGCGTCTGGACCTATGCCGAACTCGACGAACGGGCCGACCGGGCGGCGGGGGCACTGTGGTCGCTGGGCGTGCGGCCCGGCGACCGGGTCGCCGCGTGCCTGCCCAACGACCTCGACATCGTCGCCGCGTTTCACGGTGCGCAACGGATCGGCGCGATCTGGGCGGGGATCGGCGAGGCGCTCACGGCGAGTGAGCAGCGCTACCTAGACGAGCTCTGCGCTCCGATGGTCGTGCTCGCCGGGGAGCACTGCCGATTGACCGCGTCCACGTGCGTCGATTCCGATCGATGGGCGGACCTGATCGCCGCCGGGTCGGTCGCGCCGCGGGTCGAGGCCGACGTCGACGCGCCCGCCGCCATCGCCTTCACCAGCGGCACGTCGGGACAACCCAAAGCCGTAGTGCACAGCCAGCGCAACCTGCTCCTGCCCGGCGCGACGCTCGTTGCCACACGTGGCTGGGGCCCCGAACTGCGCAAGGGCGACAGCTTTCCGCTCACCATTCTCAACCTCATGGTCCTGTCCACCCTGCTCACCGCCCAGGCCGGTGGATGCGCGGTGGTGATGAACCGGCGCGACGTCGACGGTGTCGCCGAATGGATCGCAACGCGACGGGTCACCGTGTGGAACGGCGCGCCCGCGCAGCTCTACGACCTCGCCCGCCGCCCCGACCTCGATCTCAGCTCGCTCACCGAGGTGTGGAGCGGCGGCGGCGACACCCCGGAATCGCTGCGACAGGCGTTCCACGCGGCGCACGGGCTCGTGCCCCACGTCACCTACGGCCTGACCGAGGCGCCGACCGTCGTCTCCATCGACCCGCCGCGCGCGGCCCCACGCCCCGGAACCTGCGGGCAGGTACTACCGCAGTACACGGTCGCGGCGTACGACGACGACGGCCATCCGCTGCGCGCGGGTGAGCTCGGTGAATTGCGCCTCGACGGCGTCACCACCGGACCGTGGGCGCACCGGTGGCGACCGATGCTGGGTTACTGGGAACCCGAGGGCATTCGAGCGCCGGCCCCCGGCCCGATCCCGACCGGTGACATCGGGACCGTCGACGCGGACGGCTGGCTGACCGTGCTCGACCGCAAGAAGCTCGTCATCATCCGTGGTGGCGCGAACGTCTATCCGCTCGAGGTGGAACGTGTCATCGCCGCCCACCCCGGCGTCGCCAAGGTCGCGGTCTGTGGCATCGCCGACGACCGGCTCGGCCATCGCGTCGCCGCCGTGCTCGAGCGCGCCGGCGCCCCGATCGATATCGCCGAACTCACCGCGCTGTGCCGGCGCGAGCTCTCGCCGTACAAGGTGCCCGAGATCTGGTCGGTGGTCGATGCCCTGCCGGTCAACGCGATGGGCAAGGTCGAACGCACGAAACTGCCCGCGCTCGCCGCCCGGCGACCACACGCCACCGAAGCCTGAGGGAACCACCATGACACCCGAGCGCGACACGACCGCACGGCTTTTCGCCCTCGACGGACGGGTGGCGATCGTGACCGGCGCGTCGTCGGGTCTCGGCGCCGCGGTGGCGACGGCCCTGGCCGGCCTCGGCGCCCGGGTGGCGGTGGTGGCCCGACGCCGGGATCGTTTGGCCGAACTCGCCGCGCGCATCGACGGCCTCGCCATCGCGTGCGATCTGTCCGATGTCGACGGCAGCGGCGAGGGGCTCGAGGCGATCGTGCCCGCGGTCGTCGCCGCGCTGGGTCCACCGGAGATCCTGATCAACGCCGCGGGAACGATGTTCACCACCGAACGCGCCGAGGACGAACCCCTCGACGCCGTCCGTCGCACGATGGATCTCAACCTCGTCGCGCCGTTGCGGCTGTCGCAGCAGGTGTTTCCGCATATGCGCGCGCTCGGTCGCGGCACGATCGTGAACATCTCCTCGATCAGCGGGCGGGTCGGCATCCCCGGCATCCCGCAGGCGTCCTACGCCGCGAGCAAGGCCGGGTTGTCCGGGCTCACCGCCGAACTCGCGGTGCAGTGGGCGCGGCATTCGATCCGGGTGAACACGGTCGCGCCGGGCTTCTTCCGCAGCGAGATCACCGGGCCGCTCTACGAGAGCGAGCGTGCCACGGAGTATCTGCGGCGCAACACGCCACTGCCGAAGGAGGGCACCGCGCAGGACATCGTCGGGGCCGTGCTCTGGCTGGCGGGCGACGCGGGCAGCTACGTCACCGGCCAGACGATCGTGGTCGACGGCGGCTGGACCACCCGCTGATCCATTGAACAGTCAAGCATTGCTATCCTTAATAGGATTGACGTAATGTGCTCGCCATGGACGACACGACGACGGCGAAGTTCTCCGCGGTACTGATCGAAAAAGACGATGCGGGACGAAGAGTCGCGCTGACCAGCGTGGCCGAGTCCGCACTCCCGGACGGCACCGTCGACATCGACGTCGAGTACTCGACGCTGAATTACAAGGACGCCCTGGCGATCACCGGCACCTCCCCCGTGGTGCGCAGCTTTCCGATGGTGCCCGGCATCGACCTCGCCGGCATCGTCACCGACAGCGCGCACCCGGACTGGGCCAAGGGCGACCGCGTGGTACTCAACGGCTGGGGTGTTGGGGAGACCCATTGGGGTGGCCTCGCCCAGCGCGCCCGGCTCGACGGCGACTGGCTCGTGCCACTACCCGAGGCGTTCACCGCCCGTCAGGCGATGGCCATCGGCACCGCGGGCTACACCGCGAGCCTGTGCGTGAGCGCGCTGCTCGACCACGGCGTGCGACCCGAGCAGGGCGAGGTCCTGGTCACCGGCGCGACCGGCGGAGTCGGCGGCATCGCGATCGCCCTACTCACCGCGGCCGGCTTCACCGTGGCCGCCGCGACCGGTAAGACCGACGAGGCCGACTACCTGCGCCGGCTCGGTGCGGCCACGGTGCTCGACCGCGCCGAACTGGGTGCGGGCGGCAAGCCGTTGCAGAAGGAACGCTGGGCGGGCGTCGTCGACTCGGTCGGCAGTCACACCCTGGCCAATGCCTGCGCCCAGACCCGCTACGGCGGCGCGGTCGCCGCGTGCGGGTTGGCCCAGGGTATGGATTTCCCGTCCTCGGTCGCGCCGTTCATTCTGCGCGGGGTGACCCTCTACGGCATCGACAGCGTCATGGCGCCGCGCTCGCGACGCGACGCCGCCTGGACCCGGCTCGCCCGCGACCTCGCCGCCGACACCATCGAGGCGATCGTCGAGGAGATCACGCTGGCCGACACCATCGCCGCCGCCGAACGGCTCATCGCGGGCACGGTGCGCGGTCGCATCGTCGTCGACGTCAATCGATAATTCAGGAGCAGCTGTGAGCACGAAGCCGGACCGACCCGCGACCGCCCAACTCGATCTGTCCGATGTCGACCATCGGGTCGGTCAGCCGATCGGCGGCGGCCAACTGTGGGACCCGTGCAGTACCTCCGACATTCGCCGCTGGGTGATGGCGATGGACTACCCCAATCCCGTGCACTGGGATCACGAGTTCGCCAAGGAATCCCGCTTCGGCGGACTCGTCGCTCCCCAGTCGATCGCCGTCGCCTTGGACTACGGGCACGGCGCGGCGCCCGCCTGCGTCGGCCACATTCCCGGCAGCCACCTGATCTTCGGCGGCGAGGAATGGTGGTTCTACGGCTGCCCGGTGCGGCCCGGCGACACCCTGTTCCAGCAGCGCCGCTTCCACGACTACAAGGTCGCCGACACGAAATTCGCCGGACCGACCATGTTCTCGCGCGGCGACACCACCCACACCAACCAGCACGGCGTCCTGGTGGCGCGCGAACGGTCCACCGCGATCCGCTATCTCGCCGCCGAGGCCGCCGAACGCGGGCTCTACGAGAACCAGTTCGGCGCGGTGAAGAGCTGGACCCCGGCCGAACTCGGCGCGGTCGACGCGCTGCGCAACGACTGGCTGCTGTCCAACCGCCACGGAATCTCGCCCCACTTCGACGAGGTGAAGGTCGGCGACACCCTGCCGCGCCGCGTGATCGGACCGCACACGGTCGCCAGCTTCACCACCGAGTACCGGGCGTTCCTGTTCAACATCTGGGGCACCTTCGGCTGGGTCGCCCCGCCGGGCATCGCCGACCCGTGGGTGTATCAGGACCCGGGCTGGGTGGAGGGTTTCGCCTTCGACGAGGAGGGCGCCAAGATCGACCCGCGCAAGCGGGACGGACTCTACGTCGGCCCGTCGCGCGGGCACATCGACGCGGACAAGGCCAGCGAGGTCGGGATGGCGCGCGCCTACGGCTACGGCGCCACCATGGGCGCCTGGTGCACCGACTACCTCGCCTACTGGGCCGGTTACGACGGCATGGTCCGCCACTCCAAGGCGAATTTCCGGCTGCCCGCCTTCGAGGGCGATGTGACCTACTTCGACGCCGAGGTGATCGGCAAGGACGCGGAGTCGGCATGGGGCGTGCCGATCGTGCAGATCAAGCTGCGCCTGACCAATCAGGACTTCGGTGTGCTGGTGGACTGCACCGCCGAGGTCGAGTTGCCGTTCTAGCGGCGCCGAGACGAATCCGCGAGAGAGGCCGATGATGGGCGTGGAGTCCGAAACCGTATCCGCACAGGCTGTTTCGCTCGTGACGGGACCCGACCTGAGCAGCGAGCCCGGCCTCGGGCCGCTCACGCTGCCCGGGTTCCTGCGCACGGTGACCCAGAAGTACGGCGATCGCGAGGCCGTGATCGCCACATCCGCACAGGGCGAGATCCGGTGGACCTACACCGATCTGTGGGAGCGCGCCGTCGAGGTCGCCACGGCGCTGCGCGCCACCGGCCTCGGCAAGGACGGCCGGGTCGGGGTGCTGATGACCAACCGGCCCGAATGGATCGCGGCGATGTTCGGCGCCTCGCTCGCGGGCGGGGTCGCCGTGGCCCTGAGCACCTTCTCCACCCGCGCCGAACTGGAATTTTTGCTGCGCGAGTCCAGCGTCTCGGTGCTGCTGTTCGAGCGGACCGTGGCGGGCAAGGACTTCGCGGCGATCCTGGCCGAGCTCGAGCCCCGCATCGCCACAGCCGAGCCCGGCGCGCTGGACTCGACCGAATTCCCCTTTCTGCGCAGGCTCGCGATGATCGGCGAGCCGACACCGAGCACTGCGATCCAGACCTGGACCGACTTCCTGGCGCAGGGCCACGGCACCCCCCGCGCGCTGGTCGAGGCCACCGCCGCCTCGGTGCGGCCCAGCGACGCGGCGGTGCTGTTCTTCTCCTCCGGCTCGACCAGCACGCCCAAGGGCATCCTCAGCGCGCACGCCGGGGTGACCATCCAGATGTGGCGCTTCCAGCGCATGTTCGCCTTCACCCCCTCTGACAATGTGCGGTGCTGGGCGGCCAATGGGTTCTTCTGGTCGGGCAATTTCGGTCAGGCGCTGGGATCGACGCTCGCGGCGGGCGGGGTCCTCGTGCTCCAGCCGACCTTCGACGCCGCCGAGGCGCTGGATCTGATGGCGGCGCAGCGGGTGAACTTCCCGATCGCCTGGCCGCACCAGTGGGCCCAGCTCGAGGCCGCCCCCAACTGGGCCACCGTCGATCTGAGCAGCATGCGGTTCGTGGACTACGACACCCCGATCGCCCACCATCCCACCGTCTCGACCAGGTGGTACGAACCCGGCCACGCCTACGGCTGCACCGAAACCTTCACGATCGCAACGTGTTTCCCCGCCGACACCCCGCCCGAGGTGCACGCGGGCAGCAGCGGCCTGGCCCTGCCCGGCATGACGATCAAGATCGCCGACGCGCTCACCGGCGAGATCGTCGCCCGCGGTGCGCGCGGCGAGATCTGCGTGAAGGGCCCCACCCTGATGCTCGGCTATCTCGGGGTCCGGCGCGAAGACACCTTCGACCCCGACGGGTACTTCCACACCGGCGACGGCGGCTACCTCGACGACACGGGCCGGCTCTACTGGGAGGGCCGGCTCACCGACATCATCAAGACCGGCGGGGCGAACGTCTCACCGCTCGAGGTCGACGCGGCCCTGAACAACCATCCCGGCGTGAAGGTCACCCGCACGGTCGGCGTCGCGCATCCGACCCTCGGCGAGGTGGTCGTCGCGTGCATCGTGCCGCACGCCGGGGCCGAGCCCGCGGCCGAGGAGATCCGCGCCTTCCTCAAGGCGCAGCTCGCCAGCTACAAGGTGCCGCGCCACGTGCTGTTCTTCGACGACGCCGATATCGCGCTCACCGGCAGCGCCAAGATCAAGTCCAGCGATCTGCGCGAGCTGGCCGAAGCCCGGCTGCGGGGGTAGCCGGGCCGGTTCCGTTCAGGCGCCCGCGCGATGCGGCGCCTGAACGGAATACCGCCGGGCCAGTGCGGCGCGATGGCGCGCGGGCGAACCGAACAGCGAACGGTTGAGCGCGGCCCGCTTGAGATAGACGTGGATGCCGCTCTCCCAGGTGTAGCCCATGCCCCCGTGCAACTGCATCGCCTTACCCGCGATGTCGACCGCCGCCGCGCACGCATAGGACTTGGCCATCGACGCCGAGGTCGACGCGTCGGCGGCTTCACGCGCCTGGTCGCGCACCGCGGCCTCGACCAGTTTGCCCGCGACCCGCACCCGCACGAGCATGTCGGCGCATGCGTGTTTGACGGCCTGGAACGAGCCGATCGGTCGGCCGAACTGTTCGCGCGTACCGACATGGGCGACGGTGGCGTCGAGCATGGCCCGGCTCAGGCCGAGACTGTCGCAGGCCACCGCGACGGCGGCCCGGTCGCGCAGCTGATCGAGCACCCGGACGGCATCGTCATCGACGAAGGGCCACAACGACTCCGGGGCCACCGCCACCCCGTCGGCGACGACGCTGCCGAACCGGCGGGTAGCGTCGAGCACCGGCTGTTCGGCCACGAGCAGCCCCCGCGCGCGGGGATCGACCTCGACGAGCACCCCTCGGCCCGCCCGATCGAGCGCGGGAACGAGCAACTGTCCGGCGGTCGGTGCGTCGAGAACGAAATCGGCTGTGCCGTGCAGCAGCGGCCCCCGCGTCGACGGCTCGATCCGGAACCGCGTCGGTCCCGTCGCCTCACCCGCGAGCACGAGGATCGGGACGGCCGCACCCACAGCGGTCTCGCGCAGGAGCCGGTCCCGCCGCGGCGTCGCGACGACGTGCGCGAGCGCACCGACGCCGAGCGCCGCGACCGCCGGATACGCGCCGCTCGCGGCGGCCCGGCCGATCTCGGCGAGGACCACCGCGACCTCGGCGAAGGTGGCCTCGGCACCGTCGAAGGCGGCGGGGATCTCGAGGCCGGGCCAGCCCGCGTCCGCGATCGCCGTCCAGTCGGGCGCGGCGGCGGATCGGCGCAGCAGCTCGCGCGCCACCTCGGCCACCTCGTCGTGTAGGTCGGCGAGGTCGTGCTCGTCGGAGGTCATCATTTTCCCCTGGGTTCTCGAGGCAGGCCGAGGCCGCGCTCACCGATGATGGTGCGCTGGATCTCGCTGGCGCCGCCCGGAATCGTCCATTCCCACGAGCCGAGGAAGTCCAGCATCCAGGCGCCGGACTCCCAGCCGCTCGACAGCGGTTTGCGCAGCTCGGTGTGGGTGGCCAGCCCGGCCATCTCGGTGCCGAAGTCGGTCATCCGTTGCAGCAGTTCGCTGTAGAACAGTTTCACGATCGAGGCGTCGGCCGGGCCTGGCCGATCCTCGGCGCCCGCGATATCGGCGCACAGCGCGCGCAGCCCGGTGAGCTCGATCTCCAGTTCGGCGAGACGGTCGGCGACCAGCGGATCATCGAGCGGACAGCTCTCGACCAGGCGGCGGAAACCGTTGTTGCCCAGCCGTTCGGCCAGTTCGAGCATGGTCATGCCGCGTTCGGCGCCGAGCGTGCGCTGGGCCACCTGCCAGCCTTCGTTCTCCGCGCCGACCAGCCGATCGGCCGGGATAACCACCTCGTCGAGGAATATCTCGCAGAAGTGCGACTCCCCCGTCGCCTGCCGGATAGGCCGCACCTCGACGCCGGGGGCGCGCATGTCCAGCAGGAAGTACGAGATGCCGTGGCGCGCGGGCGCGTCGGGATCGGTGCGGGCGAGCAGCAGACACCAGTCCGCGTGCCGCGCGCCGCTGGCCCACAGCTTCTGTCCGGAGACGACATAGCCGTCGCCGTCGCGGCGGGCGGTGGTCGCGAGTGCCGCGAGGTCCGAGCCCGCGCCCGGCTCGGAGAAGCCCTGGCACCAGATCTCGCCGTCGAGGATCGCCGGCAGGTGGCGACGGCGTTGCTCGTCGGTGCCCGCGGCGAGCAGGGTGGCGGCGGCGTGGTGGATCGAGACGAAGGCCAGGACCAGTCGGGGCGCGTCGTGGGCGGCGAGCTCCTGATAGAGCACCACCTGCTCGGCCGTCGACATGCCGCCACCGTATTCCTCCGGCCAGTGCGGGACCGCGAAACCGGCCCCGCGCAACGTCTGGAACCAGGACTGCTGGAAATCGACGAACTCGCGCTCGGAGACTCCTGTCTGCGCCTGTCGCCAGTCGGCGGGAATCCGCGTCCGGCACCACTGCCTGACCTCGGCGCGGAAGTCGTCGATGGTGCGCGCCGTCGAGGTCATCGGGGGCGCGCGTTCTCGTGCAGGGCCAGCAGCCGATCGCGGTGCGCGGCGGACTGCATGGTGGCGACCTCGGCCGCGAAGCCGGCCTGCATCGGACCGCCGAGCGCCTGGGACAGATACATGTTCACGATCCGCTTGGTGCCGCGCACGGCCTCGGGCGGCAGCGCGGCCAGCCGGTGCGCCAACGTCCGCGCCTCGTCGAGCAGGGCGTCGGGGGCGACGCTGCGGGTGGCGAGCCCGAGTTCCACGGCGGTGGCCGCCGGGATCCGGTCACCGGTGAACAGGAATTCGCGCGAGCGCAGGATCGGGGTGAGCAGCGGCCAGAACGCCGCCCCACCGTCCCCGGCGATCAGCCCGACCGCGACGTGCGGATCGGCCAGATGCGCCCGCTCGGAGATCAGCGCCACATCGCAGAGCACCGCGAGGCTGGCCCCGAGCCCCACGGCGGGGCCGTTGACCGCCGCGATCACCGGCAGCGGGAAACGCAGCATCTCCTCGATGATCTGCGCGCCCTCCCGGATGCTCTCGTCGCGGCCGACGGGGTCGTCGAGGAAGGAGGTGATCCAGCCCAGATCGCCGCCCGCGCTGAACGCGCGACCCGCCCCGGTGAGGATCACCACCGAGGCTTCGCGGTCGGCGGCCAACTGCCGCCACACGTTCGCCAGCGCCCAGTGCAGCGCCTTGTTCACCGCGTTGAGCTCGTCGGGCCGGTTGATCACCACCGTGCGGATCGGGCCGTCGCATTCGACGATCAGTTCGTCGGGCAGCTCGTATTTCACCGCGCCACCTCCGGGTACTCGTCGGCATGGCCCGCGCCGAACAGCCCGGTCAGCCCGGTGCGGCCGAGGCGGTCGGTGAGGACCTCGCTGGTCGCGGACAGGCCCAGCGGCAGCCGCCGCAGCGGCAGGCTGTAACGCGAGAGCCACGACAGCGGCGACTCGTCGCAGAAGCCGATGGCGCCGTGCAACTGGTGCGCGACCCGGAAGACGATCTCGGCGGCCTCGATCGCGGGCGAGCGCAGCGCGAGCGCGTCGTCGAGCGCCTCGGGCCGCCCGGCCTGGATACTCCACAGCGCGTACTTGGCCAGCATGTCGACGCCGCTACGCTCCACCTCGGCGTCGGTGAACTGGAACTGCACGCCCTGCAACTGGGCCAGCGGCTTGCCGAACTGCTCGCGCAGCAGCACGTGGGCGCGGGTGAGATCCAGGGCGCGGTCCAGCATGCCGAGCAGCGTCCAGCACGGCAGCACCAGCCCCAACGCCACATCGGCGGCGCCGTCGTCGTCGAGGTGGCGCAGCGCGAGCGAGGTGACGAACGCGGAGGTGCGGGGCGGGTGCGCGGGCCCGACCTCGACGACGGAGCGTCGACCGGTGATTGTGACCGCCGCCCAGCGCAGCGCGAGGTCGGCGACGGGCGCGGCCGGATTGGTCTCGGCGACGACGAGCAGTCCGTCGACCGCGAGATCGGTGGGCCGGGCCAGCCGTTCGGCCAGCGGATAGGGCAGCGCCCAGTAGCCCGCGCTGCGGCACAGGGCCGCTGCCGCCTCCAGCTCGTCGGCGTCGCCGCGCGGATCGAGATCCCACGCACCCAACCGCGCGAGCACCGGCGCGAACACGCTCTCGCGCCGCGCAGGTTCGCGTTCACCGAGCTGGACCAGGTCGTCACCGCCCGCCGCCGCCAGCGCCAGCGATGCCTGTCGGCCGAATTCGAGCGCGTCCGCGCTCAGCTCGATGTTCACGACGCCGCCAGCAGCGCGCGGGCCAGCAGAATCCGCTGCATCTCGATACTGCCCGAGGCGACGGTGGCAGCCTGGGAGTAGCGCCAATGTTCCTCGGCCTCGCGCCGGAACCGATGTGGCCCGTCGGCGCCGGCCGGGTCGAGGTGGGCGGCGAGTTCCACGAGTACCTCCGCGCTGTCCTGGTCGAGGGTGGTCACCGCGATGCGGTAGGCGGCGGCGTCGCTGGGTCGTACCTGGCCCAGGCGTTGCAGCGACAGCACCCGGTAGGCCAGTAATCGCGCGCGGCGGCAGTGGGTCAGCATGCGGGCCCATCGGCCACGCAGTTCGGCGGGCAGCGCGTCCCAGCGTTCGCCCAGCGCCGACGGCGCGGCGAGCAGCAGCCGTTCGCAGCGGGCGTAGCGGGCGATGCCGACCCGTTCGAAGGCCAACACCTCCTGCACCACCTTCCAGCCCTCGTCGACCGGGCCGAGTACATCGGCTTCGGTCACCCGCAGGTCGTCGAAGAAGACCTCGTTGAGGTGGTGCGGGCCGATCATGGAACGGATCGGGCGCACCTCGATAGCCGGGTTGGACATCGGGACGAGGAAGATCGTCAGGCCGGCCTGTTTGCGTTCGCCGGTCGAGGTGCGCGCGAGCAGGAAACACCACTGGGCCATCGCGGCGTAGGAGGTCCACACCTTCTGTCCGGTGATCCGCCAGCCGTCGCCGTCGCGGCGTGCCGCGGTGCGCAACGATGCCAGGTCAGAGCCCGAATCCGGTTCGCTGAAACCCTGGCACCAGATCACCTCCCCCCGCGCGATCGGCGGCAGATGGGTCCGCTGCTGGGCCTCGGTGCCGTGGCGCATGATGGTGGGCCCCACCCAGTTCACGCCCATGTACTGCGCACCGCGCGGCTCGTGGTGGGCCCACATCTCCTCGCGCACCACGGTCTGTTCCCAGATGGAGGCGTCGCGTCCGCCGAACTCGGCGGGCCAGGCCAGGCAGAGCAGGCCGCGTTCGGCCAGCAGGCGGGAGAACCGCTGGGCGGCCTCGAAATCGGCCGGGTCGTCGGTGAAGGCCCCCAGAAAATCAGCCGGGACGTGCTCGTCCACCAGACGACGCAGCTCCCCCCGCAGGTCCGCGGCGGCCGTTCCCATCGTGAAATCCATGATCGGACTGTAGTTAATCCTCATAAGGATAGCAATATTTGAGATAATAAGGATAGCAATACTTGAATGGTTGACCCGCGATCAATTACACTCCCGCCATGGATGATCGGCGGGTTCGTTGACCACCCCGAGAAGGGGCCGAGTTCCGCAGCGCCGCATCGCGGAGACCGTCGCGGCCGAACTGCGCGACCACATCCTCTCCGACGACAACTACCGCCTCCCCACCCAGGATCAGCTGGTCAAGGACTTCGGCGTCAGCTATCCCTCCATCCGGGAAGCGCTGCGCATCCTCGAGACCGAGGGCCTGGTCACGGTCCGCCGCGGCAACGTCGGCGGCGCCGAGGTACACCGGCCCGACGAAGTCTCGGCGGCCTATCACCTCGGGCTCGCCCTGCAGGGCGCGCGCGTGACACTGGGCGATCTCGCGTCCGGACTCCAGTCGCTCGAGCCGATGTGCGCCGCCGCGTGCGCGCGGCGCGAGGACCGCGCCGAGGTGGTCGTCCCAGCCCTCGAGGCCGCCATCGACGACTCGGCCACCAAGGTCGGCGACGGTGTGGCCTTCACCCAATCCGCCCGCGAGTTCCACGATCTCGTCGTCTCGTTCACCCCGAACGTGACCATCCGCTACGTCGTCAGCACGCTCGTAGCCCTGTGGTCGGCACAGGAGCAAGCCTGGGCGGAAGCGACGACCCGGCGCGGCGAGTACCCGTCCGAGGCCGACGCGCGCGACGCCGTGCGCTTCCATCGCCGGCTCGTCGAGCAGATCGCCGCGGGTCAGGCCGAGGAGGCCGAGCGGTTGGCGCGCGCGCACCTGGCGGCGACCCAGTCCGTGGTGCTCGAGCGATTCGACGGCGGTGTCGTCAACGCGTCGTCGGCCATGTCGCGCCAGTCGATCCAGTCCGGCCACCGCGCACGCCTCTAGCCGAGTCCGGCCGAACCCCCGGACTTCGCGCGACTCTCCGCATCCTGACCGCACCACGCCGATAGTCGAATCACGGCGGGGCACAACAATATTCAGTCGCCGCGTGCCGTAGCCCCCCGCTATGCGCCGACCGGCAGTACGCCACCGCGTTCACCCCCGCTGACGGAGCCGAATCGCGCGACCCACCCCGTGCGACCCAGCGCGAGGCTTCTTCGTGCGCGGATCACCACGCAATTCCCCACAAAACCGCACGTCATCAGCGGTAGAGTTTGCCTTGCCTCAGAAGAGATTGCGATTCTCACTCTTCGCGCATGCTAGCTAATCCTTACAAGGATAACAATACTTGCAATGCTCACCGCTTGCTGGCAGGCTCCGAGCCACGATGAAGTGGTCCGCATCACCCTCCGGCGATCCGCAGGACTGCGACGCCACCCCATCGCGGACCCCGACGCACTCACCCGGAGGAGGCCCCACCTTGATACAAGGGGCGCGCTACATCAGCACCACAGCAACGAGCCTCGCCGAAGGGTGGAGCCTGGAACGCCTCACGCCGCCGAGCCGGCTCTTCGGCGCCAACGGTCTGCGCACCGGCCCCGACGGCCGCATCTACGTCGCCCAGGTGACCGGCAGCCAGATCAGCGCCCTCGACGTCGCCACCGGCGGACTCGAGACGATCAGCGCCAAGGGCGGCGACATCATCGCCCCCGACGACCTGGCCTTCGACGACCACGGCAACCTGTTCGCCACCGAGGTGATGGACGGGCGGGTCAGCATGCGCGGCGCCGACGGCCAGACCAGGGTGTTGCGCGACGATCTGCCGAGCGCGAACGGCATCACCGTGCACCAGAACCGGTTGTTCGTCAACGAATGTCGCGTCGGCGGACGGCTGATGGAGCTGTTCACCGATGGCAGCGAGCCCCGCGTCCTGGCGGAGAACCTCGCCATGCCCAACGCCATGGAGGTCGGTCCCGACGGGCTCCTCTACTACCCGGTGATGGGCACCAACGACATCTGGCGGATCGACCCGCGCGGCGGCGAACCCGAACGCGTCGTCGGCGATCTCGGCGTGCCCGACTCGGTGAAGTTCGACGCGGCGGGCAACATCGTCTCCACCCAGGTGAGCACCGGCGAGGTCCTGCGCATCGATCCCCGAACCGGACAGCGCACCGTCCTGGCCACCCTGAACCCCGGCCTGGACAACTGCACGTTCGTCGACGGTCGGCTCTTCGTCTCCAACTTCACCGGCGAGATCACCGAGATCCTCGATGGCGGCGAGACCAGAACCACCCTGCCCGGGGGCCTGAACTGGCCGCTGGACCTCACCGTCGGCAGCGACGGCGAACTCTACGTCGCCGACGGCACCTACTTCTACGTGCTGCGCCCGGGACAGGCCCCGGAAACGGTCGGCATGCTGTTCAGCCCCGGCTATCCCGGCTTCATCCGGGGCGTCACCGCTGTCGGCGCGGGGGAATTCGCGGTCACCACCTCGGGCGGGCAGATCACGCGGTGGCGGCCGGCGAGTCAGGAGAGCGAGGTGCTGGCCGACGAACTCGACCAGCTCTACGGCGTGGCGCTCGGACCCAACGGCGACATCGTCGCCACGGAGTTCGGCCGCGGCCGGGTGCTGGCCGTGCGGTCCGGCGGCCGGGTCGAGGAGCTGGCCTCGGGCCTGAACCAGCCGATCGGCGTCGCCTTCACCACCGGCGGGACCTGCCTGGTCGCCGAAGCCGGCGCGGGACGCATCGTCTCGGTGAGCAGCGCCGGGGTCGACACGGTGGTCGACGCGCTCGAGCAGCCCCAGGGCATCCTGGTGCGCGGCGACACGCTGTACATCGTCGATGTCGGCAGCAAGTCGCTGATCAGCGTCGATCTCGCGACCAAGGTCCGGACCACCCTGGCCAAGAACCTGCCGGTCGGGGCACCGCCCGGAGTCACCCCCAAGCCGCTGCGTGGGCTGCCGCCGTTCTCCGGTCCACAGGGCCCCTTCGCGGGGATCACCGCCGGACCCGACGGGACCCTGTACCTGTCGGCCGACGCCGAGGGCAGCGTGCTCGCGCTGCGCGCCACGGCATGAACCCGGCGGTGGCGGCCGGGTCGATCGAGCTGAGCGGACGCGTCGTCGTGGTGTCCGGGGCGGCGGGCGGCGGCATCGGCACCTCGGTGGTGGAGATGGTCGCGCGGGCCGGGGCCACCGTGATCGCGGTGAGCCGATCGAAGGACAACCTCACGACCCACATCGACCCGCTGATCGAGCAGGGGCTCGCGGTGGTGCCGGTGGCGGCCGACGCCGCCACCGACGACGGCATCGCCACGGTGCTCGCGACAATCCGCGCCACCGAGGGCGACCTGCACGGTCTGGTCAACGTGGCGGGCGGCGCGGCCCCGGCGACGTGGATGCCCGCGCTGCGGGTGAGTCGCGCCGATTGGCGAGCGCTGTTCACCCAGAACCTCGAAACGATGTTCTTCATGAGTCAGGCCGTCGCCGCCGAATTGAAAACGCGGCAACGGCCCGGCTCGATCGTCTCGATCTCCTCGATCAGCGGCATGAACACCGCGCCGTTCCACATCGGCTACGGCACGGCCAAAGCCGCGTTGGTGGCCGCGACCCGGACCATGGCGGTCGAACTCGCCGCCGACGGCATCCGGGTCAACGCCATCGCCCCCGGGGTGACCAAGACCCCCGCTTCGGCGACCTATGTCGGCGAGGACGCCGACCGGGACCGGCGCGCCATCGCCATGGGTCGGCGCGCGCGGCCCGAGGAGCAGGCGGGCGCGATCCTGTTCTTGCTCTCGGACCTGTCGACCTACATCACGGGTCAGACGCTGCTGGTCGACGGCGGACTCGACCTCAAGTGGACCCATCTCGACGCCGATCACACATCGCTGTTCCTCGAGGACGACGCGTTCCGCACCGCCATCACCCGCTAGGAGAGGTCATGACCGACACCACCGAGTCCGCGCTCACCGCTACCGAGGAGGCGCTGTCGACCCCGCGCACGATCGGCGTGGAGGCCTATCTGTCGCCGGACTACGCCCGCGCCGAACGCGACAAGCTGTGGACCAAGGTGTGGCAGCAGGTCGGTCGGGTCGAGGAACTGGCCCAGGTCGGCGACTTCCTCACCTACGACATCCTCGACGACTCGATCATCGTGGTGCGCTCGGCGCCCGACACGCTGCGCGCCTACTACAACGTCTGCTCGCATCGGGGCCGCCGGCTGATCGACACTCCCCCGGGCGCGCGGGAGGCGCACGGCCGCCGCAAGCAGTTCGTCTGCGGGTTCCACGGCTGGCGTTACGACCTCGAGGGCCGCAATACCTTCGCGGCCGAGCAGCAGGACTGGCCGTGCGGGCTGACCCCGGACCGCACCCGGCTCGGCGAGGTGCGGGTCGACACCTGGGGCGGCTGGATCTGGATCACCATGGACCCCGAGGCCGAGCCGCTGCGGGAGTACCTGGAGCCCGCGGCCGGTCTGCTCGATCCGTTCCAGCTGGAGAACATGCGCTACCGGTGGCGGCGCTGGCTGGTCTTCGACTGCAACTGGAAGGTCGCGTTGGAGGCGTTCATGGAGACCTACCACGTGCCCTACACCCACCCCGAGTTCATGAACTTCGGCAATTTCCTCGGGTGGTCGCGCGCGCAGGGCAAGCACAGCAACATCGGCTACGACGCGCCCAAGGGCATGGAGGAGAACCAGGCCAAGCTGCGCCTCGGCGCCGGACCCGACGCCCGCATGTCCACGGCCGAACTCCAGAACTTCACCTGGGAGAACGCCAACACCAACACCACCCGCACCCTGGTCGACGCCGCGAATCGGCTGGTCGCGGAGCTGCCCGAGGGCACCCCGGCAGATCAGGTGCTCAAGCACTGGCTGCAATCGGCCCGCGAGTACGACGCCGATCGCGGGGTGGTGTGGCCGACGGTGGACCCGCAGGTCGTCGCGGCGGCGGGGACCGCGTGGCAGATCTTCCCCAACTTCCAGATCGGGCACGCGCTCAACAACATGCTCTGCTACAGCGCCCGGCCCTACGGCTACGACCCCGACAAGTGCATCTTCGAGGCGGCCGTCTACGAACTGTTCCCGGTCGGCCAGGAACCGACGACCGAGTGGGAGTACACCGCCGCCGACGATCCGGCCTGGCGCACCGTCCTGCCCCAGGACTTCTCGAACATGGCCGCTGTGCAGCAGGGCATGAAGACGCGCGGCTTCGCCGGGCCGATGCCCAACCCCTACCGCGAACGCAGCGTCGTGAACCTGCACCACAACCTGGCCACCTACATGGGCACCGGCGCACCGCGCGACCTCGCCTGAGTCCCGTGCCCTGATCACCCGAAACACCGCACCACACCGAGGAATTCGCATGCAGAACTGCGCACCAACGCAGACACCCGAGGTCGATCACGAAGCGCTCCGGGCGAAGTATCTCGCCGAACGCGACAAGCGCATCCGCCCCGAGGGCCAGCAGCAGTACGTGACGGCCGAGGCGGACTTCGCCGAGTATCACGAAGCCGACCCGTACACCCCGGTCCAGCCGCGACCGCCGATCTCCCAGGACATCGACGTGGCGATCCTCGGCGGCGGGCTGGCCGGACTCGTCACCGCCGCCCGGATCAGCGAGGCCGGGGTGGCGGACTTCCGGATCATCGAGCACGCCGGCGATTTCGGCGGCGCGTGGTACTGGAATCGCTACCCCGGCATCCAGTGCGACACCGACTGCTACTGCTATCTGCCGTTGCTCGAGGAAGTCGGCTACGTCCCGAAGCAGAAGTACTCCTACGGTGACGAGGTCTTCGAGCACTGCCAGCGCATCGGCAGGCACTTCGGTCTCTACGACAAGGCGATCTTCGGCACGCTCACCCGCTCGATGGCGTGGGACGAGTCGATCCAGCGCTGGCGGATCGGCACCGATCGGGGCGATGAGATCCGCGCCCGCTTCGTCGTCATGTGTCAGGGCCCGTTCAACCGGCCCAAGCTGCCCGGCATCCCCGGTCTCGGCGATTTCGCGGGACACACCTTCCACACCGCGCGCTGGGACTACGAGTACACCGGCGGCGACATGCGCGGGGGCCTGGACAAGCTCGCCGACAAGCGGGTGGCGATCATCGGGACCGGCGCCAGCGGCGTGCAGTCCATCCCCCACCTGGCCCGCTCGGCGCGCCATCTCACCGTCTTCCAGCGCACCCCGTCCTACATCTACGAGCGCGGCAACGTGCCCACCGACCCCGCGTGGGCCGAGAGCTTGCAGCCCGGCTGGCAGGAGGAGATCCGCCGCAACTTCCACACCGGCGCGTTCGAAGCCTACGGTCCCGGTCAGGACGATCTGGTCTGCGACGGCTGGACCGAGGTCAGCCGCAACGTGCGCGACCACCTCGACAGCACCGGCGGCTGGGCGGAGCTGACGCCGGAGAAGTTCATGGAGCTGCGCGAGCTGGCCGACTATCGGGCGATGCAGCGGGTGCGCGACCGGGTCGACGAGATCGTCACCGACCCGGCGACCGCCGAGGCGCTCAAGCCCTACTACCGGTTCCTGTGCAAGCGGCCGTGTTTCAACGACGAGTACCTGCCGACCTTCAACCGCGACAACGTCACCCTCGTCGATGTTTCCGGCACCAAGGGCGTGGAGCGGATCACCGCCAAGGGCATCGTCGCCGACGGCGTCGAACACGAGGTGGACTGCATCATCTTCGCCAGCGGTTTCGAGATCACCACCGACCTCGACCGACGCTTCGGCATCGCCCCCTACGTGGGCCGCGACGAGCTCTCGCTCTACGACCACTGGGCCAAGGGCTACCGCACCCTGCACGGCACGATGACCACCGGTTTCCCGAACCAGTTCTTCACCGGGTTCGTCCAGGGCGGGGTGACCGCGAGCACGACGGCCATGTTCGAACAGCAGGCCCGCCACATCGCCTTCATCATCGAGCAGACGATGAGCCGGGGCGCGACCACGGTGGAACCCACCGCCGACGCGCAGGAGCAGTGGTGCGCGACCGTGCGCGAGAGCGCGATCGACAACAGCAACTTTCAGCGCGAGTGCACCCCCGGCTACTACAACAACGAGGGCGAACAGCAGATCCGCTCCCACCTCGGCGACCCGTACTGGCCCGGCTTCTACGCCTTCGAGGATCTGCTCCAGGCGTGGCGCGACACCGGCGAGCTGCCAGGCCTGGCGCTGGGCACCCCGTCCGAACCGGCCCGATGAGGCGCGCGGCGAGCGGAGCCCACCATGTCTGAACTCGGGTTCGAGGGCAGAGTCGCCGTGATCACCGGCGCTGGACGCGGATTGGGCCGCGCCTACGCGCTGCTGCTCGCCGCGAAGGGTGCCAGGGTCGTCGTCAACGATCCCGGCAGCACCATCAGCGGAGACAGCGGCGACGCCGGGGTCGCCGCGGCGGTGGTCGAGGAGATCACCGCCGCCGGCGGCATCGCGGTGGCCAGCACCGATTCGGTGGCGACGGCGCAGGGCGGGCGCGCGATCGTGGCGACCGCGATCGAGGCCTTCGGCCGGATCGACATCATCGTGCACAACGCGGGCAACAACCGGTACGCGCCGCTGGCGCAGATGTCGTACGAGGATTTCGACGCCGTCCTCGACGTCCACCTGCGCGGCGCGTTCCACGTGGTGCGCCCGGCGTTCGCGCTGATGTGCGAGGCCGGATACGGCCGGGTGGTCCTCACCTCCTCGATCGGCGGGCTCTACGGCAACCACCGCGTCGCCAACTACGGCGCCGCCAAGGCGGGGCTGATCGGACTGTCGAACGTGATCGCGCTCGAGGGCGCCGAACACGGCGTGCGCTGCAACGTGATCGTGCCCGCCGCGCTCACCCGCCTCGCCGAGGGCATCGACACCTCGGCCTATCCGCCCATGGACCCGGAACTGGCGGCGCCGGTGGTGGGGTGGCTCGCGCACGAATCCTGCTCGATCACCGGCGAGATGCTGGTGTCGATCGCCGGACGCGTGGCGCGGGCGTTCATCGCCGAGACCCCCGGGGTGTACCAGCCGAGCTGGTCGATCGAGGAGGTCGGCGCGCGGATCGACGACATCCGGGCGACCGAGGATCCCTGGATCCTGCCGGTCGTCCCCTCCGGACACATCGACCACATCACCAAGAGCTTCGCGACAGCTATGAAGGGCAGCACGCATGTCGGTTAAAGTCTACGAACGCATTCTGCAACTCTTCGAAGCCGAGGGCATCAACACCCTGTTCGGCATTCCCGACCCCAACTTCGTGCACATGTTCCATCTCGCCGAAGAACGCGGTTGGACGGTGGTGGCCCCGCACCACGAGGAGTCGGCCGGTTTCATGGCCGAGGCGGTGTCCCGGATGACCGGCAAGGCCGCGGTGTGCATCGGCACCCTCGGCCCCGGCGTCGCCAACCTGGCCGGGGCCATGATGTGCGCCAAGGTCGAGAACTCGCCGGTGATCTTCCTGGGCGGGCAGCGCGCGCGGATCACCGAACAGCGGGTGCGGCGCGGTCGCATCCAGTTCGTCAAGCAGGCGGAACTGTTCGAGCCGTCGGTGAAGTACTGCGCCAGTATCGAATACGCCGACCAGACCGACGAGGTCATCCGGCAGGGTCTGCGCAAGGCGCTCTCGGGCACCCCCGGCCCGGTGTACATCGAGTACCCCTCGCACGTCATCCAGGAGGAACTCGAGGTCGGGCCCGCGCTGGCGCCGTCGGCGTATCGCCTGGTCGGGCAGACGGCCGGTGCGGACCGGATCGCCGAGGCGGTGAACTACATCCGCGCGGCGAGCCAGCCCGTGCTGCTCGTGGGACACGGCGTGCACACCACGCGCGCCGGCGAGTCGGTCCGCGCGCTGGCCGAGGCCATGGCCTGCCCGGTCATCCAGACCTCGGGCGGCACCTCCTTCATCCCCGGGCTCGAGGACCGCACCTTCCCGTACGGGTTCTCGGCGGCGGCGATCGACGCGGTCGTGAAATCCGACCTGTGCCTGGCCGTCGGCACCGAACTGGGCGAACCGGTGCACTACGGGCGCGGACGGCACTGGGTCGACAACGAGGCCAACCGCAAGTGGATCCTCGTCGAGCAGGACCCCGAGGCCATCGGGGTGAACCGATCGGTGGACGTGCCGCTGGTCGGTGACCTGCGCGCGATCGTCCCGCAGCTGGTCGAGGCGCTGCGCGAGACCCCACGCACCCCCACCCCCGAGCTCGCGGGCTGGATCGAACAGGACGCGGCCCAGCTTGCGGAACTGGCCGAGACCGCGCCGTCGGGGATGTCGCCGGTGCACCCTGCGCGGCTGATCGTGGAGGCGACGCAGGCGTTTCCGGCCGACGGCATCATGGTGCGCGACGGCGGCGCCACGACGATCTTCGGCTGGACCTACTCGCAAGCCAAACCGCACGACGTCATGTGGAATCAGAACTTCGGGCACCTGGGCACCGGACTGCCCTACGCGGTAGGCGCGGGCGTGGCCGACGGCGGCAAACGACCGATGATGCTGATCACCGGCGACTCCTCGTTCCAGTTCCACATCGCCGAACTCGAAACCGCCGCGCGACTGAACCTCCCTCTGGTCTGTGTGGTCGCGGTCGACTACGCCTGGGGGCTCGAGGTCGGCGTCTACAAGCGCACCTACGGGCAGGGCTCGCTCGAGACGGGCGTGCACTGGAGCAAGAACACCCGGCTGGACAAGGTCGCCGAGGGCTTCGGCTGCTACGGCGAATACGTCGAGCGCGACGAGGACATCGCCCCCGCCATCAAACGCGCCTACGCCAGCGGGCGACCGGGCGTCATCCACGTCGCGGTCGACCCGAAGGCGAATTCGGAAGAAATGCCGAGCTACGACGAATTCCGCACCTGGTACGCGGAAGGCACTCAGTGAGGAAATCATGCGTGAATATCTGAAGCTCTACATCGACGGGCAGTGGACCGACCCCGCCGAGCCCCACACCATCGACGTGGTGAATCCGGCCACCGAGCAGGTGTGCGGCACGGTGGCCGTCGGCACGGCGGCGGACGTGGACCGCGCGGTCGCCGCCGCGCGCGCCGCGTTCGACGGGTGGTCGAGCACCGAGCCCGCGCAACGGCTCGCGCTGCTGCGCGCGGTTCTCGCCGAATATCAGAAACGCGCCCCCGATCTCGGGGCGGCGCTGATCGAGGAGCTGGGGGCACCGGCCGCCCTGGCCAACGGCTTCCAGGTGGACCTGGGGACGGGCCACCTCAGCACCACGATCGAGGTCCTCGAGGGATTCCGCTTCGAGGAACAGCGCGGCGCGTCACTGATCGTGAAGGAGCCGATCGGGGTCTGCGCCCTGATCACCCCGTGGAACTGGCCGTTGAACCAGATCGCGGTGAAGGTCTTCCCCGCGCTGGCCACCGGCTGCACGATGGTGCTCAAGCCCTCCGAACTCGCGCCGTTCTCCGGACAGATCTTCGCCGAGATCCTCGATGCCGCCGGTGTTCCGGCCGGGGTGTTCAACCTGGTGCAGGGCGACGGCCTCGCCGTCGGCGTGCCGTTGGCGAGTCATCCCGACGTCGACCTGGTCTCGTTCACCGGCTCGGCCAGGGCGGGCATCGACATCGCGCGCAACGCGGCGGCCGGGGTCAAGCGGGTCACCCAGGAGCTCGGCGGCAAGAACCCCAACATCATCCTCGATGACGATGCCTTCGCCGCGAACGTCGGCAAGGGCGTGGTGAGCATGATGCTCAACTCGGGCCAAACCTGTAGCGCGCCCTCGCGCATGCTGGTGCCCGCCGCGCGGATGGCCGAGGCGATCGAGGTCGCCCGCGGTGCGGCCGAGGGGGTCACCGTCGGCGATCCGCACGGCGAGTTCGCCATCGGCCCGGTGGTCTCGGCCAACCAGTTCGACAAGATCCAGACACTGATCGCCAAGGGCATCGGCGAGGGAGCCACACTGGTGGCAGGCGGACCCGGCAAACCGGACGGTCTGAGCACCGGCTACTACGTGCGGCCCACCGTCTTCGCCGAGGTCACCAACGACATGACGATCGCCCGCGAGGAGATCTTCGGGCCGGTCCTGACGATCCTGGGTTACGACGATCTCGACCACGCCGTCGAGATCGCCAACGACACCGAGTACGGCCTGGCCGGCTTCGTCGCCGGCACCGACCTGGCGCAGGCGCGCGCGGTCGCCCGCCGGATCAGGGCGGGGTCGATCGCGATCAACGACGGGTTCGATTTCCACACGCCCTTCGGCGGATACAAGAAGAGCGGCAACGGCCGCGAGTGGGGCGATTTCGGCTTCCACGACTACCTCGAGATCAAGGGCGTGCTCGGTTACGCGCCGCCGGAAGAATGAGAGGGCGACCGATGCCTACCCTGGCCACGAAGAAACTGAGCGACGCCGTCGGCGTGGAGGTGCTCGACGCCGACGCCGACCGGCTGCTGCACGACCCCGACATTCCGGCCGCGTGCATGGCGGCGCTCGAGGAGCACGGCGTGCTGCTGTTTCGCGAACTGCACATCGGCGACGAGGCGCAGGCGGCGTTCGGGCGGCGGTTGGGCGAGCTGGTGCAGTTCCCGCTCTACGCCAACCCCGATGTCATGCAGATCAGCTTCGACCCCGACAATCCCAACGCGGAGTACTTCGCGAGCAACGATTTCTGGCACCTCGACGGCGCGTTGGACGCCATCCCGGCCAAGGCGTCGATGCTCAGCGCGCACGTGATCGCCACCGAGGGCGGCGAGACCGAGTTCGCCAGCACCTACGCGGCCTACGACAACCTCTCCGACGACGAGCGGCAGCGCTTCGCCGACCTGCGGGTGGTGCACACCTTCGCCGCGATCCAGCGCCTGACCTACCCGGACCCCACCGAGGAGCAGCTCACCGAATGGGCCTCGCGCACCGTGCGCGAGCATCCGCTGGTGTGGCAGCACGACACCGGGCGGCGCTCCCTGGTCTTCGGGGCGACCACGTCCCACATCGTCGACATGGACCCCGAGCAGGGGCGCGCACTGCTCGACGACCTCCAGGCGCGCGCCACCGCACCGGAGCGCGTGCTGCGCCACGCCTGGTCGGTGGGCGATCTGGTGATCTGGGACAACCGGGGCCTGGTCCACCGGGCGTGCGAGTTCGACCGGCGTGAACCGCGCCGGATGCACCGCACCACCCTCGCCGGCGACGAGGCCATCAAATGAGCGCCCGCACCGCGATCGTCACCGGCGGCGCGTCGGGGATCGGCGGCGCGATCAGCGCACGGCTCGCCGCCGACGGGGCATCCGTCGCCATCTTCGACCTCAACGGTGACGCGGCCAAGGACGCCGCCGCCGCGATCGAGAACACCGGCGGTCGGGCGATCGGCCTGCCCGTCGACGTCACCGACCGCGCGGCGATCGACGCCGGGGTCGCCGAGGTCCGCGCCCGGCTCGGCCGACCGGCGGTGCTGGTGAACAGCGCCGGTCTCACCCTGGACGGACCGTTCCTCGAGATCAGCGCCGAGACCTGGAACCGGGCCTTGGCGATCAATCTCACCGGGACCTTCGACTGCTGCCAGGCGGTGATCCCGGACATGATCGAGCAGGGCTGGGGGCGCATCGTCAACATCTCGTCGTCGAGCGTGCACAGCGGCGCGGCCGGGCTGGCCGGGTACGTCGCGGCGAAATCGGGCGTGGTGGGTCTGACCAAGGTGCTCGCGCTCGAGTTCGCCAAACGCGGGATCACGGTGAACACCATCCCGCCGGGCTTCATCGACACCCCGATGCTGCGCCACACCGTGGACCGGGGGTTCATCGACGTCGAGGCGCAGATCGCGCGCACCCCGGTCGGCCGGATCGGCACACCCGCCGACGTGGCCGCCACCTGCGCGTTCCTGGTGAGCGAGGAGGCCGGTTATCTCACCGGTCAGATCATCGGCGTCAACGGCGGGCGGAACACGTGACAGCGGCGCAAGAGCCCCGCATCGCGCCGTTGCCGAAGGCGGAATGGTCCACGGAGATGACCACGTTCATGGCCGAGTATCGCAGCGCGGCGATCGGCGACAAGCCGTCGACCGGGCGGCAGAGCGGGGCGAACCTGCTGGGCACGCTGGCCAGATACCCGGCGCTGGCCAAACCGTTCCTCACCTTCAACGGGCACTTCCTCTACGGCTCCACGCTCTCGGCCCGGCAGCGCGAGCTGCTGGTGCTGCGGGTGGCGGCGGTCCAGCGCTGCGGCTACGAGTGGGCCCAGCATTCGATCCTGGCCGCCGACGCGGGCCTGGAGCCCGAGGAGATCGCCCGAATCGAACGGGGTCCGAGCGCGTCGGGGTGGTCGGCGATCGACGGCGCGCTGCTGGCCGCCGTCGACGAGCTGCTCGGCGACGGGGCCGTGAGCGGCCCGACCTGGACCGCCCTGGCGACCGAGTTCGACGAGCACCAGCTGATGGATGTGGTGTTCACCGTGGGCATGTACGCGATGCTCGCCATGGCTCTGAGCTCGTTCGCCGTGGCGGCCGAAGCCGCGCTGGTTCCGTACCTGCCCGCACCGGAGTGAGCGCGGGCAGGTGAGCGCGAACTAGCCGCGTCGGGCGAGCACTGCGTCGGCCGCGGCCCAGTGCTCGTCCGCCACCCACAGGCGAGCGAAGGCCGTGACGGCCTCCTCGGCCGACACCCCGCCGACGACGCGCTTGATCTCGGCGGCCTGCGGGGTGGCCAGCGATCGGGCCAGCGCGCGCCAGCCGTCCTCGAACTCCGCGCGCGGCAGCACCCGATCCACCAGGCCGAGGCGCTGCGCCTCGACGACGTCGAGGATCGCGCCGGACCCGGCGAGCAGCAGCGCGCGGCTCTTGCCGACGAGGGCGGCGAGGCGTTCCGCGCCGCCCCAGGCCGGCATGATCGCCAGCGCGGACTGGTTGAAGCCGATCTTGATATCGTCGGCGGCGACGCGGATGTCAGCGGCCACCGCGAACTCGGCGCCGCCGCCGAGCGCGTGCCCGTTGAGCGCGGCGATCACGGGGGCGGGGAAACTCGCCAGCCGGTCGCAGATCGAGCGCATCCGCCAGGCCATCGCGGCGGCCTGTTCCTCGGTGCGCAGAGCGCTGAGTTCTTTCAGGTCACCGCCGGAGACGAACGCGCGCTCACCGGCTCCGCGCACGACGAGAGCACGCGCACCCGCCGCCTTGTCGAGCGCCTCGTCGAGCTCGTCCATCGTGACGGGCGCGATGGCGTTGCGCGCGTGCGGTCGATCGATCGTGATGACCGCGACGCCCTCGTCCAGCTCGAGCTCGACCATCTAAGATTCTCCCATCACGAGATTGTCATTCTTGTTTTCAGAGAATAACATCATCGCCGCAGAACTTCGGATCGGGCATTGGAGTCTCACGTGCGCAGCATTCCCGCCGACTTGGTCGAGCACTACCGAACGCAGGGCTGGTGGACCGGCGAACCGATCGGCGAGCTGCTGACGCGCGGCCTCGCCGCCGCCCCGGACACCGAATTCCGGGTGCACTCCGCCGAGCGTCCCTGGTCGGGCACCTTCGGCGAGGTCGAGCACCGGGCCCGTCGCCTCGCCGCGGGCCTGCGCGCTCGCGGCGTCGGGCCCGGCGACGTCGTGGCCTTCCAGCTGCCCAACTGGATGGAGGCCGCCGCCACCTTCTGGGCGTCGGCCTTCCTCGGCGCGGTGGTAGTGCCCATCGTGCACTTCTACGGCCGCAAGGAACTCACCTACATCCTCGAGGCGACCACGCCACGGGTGTTCATCGGAGCGGAGCGCTTCGGGCGCCTCGAGTTCCAGGCCGATCTCTGCGCCGATATCCCGATCGTCGGCGTGGTGGGACGCGACTTCGACGACCTGCTCGCCGACGAACCGATGCCCGGATTCCTCCCGACCGATCCGGGCGGCCCCGCACTGATCGCCTTCACCTCGGGAACCACCAGCGCGCCCAAGGGCGTCGTACACAGCCATGAAACCCTCGGTCACGAAACCCGGCAGCTGTCCGCCTGGTACTCGCCCGACCGCGGCAAACAACTCACCGCGGCGCCCGTCGGGCACTTCATCGGCATGGTGAACGCCTTCCTGATCCCGGTGCTGGACGCGTCGCCGGTGAACCTGGCCGATGTGTGGGACCCGCAGCGCGTCCTCGCGCTGATGCACAGCGACGGACTCACCGTGGGCGGCGGCGCGACGTACTTCGTCACCAGCCTGCTCGACCACCCCGATTTCACCGCCGCGCATCTGCCCCGGATGCGGTACGCGGGCCTGGGCGGATCGTCGGTCCCCGCGGCGGTCACCCGCAGGCTCGACGATCTGGGTATCACGGTCTTCCGCTCTTACGGCAGCACCGAGCACCCGTCGATCACCGGGTCACAGATCACCGCGGCCTCGGACAAACGCCTGTTCACCGACGGCGATGTCCTACCCGGAGTGGAGATCCGCCTGGCCCCCGACGGCGAAATCCTCAGTCGCGGACCGGAATTGTGCCTCGGCTACACCGACGCCGCCCTCACCGCCGCCGCCTTCGACGCCGACGGCTGGTACCGCACCGGCGACATCGGCGAACTAGACGCCGACGGCTACCTCACGATCACCGACCGCAAGGCCGACATCATCATCCGCGGCGGCGAGAACATCAGCGCCCTCGAAGTCGAGGAGGTCCTGCTGACAATGCCCGGAATCGCCGAGGCAGTCGTCGTCGCCGCACCGGATGCCCGCCTCGGCGAGCACGCCGCCGCTGTGGTGCGGCTGCGCACCGGCCACGAGATGCCGACCATCGACGAGATGCGTACGCATTTCGACAAAGCCGGTGTCGCTAAACAGAAGTGGCCCGAGGAGCTGCACCAGGTCGAGGACTTCCCCCGAACCGCCAGCGGCAAAGTGCAGAAGTTCCACGTCCGACGAAACATCGCCGACCGCCAACCGATGAACGGCTGAACTCCCGCGCCCAGACGTAGAGCCGCGAAAGCCCACGCAGCGACCACGTACAGGCTCGCATCAGCGCGCCGATGGTGCCGAACCGACGCCATCGGCGCGCAGCTCGAGAACGCTTGGCCACCCTCGATTTCCAGCAAAGTCGATACCGGGCGATCAGGTCTCAACTCGCCCGCTGGCCTGTACGGCTACGACCTCCTGCGGATCGGCCATCGAAGTCGTCCGACACGCTGGTACCCATCGCTCATTTCCAGCGACGCCCGCGCCAGTACTAGTGCGTAATCCGATCAAGAATCAACGACAATGGGCAATTGACGTCGGAACCAACTCGACAGGAGTTGTCCTTGTGCGGATGACCTACGATTCGACGGCAAACGCCGCGATGATCTACCTCGCCGATCGCATCGGTCCCGGACAAGCCGTCCGGCAACAAGCAGTACCACTCGACGGGGCCGAGATGATCCTGGATTTCGATGGCGATGGCGTGTTACTCGGCATCGAGGTGATCGGCGCACGCGAAACCATCTCGGCCGACGTACTCGACGCGGCTGAACAAATCGGATGATCCCCGCCGGTTCGGACTACTCGGCACACGCTGCGGGTAGCCCGAACCGGCGGCTCGATCTGATGACCGCATCAACCCGAAGCGAGATGCGATCACCTGGCATTGCCGCCAATACTGTGCTGATCGACTCAGCGATCGCGGCCACCGTCGTCGACGGACCCGCCTACGACTGAGTCGTGTCTCGCGCGTCGGGCCCGGCCAGGATCGTCACGGCCGCGACCGCGGTGGGACCACCGATGGAGTGCGCCAACCCGATTCGGGCCCGGTCGACCTGGTTCACCGCGTCGCCGCGCAACTGCTCGAACAACTCCACGCACTGCGCCACCCCGGTGGCGCCCGGCGGATGTCCCTTCGACTTCAAGCCGCCGCTCGGATTGACCGGTAGCGCGCCGCCCACGCTGGTGACGCCCGCTTCGACGAGCTTGTGGGCCTCGAACCGATCGGCGAACCCGAGATCCTCGTAGCTCATCAACTCGATGCCGGTGAAGAAGTCGTGCACCTCGGCGACATCGATGTCCGACGGGGTCAGCCCGGCCATGCCGAACGCCTGGCGCGCGGCGCGGACCGTGGCGGGGAATGTCGTCATGTCCCGCTTGTGCTGGTGCATCACCGAATCCATGCCGAGTCCCACCCCGCGAATCCACACGGGGCGGTCGGTGTAGCGATCGACCACGTCCTCGGCGGCCAGCACGAGCGCCGCCGCCCCGTCGCTCTGCGGCGCGCAGTCGTAGAGCCCGAAGGGCGTGACCACCGTCGGCGCCGCGAGCGCTTCCTCGATACTGATCTCGAAGCGCAACCGCGCCTTGAGGTTTCGGACACCGTGCCGATGGTTCTTCACCGCGACCATGGCCATGTGTTCGCGCGTGGCAGGCGATTCGTGCAGGTACCGTGCCACGTGCAGCGCGAACCCGGCAGGCGCGACCAGCCCGAGCGGGTAGTCCCAGGCCATGTCACGGGTCATCGCCTCCCACTCCCACAGCATGTCCTTGGATGCCGACTCACGCAGCTTGTCCGCGCCGACCACCAGGGCCACGTCGATAGCGCCGGAGGCGATCGCGAGCAGCGCGTTGCGGACCGCGTCGTGCCCGGTGGCGCAGGCGTTCTCGACGCGGGTCACCGGAATGTCGGGCAGCCCGAGGGTGTCGGCGAGAATGCCGGAGGCGAACCCGTCGGCGGTGCCGAGCTCACCGAACCACGCCGCCTGGATGTCGGATTTTCGGAACCCCTTGTCGATGGTGCGCGCGCAGTCGGCGAAGGCCATCGGCACCAGATCTTTGATACCGAGCGCGAAATGCTCGGCGAAGGGCGTCATTCCGGCGCCGACGATGGCGACTCTTCTCATGCTGCCGACTCCTGTCGTTCGGGGGTTTCCGGTTCGAAGGCGTAGCCGTAGTCCGGCACGCCGGAGCGCACCGCCACGCGCCGCAACACCATGCGGCCGCGATCGCCGATGTCCACCGAACCCGGTTCGGCGCTGGTCACTTTCACCAGCGCGCGCACGCCGACCTCGTCGAGTTCGACGATGACCAGCGAATACGGCGTTTTCAGCCCGGGCACCGGCACGTGCACGGTCACCGACGTGTACACGGTGGCGGTGCGGGGCAACGGCACCAGCGTGTAGTCGGTGCGCAAAGTGCCGTCGTCGTCCACCCGATAGCGGGGTGGGAAGTCCAGTTCGTCGGTGCCGTCGTGGCGTCCGGCCGCCCAGCGCACTTTCGCCTCGAACGCGCGCTCATAGGCGGCCAGCGAGATCGGGATGTCGGCCCCGGGCACGAAGCTCGTCACCGGTTTCTCCCGCGGCGGCGGTTCGCGCCGATGCACCGGCACCGCGCCCGCCGCGACCGTGACGCCGGACAGACTGCCCTGTTCCACTCCGACCAGCGGGCCGGCCTGTCCCGCGTCCACCATCGCCGCCAGCGCGAACAATCCAGAACTCGCCCCCAAGGTAGGCAGCGGCGGCGGGGTGCCGATACAGAGGTCGGTGGCCTGTTCGTGATCGACACCGGCCACCGCGACCGGGGTGTCGAGCCAGGACGCGGCCAGTGACCCGAGAAGTCCGCGTTCGCGCAACAGTCGGGGGTCGCCGTAGTCGTGCACGACGCCGGTGGCGTAGCGGGTCCGGACCGGCAGACTCCGGGCGACGCGCGCCGCGGTGCGCACCTGCAGTCCTCGTTCGCCCGTCACCGCGGCGGCCGCGCCGGCCGGATCGAGGTCGACGCCGATCACCAGGGTTCGCGGCCGCGAAGAGCCGAGTGCGTCGAGGGTCGCGGGTGCGCCGCCGAGCCGCTCGGTGACCTCCAGTTCGGAATCCAGACCGAGGCCTGCCAGCAGTACCGCGGCGTTGCCGCCTTCCAGCAGCGGCAGATCCCGGCTGACCAGCACGACGTGCTCCACCCCGGCCCCCGAGGCGATCGCGGCCCGCCCCGCTTCGACGGCGAGGGTGATCGCGTCCTCGTCGTCACCGGGTACGCGCTGTTCGGCGGTACCCCAGCACGGCAGATAGGTACCGACCGAAGCGATCAACGGCATCGTGCTCTCCCGACCTAGGTGATAATGTGATTCTCATATTAGAGAATGCAGTCTAGCAACAGGCCGGAATCGGTGACATTGCGATCCGCTCCCTGGATCTTTCCGACAATTGAATGGGGAGTCTCATGACTGGGACAACTCTCCCGCTGCCCAGCGGCGGCATCACCGTCATCGGGCGCCTGCGCGCGTACGCCTACCACTACGGCACGGCGGTGCTGCCGGATCTCACGATCGCTGCCTGTGCCGTGCTCGTCTCCGCGGAGGCGGGCCATCTCACCCTCACCCCCACCGACTCCGAAGGCGACTCCACACCATGACCAGTGCCGGTTCCGATCTGGTGCGGCTACCGCACGAGGTACCGATCAGCTCCTACGTCGTCGATATCGACGGAATCCCGATGTCGGCCACGGTCGCCGAGGCGGCCGACCCGCGCGCCGTCATCATCGCCGTCCACGGCGGCGTGACGACCTCCGCCTACTTCGACTGCCCCGGCCACCCCCGGCTGTCGCTGTTGCGCACCGCGCCCGCGCTCGGGTTCACGGTGGTCGCGATCGACCGCCCCGGCTACGGCAGTTCGGCGCCGCACGCGGCCGACATCGCACCGGCCGCCCGCCGCGTCGACCTCGCCTACGCCCTGGTGGAGCGCGTGCTCGGGACGCGCGAGCGCGGAGCGGGGATGTTCATCCTCGCGCATTCCGCCGGGTGTGAACTGGCCGTCCGGATGGCCGCCGACGAGCGCGGCGCGCAGTTGCTCGGCATCGAACTCGCCGGCACCGGCAGGAAACACCACCCCGAAGCCATCAGCAACCTGACAGCGGCCGGGCCGGGGCGCGGCGAACGTCTGCGCGAACTGCTCTGGCAGCCGAGCCGTCTGTACCCGGCCGAGGTCTTCGGTGGCGCCGCGATCGCGTCGCCGGGCCCAGCGTACGAGGCCACCATGATGCCGCAGTGGGTGGCGCACGATTTCGAGCACACCGCCGCGAAGGTCCGCGTTCCCGTCCAGTTCACCGTGGGCGCGTACGAAAAGGTTTGGCGCACCGACCCACTCGCGTTGGGCGAGATCACCGCGCTGTTCACGGCCGCGCCGCGCGTGCTGCTCCACGAGCAGGCCGACGCGGGCCACAATCTGAGCATGGGGCATTCGGCGACCGCCTATCACCTCCGGGTGATGTCGTTCATCGAGGAATGCGTGATCGCGCGCCGCTGAGATCGCCGATCAACGAAATCCGCCCCACGACAAGGATTGTCGTGGGGCGGATTTCGTCGGTATCTCAGAGGCCGAGGGATTTGGCGATGATCACCTTCATGACCTCGCTGGTTCCGGCGTAGATCCTGGCCACCCGCGCGTCGGTGTACAACCGTGCGATCGGGTACTCGCTCATATAGCCATAACCACCGAACAGCTGCAGACACCGATCGACCACCCGGCCTTGCACTTCGGTGGTGAACAGCTTCACGCGTGCCGCGTCGGGGCCGGACAGTTCACCATCGACCAGATCCAGCACGGCACGATCCACCATGGCCTGCGCCGCCTCGACCTCGGCCGACATCGCGGCGAGTTCGAACTTGGTGTTCTGGAAGGACGCGACCGGTTTCCCGAAGGCCTTGCGTTCCTTGACGTAGTCGATCGTGGCGGTGATCGCGGCCCGCGCCTGGGCAACCGAGCCGACCGCCACCGTCATCCGTTCCTGCGACAGATTGTTGCCGAGGTAGCCGAAGGCCTCGCCTTCGGTCCCGAGCCGATTCGCCACGGGAACCCGGACCGCGTCGAACGACAACTCGACCGTGTCCTGCACCTTGCAGCCCATCTTGTCCAGCACCCGCCCGCGCTCGAAGCCGGGCATGCCGTCCTCGACCACCAGCAGGGTCAGACCCGCGCGCCGGTTCTCCGGATCGGTCGAGGTCCGCGCCACCACGATCACCAGATCGGCGAGCAGGCCGCCGGTGATGAACGTCTTCGCGCCGCTGAGCAGATAGTCGTCGCCGTCGTGCACCGCGTAGGTGCGCATCCCGGCCAGATCGGAGCCGGTGCCGGGTTCGGTCATCGCGATGGCGGTCAGCAACGAACCGCTCGCCAGCCCTGGGAACCAGCGTTCACGTTGCTGCTCGTCGGCATAGGCCAGGAAATACGGGAGGATGACATCGAGCTGGGTGCGCACCGTGCTCAGCGTCACCAGCGCCCGCGCCGCTTCCTCCTGCAGGACGGCGTTGTAGCGGTAGTCCCGCAGGCCCGCTCCCCCGTACTCCGGTGGGATGGCGACGCCGAGAATGCCGAGGGCACCGAGCTTTTCGAAGACCTCGCGCGGCATCTGCCCGGCCTTTTCCCACTCGGCGTAGTGGGGCGCGATCTCCTTGTCGATCAATTCCCTGGCCAGCCCGCGGAAGGCTTCGTGGTCCTCGGTGTAGATGTCTCGGCGCACCGATGTCTCCTTGTTGCTCAGGCGACCAGTTCGACGATGGCGGCGTTGGCGGTGCCGCCGCCCTCACACATCGTTTGCAGGCCGTAGCGAATTCCGTTGTCGCGCATGTGATGAACCATCCGGGTGAGCAGACCCGCCCCCGAACCACCAAGCGGATGACCGAGCGCGATGGCGCCGCCGAGCGGGTTGAGCAGCTGTGCGTCGGCGCCGGTTTCGGCGAGCCAGGCCAGCGGCACCGACGCGAACGCCTCGTTCACCTCGAAGACGCCGATCTCGGCGAGATCGAGACCGGCTTTGCGCAGGACCTTCTCGGTCGCCGGAATCGGACCGGTCAGCATGAGTACCGGGTCGGCGCCGGTCACCGCGCCCGCGCGGTAGCGCACCAGCGGTGTCAGCCCCAGTTCGCGGGCCCGCTCCGGTGTCGTCACCAGCACGGCGGCGGCGCCGTCGGAGATCTGGGAGGAGTTACCCGCGTGGATCACGCCGTCGGCTTGGAAGGCCGGCTTGAGTTTGGCCAGGGTCTGGGGTGTCGTCCCACGGCGCACGCCTTCGTCGGCGGTCACCGTCCCCGCTTCGGTCTCGACGGGCACGAGCTGGGCGTCGAACGCGCCACGGTCCTGGGCGGCCGCGGCCAGTTCGTGCGAGAGCGTGGCGAATTCGTCGAGCCGATGACGATCCAGCCCCCACTTCTGGGCGATCAGCTCCGCGGAAATGCCCTGGTTGAACGAGAAATCCTCATAGCGCGCACGGGCTTTCGGGCCGTAGGGGGCCCCACCCTCCTTCGCCGCGCCGAGTGGGACCCGGCTCATCACCTCGACCCCACCCGCGACGACGACATCCTGCTGCCCCGACATCACCGCTTGCACAGCGAAATCCACCGCCTGCTGGCTCGAGCCGCACGCCCGGTTCACCGTCGTGCCGGGAATGCTCTCCGGCCATCCGGCGGCCAGCACCGCGTAACGCCCGATATTGCTCGACTGGTCACCGACCTGGGAGACACAGCCCCAGATCACGTCGTCGATCACGGTCGGGTCGATCCCGGTGCGCTCGATCAGTGCGCTGAGCACCACCGCGGACAGATCCGCCGGATGGGTCCCCGCCAGTCCGCCGTTGCGTTTGCCCCACGGCGTGCGCACCGCCTCGACCACTACTACCTCACGCATGGCGCTCTCCATTCGAACTAGTCATCGTTGTGTTCGGTCTGCCGGGCGATCGCCCAGCGGCCGGTGAACTCCGGTTCCCGGGCGGCCGCGAACGCCGCGAAGGCCTCCGGTGCGTCGGCGGTCGCGAAGTTCACCCCCTGCGCCCGGGCCTCATTGGCCAGCGCGTCGCGCAGGGTGCGGTCCGCGCCCTCGTTCAGCAGTGCCTTGGTCTGGGCCAGCGCCACCGGCGGTCCGGCGGCGAGCCGTTCGGCGAGCTCGACGACGAAGGCGTCGAGCTCGGATTCGGCGACAACCCACGTCACCAGGTTCAGCGCGTGCGCCCGCTCGGCGTCGATCGTCTCGGCCAGCAGCGCCAGCCGCTTGGCCTGTTGTAGTCCCACGAGTTTGGGCAGCAACCAGGACCCGCCGAGATCGAGCGAGAGCCCGCGACGGGTGAAGATCTGCGAGAACCGCGACTCCGGCGTCGCGACCACCAGATCGCAGCCCAGTGCCAGATTCCAGCCCGCGCCCACCGCCACCCCGTGCACCTTGGCGATCGTCGGAATCGGCAACTCGTGCAGCAGCAGCGCGACATCGGTGAGCGCGCGCAACTTGTGCAGGGGATGGCTGGGGTCGGGTGTGGCGATATCCGCGCCGGAGCAGAAGGCCCCGCCCGCGCCGGTGAGCACGAGGGCGCGGACGTCGCGATCGCGGCCTGCCGCGTCCAGTGCCTCCCGCAGCGCCGCCCACAGTTCGCGATTGATCGCGTTCTTGCGGTGCGGACGATGCAGGGTCAGCGTGCGCACCCCGTTGCGGTCTTCGGTCAGCAGGATCTGATCCATCAGGGCGCGGCCGTGGCGATGAGACGGTGCAGGCGCAGCAGGGCGATCTCGTCGTCGGTGAGACCGAACTCCGCGAGCACCGCGTTCGTGTGTTCGCCCAGCGCGGGCACCGCGCCCATCGGCGGATCGAACCCGCTGATGATCGGGGGCGGGAGCAGCGCCGGGATCTGCCCGACCGGGGTATCGATCCGACGCCAGCGATCGCGCTCGGTCAGCTGGGGATGATCCAGCACTTCGCTCGGGGTGTTGTAGCGGGCGTTGCCGATGCCCGCGGTGTCGGCGGCCTGCTGGATGTGGGCCAGGTCGTGGCCGGCGCACCACGCGCCGATCTCGGCGTCGAGCACCTCGCGATGACGAACCCGGTCGGAATTGCTCCGGAATCGTGGGTCGTCGGCCAGATCCGCTCGTCCCAGCAGCTCACGCGAGAGACGTTGCCATTCCCCGTCATTGGTGGTGCCGAGCACGACGGTCTGCCCGTCACCGGTCGGGTACGCGCCGTAGGGCGCCACCGCGGGCGAACTCATGCCGAGCGGCTGCTGATCGATGCCGGAGTGCCGGGTGTAGGTGAGCTGGTAGCCCATCACCTCGGCCATCGTGTCGAACAGACTGACCGTGACCGCCGCCCCCTTCCGGGTGCGCCGGTCGCGCGCGGACAGCATGGCCAGGATCGAGATCGCCGCGTACAGACCGGAGCAGACATCGGCGACCGGTGGACCGGGCTTGGCGGGCGCGCCCGCCGCACCGGTCACCGCGCACACTCCCGATTCCGCCTGTGCCAGTAGGTCGTACGCGCGTTTGCCCGACAGTGGGCCGCCGGCGCCGAAGCCGTCGATCTCGACCGCGATCAGATCGGGATGGCTGTGCTCGAGGTCGGCCGGGGTGATACCGAGCCGCGCGGTGGCGCCGGGAGCGAGATTGGAGACGAGCACGTCGGCGTGGTCGAGCAGCCGGTGCAGCACCTCCATTCCGGCCGGCGATTTCAGGTTCAGCGCCACCGATTCCTTGCCACGATTCACCCAGACGAAGTGCGCCGCGAGGCCGTCGACCACATCGTCGTAGTACCGGGCGAAATCGCCCCCGTCCGGGTTCTCGATCTTCAGCACCCGCGCACCGAGATCGGCCAGGGTGCGCGTGCACATCGGCGCGGACACCGCCTGCTCCAGCGCCACCACCGTGACACCGGCCAACGGCGCGGGGTCCGCCGCCGCGTGTGCGGCCATCACATCACCATGCCGCCGTCGACCGGCAGCACCTGCCCGGTGACGAAGGAGGCCGCGTCGGAGGCGAGGAACACGAAGGCGCCCGCCACCTCATCCGGTTCCGCCCAGCGGCGCAACGGAATTCGGTTCAGCATCTGCGCGGAGAACTTCTCGTTGGTGCGCAGGGTGCTCGTCATCGGAGTCGCCGCCAGCGGGGCGAGCGCGTTCACCAGGATCTGCTTGCGGGCCAGCTCGCGCGCCAGCGACTTCGTGACGCCGATGATGCCGGCCTTGGCCGCGGAGTAGTTCACCTGGCCGAGCGTGCCGACGATGCCCGCCGAGGAAGTGACGTTGATGATCCGGCCGGTACCGTCGGTCGCCAATTTCGCCAGCGCGGCCTGCGAGCACCGGAATGTGCCCATCAGGTGGATGTCGAGCAACAGCGACACCGATTCCTCGCTGGTCTCGGCGAACATGGCCGGAGCGGTCACACCGGCGTTGTTCACCAGAATGTGCAGCACCCCGTCGGCCAGCTCGGCCGCCGCGGCGACGGCCGCGTCCGCGGACGCCCGGTCGCGCACGTCGAGCGCCGCGCTGCGAGCGGTGCCGCCCTCGGCCACGATCTTCTCCGCGACCACGGCCGCGGCGGCGCCGTCGACATCGGTGACCAGCACCGCGGCGCCCGCGGTGGCCAGGGCCCGCGCGACAGCGGCACCGATGCCGCCTGCCGCGCCCGTGACCAGTGCCGATCGTCCGGTCAGATCGAACAGTGCTGTGTTGACGGTCATTTCAGTAGCTCCTCGGCATTCCCAGCGTGTGCGATCCCAGGTAGTTCAGGATCATTTCCTGACTGATCGGCGCGATTTTCATCACGCGCGCCTCGCGGAAGTAGCGGGCGACGTTGTACTCCTCGGCGTAACCCATCCCGCCGTGGGTTTGCAGCGCGCGATCGGCGGCGGTGAAACCCGCCTCCGCGCACAGATACTTGGCGGTGTTCGCCTCGCGACCGCACGGTTGGCCGTTGTCGTAGAGCCAGGTGGCCTTACGCAGGACCAGCTCGGCGGCGTCGAGATGGGTCAACGAGTCGGCGAGCGGGAACTGGATGGCCTGGTTCATCCCGATCGGCCTGCCGAAGACCTCGCGGTCACCGGCGTAGCGCACGGCCCGATCCAGCGCGACCCGGCCGATGCCGAGTGCTTCGGCGGCGATCAGCATCCGCTCGGGGTTGAGCCCGTCCAGCAGGTACCGGAACCCCATGCCCTCTTCGCCGACCCGGTCCTCGACCGGAATCCGCAGGTCATCGATGAACAGTTCGTTCGAGGTGACGGCGTTGCGACCCATTTTCGCGATCGGCCGGATGTCGACCTTGGTGCGGTCGAGATCGGTGAGGAACAGGGTCATGCCGTCGGTCTTCTTCTCGACGTCCTCGTACCGGGTGGTGCGCGTGAGCAGCAGGATCTTCTCCGACTCCATGGCTTTGGAGATCCACACCTTGCGCCCGTTGACCACGTAGTGATCGCCCTCGCGCCGGGCGAACGTACTGATCCGGGTGGTGTCGAGACCCGCACCCGGTTCGGTGACCCCGAAACACACGTGCAGATCACCGCTGACGATGCGGGGCAGGGTCCGGCGCTTGAGTTCCTCGGATCCGTGCACCACCACCGGATGCATGCCGAAGATCGACAGGTGAATCGCGGTGGCCGCGTTCATCCCACCGCCGGAGCGGGCGACCTCCTCGAGCAATATCGACGCCTCGGTGATCCCCAGCCCGTGCCCGCCGTACTCCGGCGGAATCGTGATGCCGAGCCAGCCGCCCGCGGCGATGGTGTCGTAGAACGCCGCCGGGAACTCGTGGGCCTGATCGCGCTCCATCCAGTACTTGTCGTCGAACTTCTTCATCAGCTCGGCGACCGAGTCGCGGATCAGCTGCTGATCCTCGCTCAGCGCGAAACTCATCCCACCGGCCATGCGTACTTCCCCCATCAATCCGAGGCGGGCAGCGCTTTGGCCGCCTTCACCGTCATCGGCTCGCCGTCGCAGCTCAACGAGCCCGCGCCCGCCGCGATGCACAGCACCTCGACGTGCTCGGCCACATCCACATATCGCTTGCCGATCACCGTGCTCGGCGCACCACTCGCGGCGACCGTGGGGGCATTGACGGCAGGGATCATCGGGCTCGCGCCGCAGGTGATCACGGGCGTGCGGTTGGCCGGTACCCGGATCACCACCACTCGCGTACCGCAGACGGTGCTGGCGAGTTGATCACCGGGACGCAGTGGCACTGCGGTCATGGTGGATCTCCCTTCCTGAGGTTACGTCGCTCTCTCTCAATGAAAACTAGCTTCTCATTCAGCGAGAATCAATGACCCGTTGACTATCCGCCCAACCCGTGGAAATCTTACAGTTCAAATACGAGAATGTGATTCTCCGAATCGAGAGGAGGCAGTGATGCGCCTACCCCCGCTGCCGGCGGACCAATGGGACGAGCAGGTTCAGCGCGCCCTGTCCGGCCTGCTGCCCCGGGACCGGCAGAACCCGGCGGACGCCGGAAACGCACTGTCCACCCTGGTCCGCCATCCAGACCTGACGAAGGCCTACCTGAGCCTCGGTGTGCACCTGCTGTTCCGGTCGACACTGCCGGCGCGGGTACGCGAACTGGCGATCCTGCGCGTCGCCCATCGACGCGGCTGCGCCTACGAGTGGGCCCATCACGTGGAGATGGCCCACGAGTCCGGCGTGAGCGCCGCCGATATCGCGGCGGCGCAGGGCGGGCCTCCCACCGACGAGTTCGATCGCGTGATCTTCACCGCGACCGACGAACTCGACACCACAGCGAACCTGTCCGATTCGACCTGGGCCGCCCTCGGCGCGCACCTCGACGAGCGGCAGTGCATGGATCTGGTCTTCACGGTCGGCGGCTACGGCATGTTGGCCATGGCCTTCAACACCTTCGGCGTCGAAGTCGAACACACGGAAAGGTAATCCTTTGGCCCACTTCACCAAGCCGACAGCGGGTAGCTGGACGGAGCACTACCCCGAGCTCGGCACCGAGCCGGTGGACTACACCGACTCCATCGACCCCGACTTCTACGAGGACGAGCGCAACGCCATCTTCAAGAAGACCTGGCTCAATATCGGTCGCGTCGAACGACTTCCGAAGGTCGGCAGCTACTTCACCAGGGAACTGCCCTCGGTCGGCACCTCGCTCATCATCGCCAAGGGCAACGATCAGGTCGTGCGGGCGTTCCACAACATCTGCCGCCACCGCGGCAACAAGCTGGTCTGGGACGACTTCCCGAACGAGGAGACCTCGGGCACGTGCCGCCAGTTCACCTGCAAGTACCACGCCTGGCGCTACAGCCTCGAGGGCGAGGTGAACTTCGTCCAGCAGGAGAAGGAGTTCTTCGACCTCGACAAGCAGCTCTACGGCCTCAAGACCGTGCGCTGCGAGGTATGGGAGGGCTTCATCTTCGTCAACCTCGACGAGGACGCCCCGCCGCTCACCGAGTACCTGGGCACCCTCGTCGCCGGCGTCGAAGGCTACCCGTTCCACGAGTTCACCGAGGTCTACAGCTACCGCGCCGAGATCGGCAGCAACTGGAAGCTGTTCATCGACGCGTTCGCCGAGTTCTACCACGCGCCGATCCTGCACATGAAGCAGGCGGTCAAGGACGAGGCCGACAAGCTGGCGGGCACCGGTTACGAGGCGCTGCACTACGAGCTGCAGAGCCCGCACTCGATGATCTCCTCGTGGGGCGGCATGGCCCCGCCCAAGGACCCCAACATGGTCAAGCCGATCGAGCGCGTGCTGCGCAGCGGCCTGTTCGGACCGTGGGACAAGCCCGACATCGAGGGCCTGGACAAGCTGCCCGAGGGCATCAACCCCGCCCGCCACCGGGCCTGGGGCGTCGACGAGTTCGAGATCTTCCCGAACATGTCGCTGCTGTTCTGGGAGCCCGGCTGGTACCTCACCTACCACTACTGGCCGACCGCGGTGAACAAGCACATCTTCGAGGCGAACCTGTACTTCGTGCCGCCCAAGACCGCGCGCGAACGCCTGGGCCAGGAGCTGGCCGCGGTCACCTTCAAGGAGTACGCGCTGCAGGACGCGAACACCCTCGAAGCCACCCAGACGATGCTGGCCACCCGCATCGTGTCCGATTTCCCCCTCAACGACCAGGAGATCTTGCTGCGCCACCTGCACAAGGTCGCCAAGGACAAGGTTCAGGAGTACCGAGATGCCACTGCTGCCCGCTGAATTCGCTGATCTGGAGCAGTTCTCCGACTGGGTCCTGCCCACCGAGCCGCAGCGCTACACCAAGCGTCTCGCCTCGAGCATGCCCGACATGCAGGAGTTCTACGACAAGGCGTTCCCCCGGCTGGAGGACGCGATCACCTACTGCGACAAGTTCCCGCTCGACGACCTGCCCGAGGATGCCCGCGCACTGCTGCATCTGATGCAGTCGCTGGTGAACGTGTCCTTCCCCGTCGAGGTCTGGAAGCAGGCGCGGGTGCCCGACTCCGGCGCCGCCATGGTCCACCTCATCCGGGAGCCGGTGGTCTGATCATGCTGACGCTGTTGGCTGCCGGGTACCTCGACATCGACACCGGCGAGATCGTCCGACCAGGAGTCATCCGGATCGAGGGTGATCGGATCGTCGGCCTCGGCGGCGAACCCGAGGGCGAGATCATCGACCTCGGCGACGCCGTCCTGCTGCCCGGCCTGATGGACATGGAGGTCAACCTCCTGATGGGCGGGCGCGGCGAGACCGGGCTGGCCTCCAGCGTTCAGGATGATCCCCCGCTGCGAATGCTGCGTGCGGTGGGCAATGCCCGCCGCACGCTGCGGGCCGGTTTCACGACCGTGCGCAACCTCGGTCTGTTCGTCAAGACCGGCGGGTATCTGCTCGACGTCGCGCTCGGCAAGGCCATCGACGCAGGCTGGGTCGACGGTCCGCGCATCGTGCCCGCCGGGCACGCGATCACCCCGACCGGCGGACATCTCGATCCGACGATGTTCGCCGCGTTCGCCCCGCACGTGCTGGAACTCAGCATCGAGGAGGGCATCGCCAACGGTGTCGATGAGGTGCGCAAGGCGGTCCGGTACCAGATCAAGCACGGCGCGCAGCTGATCAAGGTCTGTGTCTCCGGCGGCGTCATGTCGCTCACCGGAGCGCCTGGGGCGCAACACTATTCGTCCGAGGAACTGCGGGCGATCGTCGACGAGGCGCACCGGCGCGGGTTGCGGGTCGCCTCCCACACCCACGGCGCCGACGCGGTGCGCGCCGCGGTCGAGGCGGGGATCGACTGCATCGAACACGGCTTCCTGATCGACGACGACGCCATCGCCCTGATGGTCGAGAAGGGCACCTACCTGGTGCCGACCACCCGCCTGGCCGACGCCATGGACGTGTCGAAAGCACCGCCGGAGCTCCAGGCCAAGGCGGCACAGATGTTCCCGCGCGCCCGCACCTCGGTGCTGGCCGCCTACAAGGCCGGGGTGAAGATCGCGGTGGGCACCGACGCCCCCGCGATCCCGCACGGCCGCAACGCCGACGAGCTGGTCGCGCTCGTCGACCGCGGCATGAGCCCGTTGGCCGTGCTGCGCGCCGCGACCACCACGGCCGCCGAACTGATCGATGTCACCGACCGGGGCCGGCTGGCCGAGGGTCTGCTCGCCGACATCATCGCGGTTCCCGGCGACCCACTCACCGACATCACCGTCACCCAGCGGGTGCGGTTCGTGATGAAAGGCGGAAAAGTCTTTGTCCAGAATTGACGACGTGATCGAGCTGGAACAGCTGCTCGCGCGGTACGCGGTCACCATCACCAAGGGCGACATCGAGGGCCTGATCGCGGTGTTCACCCCCGACGGCAACTACAGCGCTTTCGGCGACACCTACCCGCTCGACGAGTTCCCCGATCTCGTCGCCGCGGCGCCGAAGGGGTTGTTCCTCACCGGCACACCGGCATTGGAGATCGACGGCGACACCGCCAGCGGCACCCAGCCGCTGTGCTTCATCGAGCAGTCGACCCACGACATGCGGATCGGCTACTACAGCGACACCTACGCGCGCACCGACGCGGGCTGGCGGCTGCGCACCAGGGCCATGACGTTCATCCGTCGCAACGGCGACCACGATTCCGGCCGTCCGCACGCCTTCGAACGACCGAGTGCGTGAACCGCGCCGACTTCCGGACCGGTCTGCGGTCCTGGCTCGACGCGAACGACCTGTCCGCGGGGCCCGACCATTCGCTCGACGCACAGGTCGAGCAACTGGCCAGGGTCCGGCGCGCGCTCTTCGACGCGGACTGGATGCGGTACGGCTGGCCCGCCGAGGTGGGAGGTCTCGGCGGACCGGCGGTGCTGCGGGCGATCCTCGGCGAGGAGGTCGCGACCCGCGACCTCGCCGAGCCCGGCATCTACTCCATGATCGAGGTGCTCGCGCCCACGATGATCTCCTACGCCGGCCCGCAGCTGGCAGCGGAAATGGTGCCGCGACTGCTCAGCGGCCGGGAACAGTGGTGCCAGGGGTTCTCCGAGCCCGGCTCGGGCAGCGATCTCGCGTCCCTGAGCACCAAGGCCGAGCAGCGCGGTGATCACTGGGTGATCACCGGCCAGAAGGTGTGGACCAGTCTCGCCCAGTACGCGGCGCGCTGTGTCCTGTTGACCCGCACCGGAATCGGCCACGACGGGATCACCGCGTTCTTCGTCGACATGGACTCCCCCGGCATCACCGTGCGGCCGTTGCGCACGATGCACGGCATCGACGAATTCGCCGAGGTGTACTTCGACGAGGTCGTCGTGCCCGCCGACCGCATGCTCGGCCGACCGGGCGACGGCTGGCGGATCGCGATGGATCTGCTCCCACACGAGCGCTCCACCTGCTTCTGGCACCGGATCGCTTATCTCTACACGCGATTCGACCAGCTGCTCGAGCAGACCGCGCACGACGACCGGGCCGGCCACGACGACGCCGAACTCGGCGCCGTCCACTTGGCCCTGCACACCATCCGCTGCCGCTCGCTGGCGACGCAGGAACGTCTGGCGGCCGGCGGCAAGCTGGGGCCGGAGACCTCCGTCGACAAGGTGCTGCTCGCCACGGCCGAACAGCACCTGTTCGACACCGTCCGCGATCTGCTGCCCGGCGTCATCGAGCTCGCCGATTCACCGTGGCGCGCGGAATACCTGTACTCGCGCGCCGCGACGATCTACGGCGGCACCGCCGAGATCCAACGCAACATCATCGCGCGTCGACTGCTCGACCTGGGGAAAGAGTGAACCGTGGATGCTGCCGAACTCGATCTGCTGGCTCAGACGCTGCGCAAGACCATGCGCGACGCCTCCGGCGCGGAGCTGCACACAGCGCTCGTCGACCTGGGCTGGCAGGAGATGCTGACCGACGCGCCTGATGCCACTGTCCCCCTGGTGTTCCGGTTGCTCGGCGAGACCGGCGCGCACGCGCCGCTGCTCAACGACGTCATCCGGGTGGCGGGCGGACTGTCCGCCGACGACCCGGTCGCGCTGCCCTGGTCCGGGGGGACCTGGGTGCGCTGGGACCACGCCGACGACGCGTCCGGCGCTGACCGATCCCCTACCCTGGACGCCGATCTGCCGATCCGCGCGGTCCCGGCGGGGACGCCGATCCCACTGGCCGAGGGCCGGCGGGCGCTGGGCTGGTGGCTCACCGGCGCGAGCCGGGCCATGCTGACCCTCGCCCGCACCCACGCCGTCGATCGCGTGCAGTTCGGGCGGCCGGTGGCCTCGTTCCAGGCGATCCGGCACCGCCTCGCCGAAACCTTCGTCGCGATCGAGGGCGCCGAGGCCACCTTAGCCGCGGCCACCGACGATCTCGGTTCGCTGCTGGCCAAGGCCGCCGCGGGGCGGGCCGCCCTGATCACCGCGCGGCACTGTCAGCAGACGCTGGGCGGCATCGGCTTCACCGCCGAACACGATCTGCATCGCCACATCCGCCGGGTGCTGGTCCTGGACGGACTGCTCGGCAGTTCCCGCGAACTGGTCCGCGAGGCGGGCGCCATCGCGCGCGCTTCGGGCACGGCCGCGCGGCTGGTGCAGCTATGAGTGAGCGCGCGGAACCCGCCTGGAAACAACGCGCGGTGGAACGGTCGATCAAGTCCACCCGGTTGCGGGCCGAACAGCGGGTGCAGCGCTTCCTCGAAGCGGCCCAGGCGATCATCTCCGAGAACGGCAGCACCGATTTCACCGTGCAGGAGGTGGTGGAGCGGTCGCGCCAGTCGCTGCGCAGCTTCTATCTGCAATTCGACGGCAAGCACGAACTGCTGCTCGCCCTGTTCGAAGACGCGCTGCTGCGCACGGCCGAGCAGATCCGCCTCGCGGCGGCCGAGGAGGACGATCCGCTGACCCGGCTCGGAGTCGCAGTACAGCTGCTGTTCTCGCTGTGCCGGTCCGATCCCCGGGATCGCCACCCGCTGTTCACCGACTTCGCGCCGCGCCTGCTGGTCACTCATCCCGCCCATGTGAAAGTCGCGCACGCACCACTACTCGCGCTCTTCGTCGACCTGGTGACCGACGCCGCGTCGGCGGGGACGCTGCGCCCCGGCCTCAATCCCCGCCGGGTGGCCGCCATGACGATGCAGACCGTGATGTTCACCGCCCAGTCCAGCGGCGGCCAGGACGACCTGGCAGCGCGCCCGATCACCGCCGAGGAAGTCTGGGAGTTCTGCGCCGCGGGCGTCACCGGCACCGTGAGAACATAATTCTCTTTCAGGTAGAATAGGATATTTCGACTATGACCGATCTCTGGAACAGCCTGCTCGCCAGCCTGGATCTGGGTGTGTCGCCGCCCGACGACGGCGCCACCGACCTCGGCCCTGCCACGACCGTGTTCGAAGGACCCCACCTGCCGCTGAACTATCGCAGGCTCTTCGGCGGCCAGATCCTGGGGCAATTCGTTCGCGCCGCCGAACTCGCCTGCCCGGACAAATCGGTCAAGTCGATCCACACCCTCTTCGCCAAGGAAGGCGGCTACGACGCACCGCTGCGCTACGAGGTGACCCGCCAGCACGAAGGCCGCTCGTTCGCCACCCTCGCGATCGTCGCCAGGCAGTCCGGGCGCGTCATCGCCACCGCCGCCGTATCCATGCACGTCGACGAGGACGGCCCGCAATTCCAGCACATCGAGGACGTCCCCGCGCTGCTCGATCCGGAATACCGCGTCACCTTCGACCTGCTCCCCTGGGAGACAAGAGCTTTCGACGATCTCAACGCCACCACCGCCGCCCTGCCCGAGTACGAGTTCTGGATGCGCACGCCCGCCGTCGACGCCAACCTGTCCGCCGCGCTGGCCGCCTACGCCACCGACCTGAACCTCATCGGCACCGCCCTGCGCCCACTCGAGGGCATCAGCCAGCGCGGCAACGGCACCACGTTCAACTCCGCCGTCACCGCCCACACCCTGTGGTTCCACCGCCCGTTCCGCACCAACGACTGGCTACTGCTGCGCCAGCACAGCCCGGTCCTGGCACACGGCCGCTCCTTCGGCCGAGGCGACGTCCTCACCGTCGCAGGCGAACTCGTCGCCTCCTTCGCCCAGGAAGCCCTCGTCCGCTTCGGCGCCGAAGCGGCCGAAGCGATCTCGGCCCAGCCCGCCGCACAGCGCGGGTAGTCGAGACCACGCCAGATCACAGCAACAGCCGCTGTCACCGCTGCATGGTTTCGCGTATCTCCTCTGCGAGGACTCGATTGCCGGCCGCGATGAACTTTCGGCGCGTACCCATCGTCTGGTTGATCTCCGCTGTGCTGTTGAGGCCGCAGTCCAGCGGGATCGGATCACCATCGAGATCGATCGTCACGCCCCCGGCTGCGTGCAAAATATAATGTCCGGGTGACAGATCCCAGACGGCAAATCCCTTGGCGAATTCCACCGTTGCATCGGTGAATCCGGCAGCGACGTGGCACAAACTGACAGAGCCGAAATCAACCCCGATTCGCCCTCTCCTTTTTCCGTCCGCCGATGCCGCGCTCAGTGCATCGAAGAATTGTTGTTGCTTTGCCAGAGGGCGAAATCGTTCCTCTGGACGCATCAGGTAGTTCGTGACCAGCGCTTGGGGAAGCCGGGCGCGCGAAGGCTGGTTCAGTGCATGGCGGTCGCCGCTTGCAGTGACCATGAACGCACTATCGGCGCCATCCGGTTCTCGCATGGCCGCGTATAGCTGGACATGATGAAAAATATCGCCGACTACCGCAATGACGGGCCGTTTCAGAGATCGCGAGTAGACCATGATATGGGTGTAACCATGCAGGGATCGAACGGCCAATTCGCTGGTATCCAGCGGATCGACGAGGATGCACAAATCTGGTTCCGGGTCGCTTCCAACAACTTGCGGATCAGCCTCTTCTGATGCGTATATGAACGACGGTAAGTACACGGAGAGAAGTTCCTTGTAGCGTCCGTGCATCCACAAGTCGTACTCCGACAGGAAATTGTCCTCGTGGCGGATATTCTCAGTCTCCGATCGGTGCCCGGTCAGCGCGGCTTCTACCAGGCGGGGCCGTATCTCGGCCATCATGGCTGGCACCATGTCAGTGATGTATTGCGCCAACTCGGTCGTGTTCTGGTCGCTCATGCGAAGGTCACCTTTGCTCGAATCTAGCGCAACTCCAATGGAGGTTCGATTCCCAGGTTCTGCCAGAGGCTGAACCTGTCCGCGACCTGTATCGCGCCGGGGGCACCGAGACGAACACCTTCGGCGTACGACCCGGAGCCGTCTCGGCATACCACCTCTACCCCGGGTGCGTGGTCAGCCAATTCGCCAGGGTCTGAGCGTCTCTGCCTGGCAAAAACTTCAGTGGTGCGCCCGTCTCACAGTCGATCAACACGGTGCCGTAGTTATGGCCACGCAGCAACGCGAAGTCGTCCACCCCCCAGACGGAATTCAGCGGCACACCCGGGTATTCGGTCAGGTCAATCCGCCGTCGGCGCGGATGTTCTGGCCGGTGACCCAGCGGCTGTCAGGGTGAACGAGGAGCGCCACGAGGTCGGCGATATCGGTAGGTTGGCCGATGCGACCGAGTGCGGTCATCGCAGCGGCCCCCTCCACGGCGCCTGGATTCGCGCTGGCACGCAGCAGATCGGTATCAGTCGGGCCGAGCGAGATGGTGTTGGCCGTGATGCCTTTGTGCCCGAGCTCGCGGGACGCGACGCGGGTGAGCTGCTCGACGGCAGCTTTGCTGGCCGCGTAGATCGCTTCCCCAGCGCTCGGCCAATGGGTGCCGACAGTGGAGACGGTGATGACCCGGCCGTTGTCACGCAGTCGCGGCGTTGCCTGAGCAAGGGTCAGGAATGTGCCTCGGGCGTTGACGGCCATCACCCGATCCCACTCGTCGAGAGTCGCCTCAGCCAGTGGTGCGCTGGTGAACACACCGGCGTTGGCCACGAGAATGTCGAGCCCGACGCCCGCGGCCCGAAACACCTCGTCCGCCGCAGCGAACCCAGCAGTGACCTGGTCGGGGTCGGCGAGATCGACCTGCACGGCCGATACTTGCCCGTTCGATTCGGTGTTCTCGGCGACCAGCGTGTCGGCGGCGTCGGAGCTCGTGGCGTAGGTGAACACCACGGTGGCGCCGTCTGCGGCCAACCGGTTGGTGATCGCGCGGCCGATGCCGCGCGATCCTCCGGTGACCAGGGCGCCTCGCCCCGCCAGCGGTCGGAACGGCATGGCGGATGGATGTGTCGAAGTAGTCATGTCGGTAACGGTGGCATCGATCGCGGCACGAATCGCTCCGCAATAAATGAGACGCTGGTGACCATGGTCGATACCAGTGTCCGGCTGCTGCGGCTACTCGGGCTCCTACAAACCCAGCGGCTGTGGACCGGGGCTGAGCTGGCGTCGCGTCTGGGCGTGAATACCCGCACGATCCGTGCCGACATCGCACGCCTGCGGCGGCTCGACTATCAGGTCGACGCTGTTTCCGGTGTGGCAGGCGGGTATCGACTCCGCGCCGGCGCGAGACTGCCACCTCTGCAACTCGACGACGACGAGGCCATCGCGGTAGCCGTAGCTCTGCGCACCGCCGTCGGTGCCGGTGTGGTCGGTATCGGCGAAGACGCGGCCCGCGCGGCCACCAAACTCCAGCAGCTACTCCCGCCCCAGCTGCGTCACCGGCTCCACACGATCAGCGCGGTTGCTGAGGCCATACCGAACTCTCGAGATCCGGTGGAACCCAGTATTTTCCGGGACGTCGCCGCGACTGTCGAGCGCAACGAAGTGCTCCGCTTCGACTACACCGATCGGCACGACAGAGCCAGCGAGCGTCGTGTCGAACCGTACCGGTTGGTGCACTGCGGCGGCCGGTGGTATCTCGTCGGCTACGACCTCGATCGCCAGGACTGGCGCAGCTACCGCCTCGACCGAATCTCACCGAAGACACCGACCGGGCCCCGATTCACCGCCAGAGACCTCCCCGCGCGCGATCTCGCGACATTCGTGACCCGCGGACGGATGGCCGCGCTGTGGAACTACACCGCCCGAGTGATCGTCGACGCGCCTGCCGAAACCGTCGCAGCGCGCATACCTACCGGCATCTGGACGGTTGAACCGATCAATCCGCACACCAGCGCGCTAGAAGCCGGCGCACAAAGCCCGCAACTGCTCGCGGCATACCTCGCCGCGATGGACCTCGATTTTCGTCTAGAGGCAGGCCACGCGCCCGAGCTAGGGGCCGCCATCGAGACGCTCGCGGCACGCTACACGGCAGCTATGCACCCTATGGAATCACCAGGACTCCATAGAGGCAGCTGTTCACTGAAAGGGCTTACTATCCCTCCTAGTTGACGCCGCAGCTCACCGCTCGCGGCGCCGTGACCCCGGATCGGTCGATGCCTGCCACCGGCCAATCGCCTCAGCCGAAACTCGGGTAAGCCTCGCTCGAGGAACCCTGCGCGCGGCGAAGCAACCAGCATCGACAGAGGCTGTCGTACCGTCGACGGTAGTGGAGATCGGATCTGCGGGTTCTAGGGTGTCATCTCCGCCAGCAACTGATCCGCGGCGGTGTAGGGGTCGCGGTCGCCGGACGCGACGGCGGCGGCCAGCTCGCCGAGGCTGGGATGACCGCGCAGCCGTGACTGCGCGAGCGACAGGATCTGTGCCCGCGCGCGGGCTGTGCCGCGCGCGGCGGTGTCGGCCCGGTGGTAGGTCTCGATCGCTTCGATCAGCTCCTCCACCCCGGTGCCGCGTGAGGCGACCAGGGTGAGGATGGGTAGGCCGGTTTCGATGTGGAGTTCGCGCGCGGTCTGCTCGGCGCCGTCGCGGTCGGCCTTGTTGACGACGAGGATGTCGGCCACCTCGAGCAGCCCGGCTTTGGCGGCCTGAATCGCGTCGCCCGCACCGGGATTGAGGATGACCACGGTCGGGTCGGCGACCGCGGCGATCTCGATCTCGGACTGGCCCACCCCCACCGTCTCCAACAGGACCAGGCCGTAGCCGAGCGCGCCGAGCAGCCGGATCGCGGCGGGCACGGCGGCGGCCAGGCCGCCCAGGTGCCCGCGGGTGGCCACCGAGCGGATCAGGACGTCGGGGTCGTCGATGTGCGCCGCCATCCGGATGCGGTCGCCGAGCAGCGCGCCGCCACTGTAGGGCGAGGACGGGTCGACGGCGAGCACCGCCACCCGCTGCCCGCGCGCGCGGTAACCGGTCACCAGGACCGCGATGGTGGTGGACTTGCCCGCGCCCGGCGGCCCGGTCAGCCCGATCACACGCACCGGGGCCGGATCGAGGTGGGCGAGCACCTGTTCGCGGCGATCGCTCTCGACCAGGCTCAGCAACCGCCCGGCCGCGCGGATCGAACCCGCGCGCGCCATGGCGATCAATTCGGCGATGTCGTCGGACAGGCCAGTGTTCATCGACGGCTCCCGAGTGTCCGGTCCGGCTACTTCTTGCCCGCGGTGAGCCGCTCGATGGTGGCGTGGAAATCCGCGGTCTGGAACGAGATCTCCTCGGCGGTGGTCGCGTAGTCGAGACTGGCCAGCACCGCCCGTTCCAGGTGCAGGTTGAGCAGTCGCTTCGTGCTCTCGACGGCCTGGCGAGGCAGTTCCAGGATGCGCTTGGCGCAGGCCAGCGCCTCGGCCACCGGGTCGGCGACGACGTGGTTGACCAGGCCCATCTCCCTGGCCCGTTCGGCCGGGATGCGCGCGCCGGTGAGCGCGTACTCCTTGGCGAAGAGCAGGCTGGTGTGCAGCGGCCAGGTGAGCGGGCCGCCGTCGGCGGCGACCAGGCCCACCTGCACGTGCGGGTCGGCGAGGTAGGCGGTCTCGGCGATGTAGACGATGTCGCTGAGCGAGACCAGGCTGCACCCGAGGCCGACGGCGGGTCCGTTGACCGCCGCGATCACCGGAATCCGGCAGCGCGCCATGCCGAGCACGAGGTCGCGCCCGTGCGCGATCGTCTTGGCGCGCAGGTCCGCGTCGCGGCTCAGCTCGGCCAGGTAGGCGAAGTCGCCGCCGGCCGAGAAGGCCTTGCCGCTGCCGGTGAGCACCGCGACGCGGGCTTCCCGGTCCTCGCTCAGGCGCGGCCACAGCTGCGCGAGCCCGGTGTGCAGGTCGTCGTTGACCGCGTTGAGCGCGTCGGGCCGATTCAGCGTGATGATCCGCAGCGGACCTTCGGCGCGGACGTCGATTTCGGCAGGCAGGTCGTACATGGTCAGGCTCCCAATCCGAGAATGCGCGAGGCGATGATGTTCTTCTGAATCTGTGACGTCCCGCCCATGACGCTCTGCGCGCGGCTGTAGAGGTAGGCGCTGAGCAGTTCGGGATCGCGGGTGCCGCCGACGGTGAGCGCGGCGTGGCCGACCGACTGTTCCACCCAGGTCATGAGCAGTTTGTCGAGCGAACCCTCCGGGCCGTGCGAGACGCCGTCGAGTTGTTCGGACAGTCGCCGGCGCACGTGCAGGCGCAGCATCTCGGTCTGCACGGCGGCCCAGGCCAGCTCGGCGGGCAGCGGGCCCGAGGTCCGGGCCGCCATCTGGCGCACCAGCTTGCCGTAGCGGGCCGCGTAGCCGAGCGTGGAGGGTTCGCGCTCGTGCCCGACCACCGTCATCGCCAATTTCCAGCCGTCGCCGGGCGATCCGACCATCTGATCGGCGGGCACGACCGCGCCGTCGAAGGCCACCTGGCCGAATTCGGTGGTGATCCCGCTCATCATGCGCAGCGGCCGCTGCTGCACGCCGGGTTGTTTCATCGACACCACGAAGGCCGAGATGCCCTTGTGCCGTGGCACTTCGGAGTCGGTGCGGGCCAGCAGCAGGCACCAGTCCGCGACGTCGGAATAGCTCGTCCAGATCTTGTGCCCGTGCAGCACATAGGAATCGCCCTCACGGGTGGCCGTGGTCCGCAGCGCGGCCAGGTCCGAACCCGCGTCCGGCTCGCTGAACCCCTGGCACCAGCGCTGCGTCCCGTCGATCATGCCGGGCAGGAAGCGCTGTTGCAGTTGCTTGCCGGCGTGCCTGCCCAGACCCTGGATCAGATAGCCCAGGCTGGGCCGCGGTGGCGCGCCGGCCAGGGCGAGCTCCTCGTCGAGGATGACGTCGTAGACCGGGGGCAGTTCGTGGCCGCCGTGTTCGCGCGGCCACGACAGCCCGAAGAAACCCGCCGCGTGCAGCGCTCGGTGCCACTCGCCCTGCTTGGCCCAGTACTCGTCACCCGAGGTCGGGAACTGTCCCGCGACACCGGACAGCCACTCGCGCAAGCGTTCCCGGAACGCCGCTTCCTCGGGCGAATCACGAAAGTCCACGGTCGATCTCCTCCAGGCTCGTGGGGAACAGCTCGGTGGACGTCAGCGCCCGCCGTAGATACACGTGCGCCAGGCACTCCCAGGTGTTGCCGATTCCGCCGTGCACCTGCACCGCGGTCTCGCACACGGTCAATGCCGCTCTGGCGCAATAGAGTTTGGCGATCACGGCCGCCTGCACGGCTCGCTCGGGTTCGATCGCGTCCACGGCCCACGCGGCGTGGCGCAGCACGCTCACCGAGCCCTCGATCAGCGCGAGACTCTCCGCGAGCAGATGGGCGACGGCCTGATAGGAACCGATCGTCTTGCCGTATTGCGCACGGACTTTCGCGTAGTCGGTGGCCAGTGCGTGCGCACCGCGCGCGGTGCCGACCAGATCGGCGCAGGTGCTCACGAGCGCCAGCGCTCGCCACTGGGTGACCTGCGCCGGGGACAGCTCGCCGAGCAGTTTCGGAACGCCGGTGAGCGCGGCCTCGGCCCGGGTCTGATCGGCGCCGGTCGTCGCGGTGGCGACCGCGCTGGCCAGCATCGACTCGCCTCGCACGATCAGGGCCTGGCGGGCGCCCCGCGCGTCGATCGCGCGGTCGTCGACGGCGACGGTCCAGTGCGGTACCGATTCGGGGGGCGACCAGAGGTCGTCGGCGAGAAGTGGACCGAGGAACGGCACGTCGACGAGCCCGCGGCCGAATTCCTCGGCGACGATGGCCACTTCGACGCCGGAGGCGCCGTCGGAGCGCAGGGCTCGCCAGCCGGTGCTGGCGACCGTCTTCTCGAGCCGGGCGATCCGCTGTTCGTCGGCCAGGTCGCTGACCGAGCCGGGGCCGAGGTCGTCGGCCAGTTTCGCAGCGGCGTCGCGCAGCTGTCGCTGTTCAGAGGTCAGCCGGACGTCCATGGCTCTCCTTCAGTACTCGGCGCAGCACCTTGCCGGAGGGCAGGCGCGGGATTTCGGGCACGAACACCACTCGGCGCGGCCGCTTGTAGGAGGCCAGCCGGGTGCCGACCAGCTCTATGAGTTCGTCGGCGTCGACCGAGCCCGTGGTGGTGACGGCGGCGACGATCACCTCGCCGTCGGCCGGATCGGGGACACCGAAGACCGCGCAGTCGGCCACGGCCGGGTGGCCGTGCAGGACGGCTTCCACCTCGGCGGGCGCCACTTGGAATCCGCGCACCTTGATCATCTCCTTGAGCCGGTCGGTCAGTCGCAACCAGCCGTCGTCGTCGAGATAGCCGACATCGCCGGTGCGGTACCAGCCGTCGGCGTAGGCCGCCGCGGTCGCGTCGTCGGGGAGGTATCCGGCCATCGACGACGCGGAGCGAGCCTGGATCTCGCCGGTATCGCCGGTTTCGACCTCCTCGCCGGAGGTCGTGGAGACCACCCGGATCTCGACGCCGGGCACCGGGCGCCCCACGCTGTCGAGGCGTGCGCCCTCGAGCGGATTGCAGGCGATCACCGGCAGTTCGCTGGCGCCGTAGGCGGGCACCCACGCGACGCCGGTTCGGCGCGTGACGGTCTCGGCGACGCTCGGCGTCACCGGCGTCGCGCCCCACATGATGTAGCGCAGCGACGACAGGTCATAGGACTCGAGGTCGGGATGGGAGGCGATCGCCAGCGCGATCGGCGCGACCGCCATCTCCACGGTGATCCGGTCGGCCTCGATGTGGTGCAGCATCCGATCGAGATCGAACCGGCGATGCAGGCGCATCCAGGCGCCGGTCCGCAGCGCCAGCACGATATTGAGCAGCCCGAGGATGTGCGAGGGCGGGGTGACGATCTGAATCCGGTCGTCGCCGGTGAAGCCGAGCGCCACCCGCCAGTGCTCCACCGCGGCCGCGAACGACGCGTGCGTGTGGCGCACCGCCTTCGGCAATCCCGTTGTGCCCGAACTGAAGACGAGCACGGCGTCCTCGGATGGCACCGGTTCGGCGAAGGTGGCGGTGCTGGGCGTGATCGGGGCGTCGAGCGAGAGCGTGGGCATCAGCTCGGCCAGCACCGGCTGGTCACCGATGGCGTAGGCGGGCTCGGTGACGGCCAGCGCGTGCTCGACATCACCGCGCTTCCACGCCGGGCTGATGAGCACCACCGCGCCGCCGGCCAGCCAGATCGCGCGCACCGCGAGCACGAACTCCGGCCGGTTCGACGACATCAGCGCGACCCGATCCCCCTGGCGCACACCGCGTTCGATCAGGGCTTCGGCCAAGCCAGCGGTGAGCCCGTCCAACTCGCTGAGCGTGTAATGCCGCTCATCGAAACTGAGTGCGATCCGGTCGTTCATCTCGCCTCCGCGGCCGGGACTGAGAAGATCCCATCTTGCAAGAGAGAATAGTATTCTCTTTCCATAAGAATCTTCATACCAGAAGGAGCCAGTCCATGGCGAGAACTCCCCTGTTCCAACGCGCGACGGTGACCCGGATCATCAAGGAGACAGCCGACGCCCGCACCTTCGTCCTCGCTCCACACGAGGGCGCGGTGTCCTATGTCGCCGGCCAGTTCTGCACGTTCCGGGTGCGCGTCGACGATGTCGAGCTGTTCCGGTCGTACTCCATGTCGAGCGCGCCCGAAACCGACACCGAGCTCATGACAACGGTCAAGCGGGTCGTCGGCGGCCGGGTGTCGAACTGGCTGATCGACAACCTCAGCGAGGGGGATGTGATCGAGATGAGCAGGCCGGCGGGCAAATTCTGTCTGCGCGAGAGCGAGCGCCCCCTGCTCGGCTTCTCCGGCGGCAGCGGCATCACCCCGGTCCTGTCGCTGGCCAAGAGCGCGCTGGCCACGACCGATCGTCGGGTGCGTCTGCTGTGTGTCGACCGTGACCGGGCGTCGGCGATCTTCGATGCCACCCTCGAGGAACTGGTCGCGCGCTATCCCACCCGGCTCGAGGTGCTCCGGCATCTGGATGCCGACAGCGGGTTGCTCGATCCGGCCGCCGTGCGCGCCTTCGTCGGCGACGACGCCGCGGCCGACAGCTACATCTGTGGGCCGGAGGCGTTCATGGCGATGGTGGAGGAAGCGCTGCCGGGTCCGGGCGCGATCTTCAGTGAGCGCTTCGGCGCGGCCGAACCGGTTGTCGCGGTAGCCGAACCGGAACCCACCGCCACGCCGGAGCTCGCCGCCACCGCGGGCACGGTCACCGTCATCCTCGGCCGCAAGAAGGTGACCGTGCCACGCAATGCGGGCGAGACGCTGTTGGAGAGCGCGCGACGCGGCGGCCTCACCCCGCCGTTCTCCTGCGAATCGGGAAACTGCGCGACCTGCATGGCCGTGCTCACCCAGGGTTCGGCGACGATGCGCGTCAACGACGCGCTCACCGACGACGAGGTCGCCGAGGGCTACGTGCTCACCTGCCAGGCGATTCCCGACACGGCCGAGACCACCGTGCGCTACGAGTGAGCGCCCGGCGCGCGCCGACGGACCCCGGGACCTGAACAGGTCCCGGGGTCCGGCTCCCCCTGGCTCGGATGAGTGATCAGATGTTGTGCTCGCCCAAACGCGGTGGCGGACCATAGGTGGGCTCGTACCCGGCGATCCGAATCGGACTGCCCACCAGTCGATGTGGCCCCGCCTGCACCAGCGCCTCCGGCGTCGCCTCCAGCGCCTCGGGCAGCGTCCGGACAGCCGCGGCCGGGATGCCGAGTGGTCGCAGCCGCGATTCCCAGCCCACCGCGGTGTCGGCCGCGAGCGCGGTGGTAACCGCCGCGAGCACCTCCTCACGCCGGCTCGCGCGCTCGACCATCGTCTCGAACCCCGCCACCGCCGCTTCCCCGGCGAAGCGCCGCCAGAATCCGTCGTGGGTGATGAACAGCGCCAGATACCCCTCGGCGGTCGGAAACATCTGCGCGGGAACGTAATACGTGTGCGCCCCGAACGGGCGCCGCTGCGGCGCCGTGCCGTCGTTGAGGTAGGCCGAGGCGTGGTAGTTCAGCTGCGAGAGCATCACATCGCGCAGCGACACCTCCACCTGGCCGCCCTCGCCGGACACGATCTGCGCGAGCAGACCCAGCGCCGCGGTCAATCCGGTGGAGTTGTCGGCCGAGGAGTAGCCGGGCAGCGTCGGCGGGCCGGCGGGATCGCCGGTGAGCGCCGCGATGCCGGTGGCCGCCTGGATAACGTAGTCGAAGGCCGGGTCGTCACCGGCGTCCAAACCGAATCCGGTGATCGCGACACAGACGATGCGCTCGTTCCACCGGCGTAGTGCTTCGTAGGTCAAGCCGAGCCGGTGGATCGCCGACGGCTTCAGATTCACCAGCAGCGCATGCGCATTCGCCGCCAGCTCCCCTAGCTGGTCCTGGCCCCGCGCGGTGTTCAGGTCGATGCTGATGCTGCGCTTGCCCCGGTTGAGGCTGGCGAAGTAGCTGTCACTCACCTGCCGTGAGATGTCGCCGCCCGCCGGTTCCACCTTGGTGACCTCGGCGCCGAGATCGGCGAGCATCATGGTGGCGTACGGCCCCGCCAGCATGGTGCCGACCTCGAGAATCCGGATGCCTGCCAGCGGTCCGGTCGCTGACCCGCCCCGCGCGCCGCGAGCACGCGAGAGCTGGAAGCTCTCGCCTCGCGCCCCGATCACCGTAAGTCCTTTGCCAGCGCGGCGATCATCTCCCTGGTGCGCCGTTTGGAGGCGACCAGTTCGTCGCGGGTGTCGCCGATGGGCAGCAGGCGCACCGACAGATCGGTGGCCCCGGCGTCGCCGTATCGGCGCAGCCCCTCGGCGATCGCGCTCTCGTCACCGGCGACGCAGATGTCACCGATGTCGCGGGCGTCGCCGGTTTCGAGCAACCGCTGGTAGTTCGGTGAGACCTCGGCTTCGCCGAGAATGCGGTTCGCTCTGGCCTTGGCTTCGGCGACCTCGGAGGGACGGCACAGACAGACCGGCAGACCGGCGACCACACGCGGCGCGGGACGGCCCGCCTCGGCCGCCGCCTTCGTGATGCGCGGCACGACATGGGCTCCCACCGCGCGCTCGTCGGCCATCCAGAGAATGGTCCCGTCGGCCTGTTCGCCGGCGATGCGCAGCATCACCGGACCGAGCGCGGCGACCAGCACCGGCACCGGGGCCACCGGCCCGAGGTCGAGCGGATTGTGCACCGTGAACGTCGAGTTCTCGACGTCTACCGTGCCGGGCCCGCGCAGTCCCGCGTTCAGCACCTCGAGATAGTCCGCGGTGTACGCGGCCGGTTTCTCGTAGGGCAGCCCGAGCATGTCCGCCACGATCCAGTGGTGCGAGGGACCGATACCCAGCGCCAGCCGTCCGCCCGCCGCGGCCTGCGCCGACAGCGCCTGCCTGGCCAGGGCGATGGGGTGCTGGGCCTGCAGCGGCACCACGGCGGTGCCCAACTCGATCCGGGTGGTCACCTGTCCCATCAGCGCGATGGTGATCAGCGCGTCGAAATCGGTCGGGATCTGGGGTATCCACGCGGTGTCCAGGCCCGCCGACTCGGCCCACGCGATGTCGTCGAGCATCCGGGACAGTTTGCGGGCCGCATCGCCCTTCTCGGGCCCGATCATCACTCCGATACGCACGAATTCCTCCGTCTTCCACTACTTTTCGCGCGACCACGGTGGTCAGCGCCGCTGCGACCGACCCGACGCTCAGGTCGGGGACGGGGTATTGGTGAGCGCCCGGATCTCGGTGACGAGGGTGTCGAGCGAGGTGCCCGTCGGGAACACCGCCGCCGCGCCGACTTCGAGCAGCCGCGCGACATCGGACTGGGGAATGGTGCCGCCGACGATCACGGCGATATCGCCCGCGCCCGCCGCGCGCAACGCCTCGACGGTGCGCGTGGTCAGCGAGACGTGGGCACCCGAGAGAATGCTCAGCCCCACGACGGCGACATCCTCCTGCAGCGCGATCGACACGATGTCCTCGATGCGCTGGCGGATGCCGGTGAAGATCACTTCGAAACCGGCGTCGCGCAGCGCGCGAGCGACGATCTTGGCCCCGCGATCATGGCCGTCGAGACCGGGTTTGGCGACGAGCACACGGGCGCTCATCAGAACACCACCGGCTGCTGGAACTCGCCCCACACGCCCTTGAGCGCGGCGGTCATCTCCCCCACCGTGCAGTACGCGTTCGCGCACGCGATCAGGTAGTGCATCAGGTTCTCGTTTCCTTCGGCGGCGGTGGACAAGGCGGTGAGGCAGGACCGAACGGCCACCGGATCGCGTTCGGCTTTCACCCTGGCGAGACGCTTCAGTTGCAGGTCGCGGCCCTCGGCGTCGAGTTCGTAGGTCGCGATCTCGGGCGCGGGCTCGTCGGAGACGAACCGGTTCACCCCGACGACCGGTTTGGTGCCGGCCTCGACGTCCTTGTGCAACTGGTAGGCCTCATCGGCGATCAGACCCTGCAGGTAGCCGTCCTCGATCGAACGGACCATGCCGCCGTGGCGCTCGAGGTCGTCCATGATCTCGATGATGCGAGCCTCGGTCGCGTCGGTGAGCGCCTCGACGAAGTAGGAACCACCGAGCGGGTCGGCGACCCGGGTGACTCCGGTTTCGTAGGCCAGGATCTGCTGGGTCCGCAGCGCGAGCGTGGCGGACTCCTCGCTCGGCAACGCGAACGGCTCGTCCCAGGCCGCGGTGAACATCGACTGCACTCCGCCCAGCACCGACGCCATCGACTCGTAGGCCACCCGCACCAGGTTGTTCTGGGCCTGTGGCGCGTACAGCGAGGCGCCGCCCGCGACACAGCCGAAGCGGAACATCGAGGCCTTGTCGGTGGTGGCCCCGTAGCGTTCGCGCACGATCGTCGCCCAGCGTCGGCGTCCCGCACGGTATTTGGCGATCTCCTCGAAGAAGTCACCGTGGGTGTAGAAGAAGAACGAGATCTGCGGCGCGAACTGGTCGATCGTCATCCGGCCGCGTTCGATCACGGTGTCGCAGTAGGTGACACCGTCGGCGAGAGTGAACGCCATCTCCTGCACCGCGTTGGCGCCGGCATCACGAAAGTGCGCACCCGCCACCGAGATCGCGTTGAATCTCGGCACTTCGGCCGCACAGAATTCGATGGTGTCGGCGATCAGCCGCAGCGACGGTTCCGGCGGCCAGATCCAGGTGCCGCGCGAGGCGTATTCCTTGAGAATATCGTTCTGGATCGTGCCGGTGAGCTTCTCGCGCGGCACGCCCTTCTTCTCGGCGGCCGCCACGTAGAGCGCCAGCAGGATCGCGGCGGTGCCGTTGATCGTGAAGCTGGTGCTGATCTTGTCCAGCGGCATGCCGTCGAACAGGATCTCGGCGTCGGCGAGGGTGTCCACCGCGACGCCGACGCGACCGACCTCCTCGGTCACTTCCGGATCGTCGGAGTCGTAACCACATTGGGTCGGTAGGTCGAGCGCGACCGACAACCCGGTTCCGCCCTGGTCGAGCAGATATCGGTATCGACGATTGGACTCCTCCGCCGTTCCGAAACCGGAGTATTGGCGAAACGTCCACAACCGACCCCGGTAACCGGAGGCGAAGTTGCCGCGCGTGAATGGGAAACCGCCCGGTGCGGGCGGTGCGGCGGCCAGGTCCGCGGGTCCGTAGACCGGCGAGAGCGGGATGCCGGACGAGGTTTGTATCGGATCGTTCATCAGTGATTACGGTACTTGCAAAAAATGAGAATGCCAATACCATCGAAAGGGAATGCCGCTTCGATCCGCGGCGGGGACCAGCACTGAGGAGACCGATGTCCAGCGAGAACGCCGTACTCACCGACCGCACCCTGGTCATCTCCGGCGGCTCCCGCGGGATCGGTTTGGCCATCGCGCTGGCCGCCGCGCGGCGCGGGGCGAATCTGGTGCTGCTGGCCAAGACCTCGCAGCCGCACCCCCGGCTACCCGGCACCGTGCACACCGCGGTGGCCGAGGTGGAGGCCGCGGGCGGCAAGGCGGTCGCCGTGGTCGGCGACGTGCGCAACGAAGCCGACGTGGCGCGCGCTGTCGAGACCGCCGTCGAACGGTTCGGCGGCATCGACATCTGCGTGAACAACGCCAGTGCGATCGGCGTCGAACCGACCGAGAGCCTCTCGGCCAAGAAGTACGACCTGATGCAGGAGATCAACCTGCGCGGCACCTTCCTGCTCACCAAGGCCTGCCTGCCGCACCTGCGCGCCTCGGCGAACCCGCACGTGCTCACCGTGTCGCCGCCGGTGAACATGAACCCGCGCTGGCTCGGCGCCCACCCCGCCTACACGCTGTCCAAATACGGCATGACCCTGCTCTCGCTGGGCTGGGCCGCCGAGTTCGCCGACGCGGGCATCGCCGTGAATTGCCTGTGGCCCCAGACCTATATCGCTACCTCGGCGGTCGCGAACATGGCCGACGGTGACAATCTGCTCTCGTCGTCGCGCAGCCCCGAGATCATGGCCGACGCGGCGATCGACATCCTGTCCCGACCCGCCCGCGCGGCCAGCGGGAACTGCTACATCGACGCGGAGGTTCTCACCGCGTCCGGCGTCGAGGACCTGTCGCGCTATGGCGGCGGCGACAGCCCGACGCTCGACCTCTTCCTCGACTGAGACCGGCTGAAGGACACACCGTGCATCCGACCATTCAGATCAGCGTCCGTCCGATCCTCGACTACTACGGCAAATGCCCGCGCTGTGGCTATCCCGCCGGCGCGGCGGAGACGATACGCAAGTCCCTCGACGGCGACATCGAACGCCACGTGGTGGCCACCTGCGAACTGCCGTGCGGGTGGTACGGGCCCGTGACCCGCACCACCATGACCGGTGGTGCGGCCGCAGCCGACCCCGCCGCCTGAACGACACCCCATCAGCCGCGAGAATCCGCCCCGGATCCTCGCGGCTGATGTCGGCAATCCCTTTGCCCCGCAAGGCTTCTGACAGCAGAAACCCGCCTCCGTGGGAGG